>JBBSEZ010000134.1:0-21686 GCA_038239195.1 Gemmatales bacterium
CCTTTGACGCCGTGATCCACTGGCTGGGCTGGTACGTCCGCGACTTCCGCCACGGCCCCCGGCGGCTTTGCAATTCTATGCCGTAAGTCATTATCCATCGGTATATTTCCGACCAAGGAATAAGGACTTACGTCATAGAATTGCAAAGCCGCCGGGGGCCGTGGCGGAAGTCGCGGAAGTACCAGCCCAGCCAGTGGATCACGGCGTAAAAGGCGAACTCGGCGTCGGCCACGTTGAGCGGGCGCACGACGTGGCGGGCGTCGTTGCCCAGTTGCCGCAACTGGTGCAGGCAGCGGCTCAACGGGCGGGGCATGCCGTGGTCGTATTGGAGTTGGTTGAGGTTTTCGTAAAGGTTGTTGTCCCGTTGAGCGGTCTGGCCAACCCCCAGGCGGGCCAGCACTTCGAGGATGCGGCTGGCGTGCAGGATGACGCCCGCGACCGCGGCCAAAGGGCGCAGCGCGTCGAGCCAGCGAAGGTCGTGGGCCAGCGCGTAGTCGCCGCACTGGAAGCCGGCCACCTGGGGGTCGCAAACCTCGATCAGGCGCGGGCGGGCGGGGGGGACATGGCGGGGCCTCGTGGGACAGCGGGGGCTTCGCCTTCTTTCTCCGAAGCCCTCACCATACTATAAAGGAAGGGATACCGTCAACCAACGCGAATCGGCAGGCCCAGGGCGGCTGCCGTCGCGCGGGAGGAACGACATGCCTCGCCGAGTGAGCCTCTCGCTGGAGCTGCTGCAAACGTTCCTGTTGCTCCACCGCAACGACGGCGACGCGGCGAAGACCGCTCTGGAGCTGAACATCAACCAGCCGAGCATTTCCAAGCGCCTCAGCTTCCTCCAGCACGCCGGCCCCGTGCTCGATCGGCCCTGGCTGGTGCGCGTGGGGAAGCACTGGAAGCCGACGGAGGAGGGAGAGCGCGCCCTCCCCGCCGTCGAGGAGATCGTCCAGCGCTACGAACACTTGCAGGAGTTCGTGGAAGGGCCCGCGCCCGGGCAGCAGGTCCGCTTCGCCGGCGGCCAGCATGCGGTCGCCACCTTCGTCTACCAGGCCGTCCGGGCGTTCCGCGACAAGCACCCCGACGTCCCCCTCCGCATCAGCACCTTGCGAGGCCGGGCACGCATCGAGCGCGTGGCCAATGGCTATCTCGACCTGGCCGCGGTCATGGGCCCCGACGACGCGATCCACGAGATCGCCCGGCGCCCGCTCTACATCCGTCCGTTGTTCCTCGATCCGCTGGCGCTGGTCTGCGGCACGGGCTCGGTCTGGAGCGCCCGCGTGGCGGCGCTTCCCGACGGGGCCAAGCCGAGCTCCTTGCCCGGCCTGCCGTTGATCCTGCCGGAGCGCGACGCTTCGGCCCGACAGGCCTTCAATCAGGGGCTGCGGAACAAAGGCCTGCTGCACCGGCTGGACGTGACGCTGGAGATCGGCGGCTGGGAAACGCTACTGAGCTACGTCCGCGTGGGCCTGGGCGTGGGCGTGGTCAGCGCCGTGGCGGTGCGCGCGGCGGGGGCCTCGGGGCTGATCGTCCGGGCGCTCGACCGCAAGAGCTTCCCTCCTCTGGAGGTCCGGCTGATCGCCCGGCGCCGGCGCGGCACCACCGACCAGCCCGATCTCTCGCCCCAGGCCCAGGACTTCCACGACGAGTTGCTGGCCGCCACTCTCGAACTGGGCGAGCGGCCTGGATGAGATCGATCGCTGGCGTGAAGGCGGCGCTGGCGAGGGCCGCGAGCGCAGGAAATCGCGATTCGCCGCCCCCTCGAAGCTGGGGCGCTCGCCCCCTCATTCTACGCCCCGCTGGTCCTATTTAGCCTTCTTTCGTCCCGTTGATTTGTTTTCCCGTTGAGATCGACGCGGCCCGACTGAGCGAGGGCGAGATCACCTTCCTGTTGGCTGCCCTGCGTTATGGCGCGGCGCACGCCCCACTCACCCCTACCCGTTCGGTGCGAACGGGGCCGATGGCTGGGGCGAGTGCGCTGGCAACTGGCGGGAGTGTATCGGTGCGAACGTCTGCCGGCTTCGTTCGTCGGGGTGGGCTACGACTGCTGCCGGCAGGCGTGGGGCGCACCGGGCTTGCCAAAGCCGACCAACCCGCCCGATCATGTCGCCGTTGACGTCGATCTGTCATTCCTCGGCCCGTTCCTGGTCAACGACGCCTCGCGATCCAAGGACGACGTCCACCCCGAGCGCACGAACTTCATCGCCCTGGCGCGGGCGGACGGGTCGGCCTGGCTGCCGGGGTCGTCCTTCCGCGGCGCGCCGCGTCAGCACTCCGAGCGCGTGTTGCGCACGCTCGATCCCGGCGCTTCCGGCGACCCCAACGCCACCGCAAGTGCTGGCCCCAATCCCCAACTTCCGCGCGTGCCGTGACAGGCGTCTCGGTGGGTGATTGTGTCTTCGGGAACAACGATCAAGCCATCCCCAAAGGCACTCGGTCCGCGACCGGTCCCCCCGGTCCGAAGAACATCCCACAGGAGGCAGCCACGTCATGCCCCACCCGTGCGATGACGCTGACGTGGGCGTTCGGCAGGCGCGAGCGGTAGATCGCCGCGTTGCGTTCGATCACCTCCTCGGGCGGCTCGACGCCGTGCCGCGACGGGCCCGGCGAGTTGTAGCGCACGATGTTCACGTGGGCCATCAGTCCCCGCTCTTCCAGCGCGTCGCAAACGCTGTGCACGTCGCCCTCGGCGTCGTTCTCCCCGGCGATGTACGCATGATGGAGCGTAACGATCTTGTGGGTGCTCCGTTGCCACGACGCGAGCCGATCCAATGCCGCCTCGGCCGGGAGCGCCCTGGGCAGCCAGCGGCGGCGGAACCGATCGCTCATGCTGTAGATGGAGTAATAGACGTCGGGGTGATGCGTAACGAAGACGTCTTCCAGTCGCCGGTCCCCCAGCTCCCTCGGATAGATGGTCGAGACCAGATGGCGGGGCCGCAGGCCCAGAGCGACGGCCAGTCGCGACAGCTCCCCGAGGAGGCCGTCGGCGCCCGACAGCAGGGCCTGGTTGGCCAGCGGCTCGCCACGCGCCATGAAGTTGAAGTGGACGCTGCGGGCCGGCGGGGCCTCGCGCCGGTAGTGCTCCAGCACCGTCTGGGCCTGTTCGATCATCTCCCCGACCGTCGCGTCGCGGAGGCGCGTCTGCCCGGTGGCCGTCAGGTGGCACATGCGGCAGCCCTGGGCGCAGCCGGTCTGCGCCGACAGGTAGACGACGAAGTAGTCCGGGCAGCGGCGGACGTAGCGGGCCTCGAGGCGACCCACGTCCGCGGGCCGGTCCCAGTTCACCGAGGCGTCCTGCCCGCTTCTGTGTCCGGTGAAACCGGCCTCGGGGAACAAGGAGAGTTGCATGCCGGCCTCCGGGATGACGTTCGAGGTATTCTCTGCGCGGGATGCGGATGCGCACCTGCGCGGCACAATCTCACCTCTGCCCCAGGATGAGGTCCAGCACCCAGCACCTTCGGGCATGGGGCCCTCGGTCTCGCAGGTGTGCCAGGATCGCTTCCTCGACGCACCCGGCATCCTCGAGGGCGTCGGCCAGAATAGGCAGCCCGTCGAAGGCCCGAGCTTCGCGAACCTCCCGCGCCATCCGGACGACGAAGCGATCCCTCCAGTCCAGCACCTCAACCGGGAGCCGGGGCTGCCCGGGCAGGTCGGCCCGGGGAGCGCCTTCCGTTCCTGACCGGACAGCGAGGTGGGCCTCCTCCGGCTGATCTGGGAGCCCCAGGGCAATCCGCCGGCGCTCCGAATCCACGTTCAGCACGACACAGGTGACGCGGTCGCCGGGGCTCACGACCTCGCTGGGGTGGGCGAGGGCCCGCGTCCGTCGCAGCTCCATCAGGTGGACCAGGCCCTCGATGTCCGCTTCGAGCCCGACGAAGGCCCCGTAGTTCGCCAAACGAAGGACCACCCCGGGGACGGTGGCGCCGGGCGGATAGCGCTCGGCCACCTTGTCCCACGGGTTGGGCATGACCTGCCTCATCCCCAGGGACAACTCCTGCTTTTCCGGTTTGACGGACAACACCTGAACTTCGATCTCGTCCCCGACCGCCACACACTCCGAGGTGTCGGCGAGGCGCCTCGTCCATGACATTTCCGACAAGTGGACAAGCCCCTCCGGCCCCGGTGCCAGTTTCACCCAGGCCCCGTAGGACGTCACGCTTGTCACCTCGCCCGCGTGGCGACTGCCGGCTGGAAATCGCTCGGCCAGGTCCGGCCACGGGTTGGGCGTCTTGTGCTTGAGGCTCAGTGCGATCCGCTCCCTGTCGCGGTCCACGCTCAGCACGTACACCTCGACGGTTTCGTCGATCCGGACCACGTGGCGCGGATGGTGGACGCGGGACCAGGCCATGTCCGTGACGTGGAGCAAGCCGTCGATCCCGCCGAGGTCCACGAACGCGCCGAACTCGGCGACGTTCCTGACCACCCCCGTGCGGACTTGCCCGGGCTCGATCTCCGCCAGCAAATTCCTCCTGATCGTCCGGAGCGGGACTTCCAGGACCGCACGCCGGGAGACGATGACGTTGCGCCGCGCCGGGTCGATGATGAGGATTTTGCACTCGAGGGCTCGGCCGACGAACGGGGCGAGGTCGGGCGGGCGGCGGACGTCCACCTGAGAGGCGGGCAAGAAGGCCGGGACGCCAACGTCCACCTGGAGCCCGCCGGTGATCCGGGCCGTTACCGTGGCGGAAACGGTGTCGCCTTCCTCGTGCCGGCCGACGAACTCCCGCCATTGCCGCTCGAACCGGGCCTTCCGGTAACTGAGCCGGGGCGCCCCGTCCTCCTCCTCGGCGGGCTCGATCAACACTTCGACCGCGTCGCTGGGGCACGGCGGGGGGCTCGGCTCCCACTCCTCCCGGGGCACCACGCCCGGGCCCTTGGCACCGACGTCGATCCACACCTCTCGGTCCGTGACCCGCAAGACCTTGCCGGTAACGAGGCCGCCGGTCTGGCCGGCGAGGGCAGGTTGGGGAGAAGGAAACGGTTCGTTAGACGTTGCTTCGAGTTCGCGGCCCTCCTCGGGGGCGTCGAGCTCGCGGACCAGATTGCGATTTACCATGTCGGACATCGTACCACCGGCCAGCGCGGCACCGCAATGGCGCCGACTCGCGCCGCGATCGGATCACGACAGCAGCCCCTGTTCCACGTCCCAGACCACTACCTGGGACTTCTCGCCGACCGCCGCGGCCGTCATGCCGTCGGGGCTAAAGGCGACGCCGCGCAGCTTCCCAATCTCCCAGTCGTACGCCGCCAGCTCGCTCAGCGACGGAACGTCCCAGAAGCGCACGGTGCCGTCCTGGCTGGCCGTCGCGAGCAGCCGCGAGCCCGGCGCGAACGCGATGCTGGCGACCTGGTTGGCGTGGACTTCGATCTTGCCGCGCAGGCGCTGGCCAGGCACGTCGAAGACGAACACCTGCGTCCCCGCCGCGACGGCGAGCGCCTGCCCGTCGGGGGAGAATGCCAGCTCTTGCACCGCCGCCCGCAGGTGGGCCTGCGGGATTCGCGGCAGGTCGAGGTTTCCCTGCTCCTGTTTGCTGGTCAGCCCCCACAGGCGCACGCGACTTTGCAAGTGCTGCTGGGACGCGACCGCAAGCAGGTCGGCGCTTGCCGACACTGCCAGCGCCTCCGGGCCCTCGCGTGGCTCGACGAACGGCTTTTCGATCTTTCCTGTCTTCCGGTCCCAGGCCAGGATCGTGCTCTCGAAGCGGCGGGGCTTCCCGTAGGCCCCCAACCCTCGCGCGAGGACCAGGAACGCATCGTCGGGAGTGAACGCCATTGGCGGGCTGCTCTCCCTCAACTCATCGGGGAACGGCACCTCGCTCGCCGTCGCGACGTCCCAGAGCCGAATGCGTTGCGTCGCCGTCGCGAGCAACTTGCCGTCGTGCGAGAATGCCAGGCGATCGACGCGCTTCTCATCCGCCCGTCTGGCCGCGCCCGCGTCCGGCTGGCGGATCGTCGCCAGTTCGCGCCCGGCGGCGACGTCCCACAACTTCGTCACCCCGGCGTCGCCCGCCGTCGCGAGTTTGGAGCTGTCGGGCGAGTAGACCACCGCCCGCAGTTTCCCGGTATGTCCCTTCAGAACGCGCATTCGGTCACCACTCCGACAGCGGGGCTGAAACAGCCGTCCTCGCACTCGCGCCAGCACGCCACGCACGAGGTCGCCATCCACGTCCGTCAGGCGGTAGTGTCGGCCCTGGGACCGGAACGTCAACCACTTGTGGTCGATGGCCAGCAGGTATTCTGGTGCCGGGAGAGGCGATTTCAAGTGCCGCACATCTACCCGCCCCACGCCTGCCGGCTACATTGTTCGGCATGAAATCCGCGGCGATCTCCCTGGAAGCGACTCGCCACCGGCTGCTCGAGGGCGTCCTCCTGCGCCTGGCCCGGTTGCCCGACGCCGGGGGGCTGGTGCTGCGCGGGGGCATGCTCCTGCGCCACTGGTTCCGGCCGATGCCGCGCCCCGCCCTCGACCTCGATCTGGTGGCCCCGTCCCCGTTGACCGTCGAGGAGGCGGCCCGCCGCTACCTGCCGTTGTTCGCCGACGCGGGCGTCGCCGACGGGGTGGCCTTCGACGCCGACCGGCTCCGCGTCGAGGGCATCTGGCAGCACACGGACAACCCCGGCGTGCGCGTCCACGCCTGTGGGGCCACGGGCGAAGACGAGGCCGACTTTCAGGTAGACGTGACCGGCGGCCCACCGCCGCGGCCGGCCCCGGTGTTCGGCGAGCTCCCGACGGCGTGCGGCCAATCGGCCTGCGTGTGGATGTGCCGGCCCGAGTCGATCGTCGGGCAGAAGGCGCAGGCGCTGTGGCACCTCGGCATGCTGGGCTGGCGGCCGAAAGACCTCAACGACCTCCGCCTGCTGCTCGCGCGCCTGCCGATGGGCCCCGCCTCGCTGCGCGAGGCGCTCGCCGCGTCGTTCGCCGACCTCGGCGGGACCGGCGACGACGCGCGGGCGTTGTTCGGGCCGGCGTCGTGGTGGGGCATGAAGCTGTCCTCGGCCCGCTGGCTCGATTTTGTGAAATCGTCGCGGGGGCAGGACGCGCCGAGAGACCTGGCGACCGTCGTCGCCGAGGTCGCCGGACGACTGGCCCCCATCCTGGAGGGGTTGCCATGAGCGGCGAACTGGCGAAAGGCTTCCTCGACGACGTCGTCGCCAACATCGACGACGATACCCCGCGCCTCGTCTACGCCGACTGGCTGACGGAGAACGGCCAGGACGACCGCGCCGAGTTCATCCGCGTGCAGGTCGAGCGGGCGCGCCGGCCGGCGTGGGACGCCGCCCAGGTGCGCCTGCGCCTGCGCGAGCAGGAGTTGCTCGAGCTACGTGGAGAGGCGTGGCTGGCGGAGCTGCCGGCCATCAAGGGGGTGAAGTGGGAGGGGTTCCGCCGCGGCATCGTGGCCGAGGTGTCGTTCGCCAGCTTCGAGGCGATGCGGGCCAAGGCCCACGCCTGCCGGGCCGTCGCCCCGGTCGAGGCGGTGACCGTCCACTGGCCGCGCCGGAAGGAGGCCAAGGAAGCGGTCACGCCAATCGCCGAGCTGCGCGAGTTGACCCTTACCGGCAGGCCTTTCGAGGACGAAATCGCCTGGCTGGCCGGCTCCCCGCAGCTCTCGACCCTCCGCGCCCTGACCGTACTCGGCCTGAGTGCCGAGGACCTGAGCCAGCTGACCGCCTCGCCCCATCTGACGGGGCTGCGGGCGCTGCGCCTCACGTCGAACGGCCTGGGCACCGCCGGCGTTCGCGCCCTGACCGAGGCCGCCACGCTGACGGCCCTGGAGGAGCTCGACCTCTCCGGGCCGGGGCATTACGAACAGTACTATGAAGACCCGATCATCAACGCGGCCGGGATGGAGGCCCTGGCCGGCTGGGCCGGGTTGGCCCGCGTGCGCTCCCTGACGCTGTCGGGCAGCGACGTCCGCCGGCCCGGCCTGCGGGCGCTGCTGCGCTCGCCGCGTGCCGACGCGCTGAAGGATCTGTCCCTGCGCGGCGGCCGGCTCGACGGGCAGGCGATGGGCGAATTCGCCGATGCCGTGGCGGGGCTGCGGCTGGAGGTGCTGAACCTCGGCGAGAACGTCCTGAAGGAGCTCGGCGCGGAGCAGCTCGCCACCGCCCCCTGCCTGCGCGAACTGAAGGCGCTGCGGCTCGACCGGTGTGAGGTCCCCCTGGCCGGCGCCCGCCTGCTGGCGAAAAAGGCGTCCTTCCTCGACGGGCTGCGACTGCTGGACGTCGGCCACAACCACTTCGGCCCGGTCGGGCTGGCCGACCTGCTGGAGCGCGAGCCGCCGGCGCTGCACACGCTCCGGATGCGCGACAACGACCTGTTCGACAAGGGGGCAGCGCTTCTGGCCGAATCGCCGGCGTCGGACGCGCTGCTCGAGGTGGACCTGAGCCAGAACGGCCTGGGGGCTGCGGCGGCGCTGGCCCTGGGCGAGACGGCGCACCTCCGTGGGCTGCTCGTCCTGCGTCTGAAAGACAACCAGATCAACAAGTCGGCCGCTGCCGCGTTGGCGGCCTCGCCCCTGGGCCAACGCCTAGCCGTCCTGGAGTTGAAGGACGCGCCGCGAGCGCGCGGCTCGCTTTCCCTTGACGATGACGACTTCACGTTCTGACACCATCAGGGTCGCGCAGGGCCAGGGCCCGTCGTGCGGATCGCATCGCGCGCAGCTGGGATGTGCCGGGCCGAGCCCTGGCCGGCGAGCAATGCCGCCATCGCCTGCCGCAGTCCGGCCAGCCATTCGGGCGCCCCCGGCGCGGTGAACACGGCGTCAATAAGCGCCTCGTAGGCGGCCTGGAGCTCCCTCCTCTCGCTGGCGCCCGCCAGCGGCGACCCGACGTGGGCGGCCTCGCCGAGGTGGTCGGGACGCCGGCCATTGCGATCGCCGAGCCGTTCCAGGCGAAGGTCGCGGTCGCGAGGGGAGGACATAATACAGTCTCCGGGAAGGCGAATACGACACACTTATGCAAGTATAGGCACCACGAGGCGTGGGGAGAGCCCGGCTTTCCCACCACGGCGGCAAGCCTGGCCGGCCGTAACAGTCTTCCCGTTCAAGCACGGCATGCCGTGCCCCCGACCACCCGAGTGGATGGTGAGCGCCCTGTCGGACGCGCCCAGGGCCTATTGCCGGCCCAGACTTTCGTCCACCTTGGCCAGCACCTCTTCTGGCTTCAGGCGCTCGACGTACCTGGTCGGCCGGAGGGCCCAGCGAACCAGTCCGCGCCGGTCGATCAAAATCGTTGTCGGAGACAGGGTCTCTTTGCCGTCGGGCCCGTGATGAGGCCCGAGCACCTCGACTGCGCCCGAGAGATTACCCTGTTCATCGGACACAACGACGAGGTGGGGGAACTTTTTCGCCGTCTTCGCCGTGTCTTCCTGGTTGTCCAGAGAGACAGCGACGATTCGGACGTTCCGCTGGGCGAAGTCCTGATGATGCGATTCGAGCTCACCTAGCTCGATCATGCACAGCGGTCACCAGCGCCCCCGAAAGAAGACAAGCACGGTGTGCTTCTCTCCGATCAGGTTGTCTCGCGCGAATGGCGTGCCATCCGCGAGAGAGGCGGGTGAGAACTCGGGGAAGGGCTGCTCTGCCGACGCGGGGCCCGCATAAGTGGGTATTCGGGAGTAGCTGAGCAAGAACCACCACTCGCCGGCCGCCAGGGCCCCGACGAGCAGAAGAGCGACGATGCGCCAGGCGGTCAATCGGCGAACGATCGAGAGCGCGATCAGGCCAACCCCGATGGTGGCCAGGATTGGCGAATACCAGGGGGTGTGCAGGAGACCGGCCCCGAACACGAGGACGGCCTTGACGATCCGGCCGAGCAAAAAGAAGGCAATGCCGAGCCAGAGAAGCGGCCGACCGGCGGCTTTTGCGGAAGCGAGGGGAGGAGTTGTCGTGCTCATGAGGGCCTCTGTCGCGGGGGAGAAGAACCGCCCTCGCCAGACGTTGCGACACGCGGCCATTCTCCCGCGCGCCGAACCGCTGTCAAGGCGCTGGCAACCCTGACCACGATGAGGATGCGGTCGTCTGCCGGGGCATCCTGCTCGAGGTGGACCTAAGCCAGAACGGCCTGGGGGTGGAGTTGTGCAGGTCGAGGCACCGCCGCCCGACAACTCTTCCCCTCGACCACCCTATTCCTACTTCGGCTGCTGCCAGTTTCCGTTCTGCTCATGAGGGCACGGAACCTCCCAGTAGTCGAAGAACGCCTTGGGCAACCTCTCGTCCGGGAGCTGGTTCTCGAAGGTCGGCATCGCTGTCCACTTCCCGCTCTCGATCAGGCGCGTCACCACGGCCGCATACTCCTGCGTGATCGCGTCTCTCTCCCCCTCGTCCCGGGTGCCGCGAAACCGCATCGCAAGCATTCCGAGCATCGTCTCCGGGGGAACTTCTTTCTGCCTCGCGCGTTTCATCGCTCTCTCCTCGCTACTGGCATCGGCCAAACCTGCGCCGAGGATAGACATCCCCTTCTGACGGCGTGTCTCGAAATTAGTAGCAGATGGTCAGGGTGAGCCAGCGGTTCAGTCGAATCGCCTTCGCCCCTGGCCTTCCCGCCAGTGCAGGAACTGGCGAGATCGATGGCGCCCCTCCAATCGCCGAGAGCTTGAACTTCGGCTTCATCCAGTTGATGGCATCGCTATGATAGTTGACCACTCCTCCGGCCGGAAGGGCTGCGGAGAACTCAAACTCCAAGCGCATCTTCGCGGAGAGGTTCGACCGATCCTCGTAAGGGACGATAGGGGCTTTATCCATCACGAACAAGGCGAGCTGTTTCGGCTGGTAGGCTCCGACCTTCAGGGCCCGCACCGAAGGCGCTAGGACACCCTCCGGAGGGGGATCAGGGGAACCAAGGGGAGGAGCATGACCTCGGACCATGTCCGCAAGATCCTGGGTGGCCCGATAATTCTGGCTGGGATTCGTGACGACGTGGGGCGAATACCCGAACGCGACGACCGCACCGGCGTGTTCAAAGTTAATGACCGGCGGGCGCGGGTCGATCCGGAAGGCCCAGAACAGATGTTCCGAACGGAATGGGTACCCGACGGCGTTGGCGAGCGAGGACGCGATCGCCTCTCTCCACTTGAGGGCCTGATAAAACGCCGCTTCGGTAATCGCCACGAGCGGGTCTTCCGAGCAACTGACCGTCCGCTGATGCGGCCTGTTGTAGCGGCTGCCGTCTTTCGGCGTATAGAAAGCGCCGAGCCCTTGAACCGGTTCGGGCCAGACCGTGTTCGGCCGGGTCACACGATAAAGATCTCCCGCGCCAATCTGATAGTACATCCCCCCTCCCCACGCTCGGCGTCAGTCCGTGGCGGCCGCGGTCGGGATGCGCTGAAACGCCACGGTGTCCTCCCCGACGACGACGCGGACTCCGCCGAGCGAGTCGATTTCCTCCTCATTTCGGCCCGTAAGGACGCGGGAAACCTCCATCCACCCGTCGTCCCCTTTTCCCCGGAGGAGGTCTTGCTGTTTGTCGATTCCCACCTTCAGACTCAGCGGGAGTTTGGTCCCTGGATAGGCCGCAACGACTCGTTCGCGGCTCTCCGGTGTCAGGTAGTAGGTATATCCGTCTTCCTCTGGGACGGTGGCGACGTCCAATGGTGCAACGGGCCCACGCTCCTCGGAAGAGACTTCAAACTCGTGGACGAACCAGTCCAGGTTCCTCGTTCGACGCCGAAGTTCCGCTGCGAATCGCTCGGCCTCGCTCTTGTTTTTCCAGGCATAGAGCCATCGTCTGTCGGTGCCCGACTCGGGGGCCCGCGGCGAGTTTGAGACGTCGATCCCCACCTCCGCCAATAGACGAGTATAGGCCTCGAACTCCCGGTCTTTGGTTCCGACCGGAATGGACACGGTGTAGACTCGCACAAGGAGCCTCCTTCTGTTCTGGAGACCTATCCAGCCACCTGCAAGGAGAGGGCACCGGGCGGCTCGCTCAACACGACCGTTGGGCAACCTCTCCCGACAACCCATCGTTGCTGTCTCTTCCTCCGCTGTCAAGCACTTGTTGCCGCTCGATGACTCCGTTCTCGGGTTCTCTCGGCCCCGCCGGTGGATCTGGGACTTGCCGGCCATGCCCAGGCACAGTCTGCCCTGTTCATCTTTTACGATCTCGTCCTGCACCCCTGATCCGTCACCATCGCCGTTGTCCTGTTCGCCATTACAGTTGCAGCACCGAGGACCGCCATAAGCCGTCATTCCAGCACCACCCGCAACAACTCGGCGATGGCCCCGGCGAACTGATCCAGCCCGACGCTGGCCCGCGAGTGCGGGTAGAAGTCGCGGACGTGGTCCGTGTCCGGGCCGATGCCCACGCCGATCAGCCGCAGCCGAGGCTCGCGGGCGAGCAAGCGAACGACGTTGCGCAGGTCCTGCTCGGTGGAGTGGCGGCCGGCGGGCATGCCGTCGCTGACCACGATCAGGATGCGGTCGTCCGCCGGGGCACCGAGCAGTTGTTCGGCCGCCTCGCGCAGGCACGGGCCGTCGTCGTTGAAGCCCGGCACGTTGTTCCCGCCCTGTCGCTGGCCGGCGACCTCCAGCGCCATCTCGCCCACGGCGGTGCGAACGCGCTCGGTCAAGCCGTCGTGGAAGTCGGCGAAGCGGATGAGCCGGTCCTGGAAGCCGTTGATCGCGAACGGGATCTGGAGCCGATGGAGCGCCTCGGCCATCAGGACCGTGCCGGCCTGCGCCGCGTCGGTCTTCGGGCCGTGCATCGACCCCGACAGATCGACCAGCAGGCTGAAGGCCGTCTGGTGGCGGTCCGGGATGCTCTTCCGCCGCCACAGTTTGTCCCACAGGCGCGGGTCGGCCTCGAACGCCATCACGCGGCGGAGGTCGAGCCGGTGTCCGCTGCGAAAGCCGGCCGTTTCGTGCAGCCGGCGGCGCGGCCGCAGGAGGTCTTCGAGGACGGTCGTCAGATGGTGCAACTGGTCCGCCACGCGACTCAGGGCGCGGTCATAGGTTGAAGTGGGCGGCGGCAACCGCAACCTTGGCGCGGTCACTTCGGCCCCGGGATCAGGGGCGCCCCGGCCGGGCATCTCGCACTGGGTCGCGGGCGGCACGCTCGATGGCGCGATCAAGGCCCTGGTGCCGGCGCCGGGTTTTTCGCTCTCCGACGAGCATTTCGAACACGCCCCGAGCATCCGCTCCGCGAGCTCGCGCGATCCCGGCTTCGGCTCACCCGCCGATCCGGGCTGAGATTGGGCATCGGACACCATCCGCTGCACGGCCGGCCGGTCGCCGCTCGACAGGCTGCGTTCGGCCTCGGGACGGCGATCCGGGCCCGAGTCGAGGTAGCGCCTCAGCAACTCGACGTCGTGCTCCAAAAGCCTGGCCGCGCCCGGCAAGACCTCATCGCGGGCGATCCGCAGCGCCTCCAGCGCCCGCAGGCGCGCCAGCATCTCGCGGAAGGACGGCACGTCGCGCGCTGCGACCGCCGGCCACACCTCCGAGCGGTAGCGGTCCATTACGTCGGCTTCGGGCGGCAGCGTCAGATCGGTCGGCGGCAACGTCTGGGCGTACCGCCGGCGGGCGTCGCGCGTCTCGGCGAGGGCGTCGGCGACGAGGGCCGGTTCGCGGCCCGAAGGCTGCCAGTCGCGGAACGGTTCGCGGGCGCATTCGCGACAGAACGCGAGGAACGCCGGCACGGGGACCGGCGGCGGCTCCTCGTGGAGGCGCGCCAGCCAGCGCACGGTGCCGGGGTAGCGCCCGACGATCCAGGCGTTGGCCCGCGGATCTTCGAGGCTATTCATCAGCACCGGCAGCGCGTCGGGGAGCGGGAAGGGGACCGCGAAGAGGTGGTGGCGGGTGACGAAGTAGTGGCCGACCTCGTGGGCGAGGACGGCGGCGCACCAGTCGGCCCCCCGCAACCGGAGGTCGCTCTCCGCGACGACGAGGATGCGCCGGGCCGCGTCCCAGGCCCAGCGCGGGCCGAGCTCGACGCCGATGCCCGCGTCCTGGCACAGGCCGGCGGCCAGGGCGGACAGATCGGCGGTGTCTTGGGTCGGCGTCATGCGGATCACCCCAGTCCTGCGGCCCCTCGTGTCTCATCAACTCCAATCATAATCGCCTTCCTCCGTGTCCGGCGAGCCGTGGACAATTCGGCAGGCCGGCAACGCCGTCCGGAGCGAGAGCAGTTCTGGCTGTGCCAGGTCCCCATGCTCGACCCAAAGACGTCGCAGTTGCTCGAGCCGGACCAACTCCGCCACCTGGTTTTGATCGTCGGGGGTGGTCACGGTAAGGGCTAGCAACGCCGGCGCTTTTGCCAGCGCGGCGATCGCGCCGGCCTCGAACCCACTGAGGTAAAGATCCAGCCGGGCGAGATGAGGCAGCCCGATCACCTGCGCCGCCATGCCCCTGGTCAGGGTGTCCACGCCCAGCGACAGCCAGCGCAGCTGCGTCAAACTCTCCAGGCCGCGTAGGAATTTGGGCTCCCCGCCGACGGCCAGGCGTTCGAGCTTCGACAGCTTCGCGAGGCCGGCAATCGTCCCGCGGGGCATCCGCCCGAGGGTGAGCGAGCGGAGCTCCTTCAGCTTCGCGAATGCCTTCAGGCCGACGCGCGTGAAAGGCTCATATTTTTGATGGAAGCCGAGGTGCCGGAGCTGAGAACACTCGGCGAACCGCTCGCACTGCTCGTCGGGGTAGCCGTTATAGTGGGTCAACGTCAGCGACCGCAACTTCGGGAAACACGTGGCCCAGTGGGGCAGGTCGTCGTTCCATTCCTTGTCCAGATTCAGCACTTCGAGGTTGGGCAGAATTGCCTTGTGGAGCTCGGGCATCATCGTCCAGTCGGGGTGGAGCGTCAACGCCCTCAGGTGTGGGAGGGCCGCCAGGTCGGCCCACGGTTTCATCAAGTATTTCAGGCCCAACCCGCGCAGGTGCGGCCACTCGCGCAGGCGCGCGAGGACGTCGGCCGCGTAGTTGTCGGTGTCGAAATCCAATTCGCGCGTGTTGCGGACGAGGCCGAAGGTGTCCTCCCAGTGAGCCCTCGAACTTGTCCAGCCGAACTCAACCCGCTCGATCCAGTCGGATGCGAGCCAGCCGGCGACTTCGCTGGTGTCCTCGGCCTGCAACAGCCTCGTGTCCGCCACGAGCGTGAGCAGCCCTCGACGCCAACCCCACTTGAACGCGGGGCTTGCCGGCAGCCACTTTTTGAACGCCGGCGCTTCGAGCAGGGCCCGCAGCCGCTCGCCGAGCTGGAAGCGCGCGACGTCGTAGGGCGGCGTGCGATCGAACGCGACGGCGGCCCGCACGAGCTCGCCGCGAAAGTCGCCGTGATCCGCAAGCCAATCCGCGAGCACGAGCCGGGGCGCGTCGTCAGGCGTCTCGGCACAGTGCGCGAGCAGGGCGTGCAGTTCGGCTGGGTCGGCGGTCATTGAGCCCCCTGTCCAAGGACGACTTGAACGATCTGCGAGCGAATGGCACCGTCGTGCGGCTCACCCCAGCCCCGCGGCCTCCAACAGTTGCACGATCGTCCGCTGGTCCGCCGGCGAGGAGACGCGGCCGAGGTAGTAGCGCAACAGCGCCTCGCGCACCGCCCTCCGGGAGGGGGCGCCGTCCCCCAGGCCGAACGGGCTCGCCAGATACTCCACGAAACTCAGCAGCCCGCGCCGCGTGAAGACGTACCGCTCCTTGCGCCGCGCCCCGAGCTTGGCCGTGTCCTCGCCGTGGCCGCTCGCGCTCTCGAGCGCCACGTGGAAGCTCGCCAGCGCCGGGAGCAGCGCATGGATCGCGGGCCACGAGGCCAACGCCGCGAGCGGGGCGGGATGCTGCGAGCCGGGGTACGTTCGGCCCATCACCGTCACCTCGGGCTGTCGGCCGAAGACGAGGAAGTCGAGCATTGCCCGATACTCGACCTCGCCGGGGCGCGGGATGAAGCGGTGCGCCCGCCAGCGGTCTCGGTACGCCGGGCTGAGGACCGAGCGGCCCGAGTACTCGGCCGGGTTCATCGTCGCGAACACCCGGAAGTCGGCGTGGACCGGCCGGCCGCCCGGGCCGAACGCCGAGTGGTCGTGTTCGGTCAGCACCAGCATCGGGTCGCGCTCCAGCACCGAGTTCAACCGCTCGAGGATCTGTGGCTCCGCGAGGTTCACCTCGTCGAGGAGCACCCACCACCCGCGCTTCAACGCCATCACCACGGGGCCGTCCTGCCAGCGCCATTGCGACTGGGAGTGGGCAAGCCCGGCGGTTGCGGCAGGCGGGCCTGGGGCGTGTTCATCGTGGGCGTGGGGGACGTAGCGGCCCACGAGTTCGCCGGTGTCCGTCTGACCGTTCAGGTTGATGCGGACGACGGGCTGACGCAACAGGGCCGCGAGATAGAGGACCGTGCTGGTCTTCGACGTGCTCGTCTCGCCCTCCATCAGGCACGGCTCGCGCAGGGCCGCGGCGGCGGCCAAGTGGGCCAGCGTCTCGGCGGTCCGGGCGTCCAGACAGAAGTGGGCGAACCCCGCCGGGTCGGGGACGAAGGGCTCGTCGGACGCGGCCCGGCGCGGCAGCCAGACGTTCGCGACCCTCGCGCGGTCGGCCGTGACCTCCACGAACGCGCCGAAGCGGTCGCGCGTCGGCTCCAACCCGGCCACGAACCACGACCCCAGGTCGAACGCCCCGGGCGTCGCCATCGCCGGCGTCGCCCGCCGCGCCCCCTCGGGCCGGCGCGGCAGGTCCACCCAGATGGTCGGCTCGCCGTCGGTCGGCCGCTGGATCGGCGTCACGCTCAGCCCGCTGCAATCCGCGATCAGCGCCCGCACGCGCTCGCGCAACACGGCCGGGACGCCATCGTACTCCATCCGAGGGCCCGGCACCTCGGCCTTGTCGGCGGTGCATTCGCGGAAGCCCCACGCCCGCCACGCGGCCAGCACGTCTTCCCAGTCGCTCGGGTCGGGACTGCGGAGCACGATGGCGTAGGGGGCCGGGTTGCTGAGCCGGACCAGGAGCGAACCGTCGTCCACGCCGACCATCGGGAAGTCCACGATCACCTCGGTCGAGTCAGGGCCCGCGTGGTCCACGGCGACCAGCTCGAACGGCGGCCCCGCGCCTTGCTCGGCCATCGCCGTCCCGACGTAGATTCGGAGCTGTCCCGCGATGCTCGGTTCGCGGCCAGCCGCCCCCCACCGGACCGCGAACCCCTGGTCCAGTTCCTTCGACGTCACTTCCTCGATGCCGGTGTGGGTGAAGCCCGCTTCGACGAGCTGGGCCCGCAGCGCCTCGGCCCGCGAGACGTCGTCGCTCCGGATGCGGATCGCGAACCGTTCCGGGAACGCGCCGCTGTAGGCCGGCTTGCGGCCGCTGCGACACGCCTTGAAGGGCAACAGGACTTCCGCGAAGGGGCCCTCGGAGTCGGGCAGGACGCGCAGCGGGTAGCGCGAGGTGTCGAGGCGAGCGTCGTCGATCAGGTCGCGGAGGAGCTCGGTCAACTGCTCGACCTGGCCCGGGGCGCGGCTGGCCCCGAACGGCCCGGGCGCGAGGGTAAACGCGACGGCGACCGCCTCGGCCTCCGCGAGCGGCTCGCCGACCTCGGGGCAGAACCCGGCCTGCTGCAACCACAGCCGGAAGCGCTCGACCTGCCCGGCGTCGTCGCCGCGCACCCGCACCGGGAAGCGCTGGGCGAGCGAGACACCCGCGCCGGCCGGATCGCGCAGCGACAGGCAGATGTTGCTGGCCTTGCCGGACTGCTTGTGCTCCCTGGCCGTCATGCCGAGACGGGCGAGGAGCCAGAGCAGGACGCGCCGGGCGAACGGGCTGGCCCCCGAGTGCGCCAGCACGTCGTCGTCGGGCAGCGCGAACGACTCGCCCAGCCGGCCGATCCCGACCTCGTCGCAGGCGGAGCGCACCCGGCCCGCGAAGTTGTCCGAGTCGCACTCGATGCGGACGCCCCACGCCGACAGCGGCTGAGCGTCGCCCAGGCGCAGGATCGCGTCGGCTTCCAGGTCGGCCACGGCGCGGGCGACGGGCTGGAGCGGCCGCAGCACGGCCTGTAGCGCGTCGAGGTCGATGCCGGGGCGGTGGAGCAACTCCACTGCGGTAGGCGAGCCGGCCCGGACCGCGACGGGCCCGAACGCGGCGAGCTCGGCGGCGACCGCGCGGGCCAGGGCATCCGAGGAGGATTCGACGATGAGGTTCATGGGTGTCGGGGCTGGTCGTTGGGGGGAGGGGTCGCAACGAGGCTGCTCTACCGGGCCCGCGCCTGCATCGTTCATCCGGCCGCCGCGGGGGGCGGCGAGCTGGTGGAGAAAACCTTGAGCGGCCGTCCGTCCGCGGTGCGGAGCTCCAGGTACAGTTCCCAGGTGCCCGTGATGTTGTCCACCTTGGCCCGGATTTCGTTCCACCCCTTCTTCAAGCGCGCCTTCACGACGTCCTGCCCGGGCCTGGCCTGCCGCCCGCCCTTGACGTCGTGGACCTTTTCCCCGTTGACCCAGAGGCGGACGCCGTCGTCGCTGCCGACGCCGAGGGCCACGGCCTGGTCCCCGTCCGAGTGGGCCCAGCTAACGGCGTAGGCAGCGCCGGCGCCCCGGTACTTGAAGAAGGCGGCCAGGTCGATTTTGTCCTCGGGGCTGCGGTAGGGCCGCCACTTCACCGGGCCGCCAAACCCGTCGTAGGCCTTCTGTAGCTGGACGGGCTCGCGCTCCGGGGGGTAGACGGTGTCGTGGCCCTGGCCGACGGTGCTGGCGAAAGGGCCCAGGAGTTGCCAGTCGCGGACGAACGAGAGCGTGGGCGCCAGCCTGGGCTTCTTCTCCTCGGCGAGGGCCTTTTCGAGCGACGTCCGGCGCCCCCGCTCCTCGGCGAGGCGGGCGAGGGCGTCGCGAAGCCGCTGCTCCGCGTCGTCCTGCTGCTTCAACGCGGCCGTCGCCTGCCGGTTCGCCGCGTCGAGTGCCTTCACGGTTTCGGCGTGAGCGGGCTCGGGCGCGTGACGACCGGCCTCGGGCCCGCGCGGCTGGTTGCCGGCCTCCGTTTCCTGGGCCCGCACGTCTGGAAGCGCCGCCGTTTGTTCGGTCTCGCCGCCAGGGAGGGGCGCGCCCAGCCGCAACGCCGCCCACAGGGCGGCCGGGCCGATCAGGCAACCGACGAACACACCCAGCAGAAAGGGGGCGGCGCGGCGCGGGGCGGGGGCGGCGGTCTGTGCGGGCATCGGAACGTCGGGGGGCGGCCCGAGTGGGGCTTTGCAGCCCGGGCAGACGCCCTGCTCGATTTCAACGTCCACGTAAGGGATCGAGCAATTCGGACACCGATGGATGGGCATGACGACCTCCAGAAAACGTGGGCCCATCAACGCCCGTGCGTTGGCGCCCGCCCGTGGGGCTCGCGCCTGCGCCGCGGTCCCACGTCGATCCTTCCAATGATGTTCCAGGAGGCCCGGGTGCGCTGCTACCGGTTGATTATAGGCCCCGAGGGCCGTCACGCCGAGGCAGGCGAGCGGGCTGGCCCCCGCGTGCGAAAGCACGTCGTCCCTCGCCGTAGGGGCTGAGCAGCCTCGGGGCTACCCGTCCCCTTGCGTTGTGCGGTTTTCACTTCCCTCGCTACCGACCTTGCCCGGTCTCTTCGTCGCGGCTACGATCTCCCGCAAGTTCATCACTGACAGATAAATAACACGGCGCGAGCCGGAATCGTCGAGTCGCCTGTTTCACAGGAGATGAAGGAGACACGTCATGCAAATCGCACCAAAGATCGCGCCGTGCTTGTGGTTCGACGACCAGGCGGAAGAAGCAGCCAAGCTCTACACCTCCATTTTCCCAAACTCCAAGGTTGTCGCCCTGACGCGCTACGGCGCGGCCGGGCGCGAGATCCACAACCGGCCAACCGGGTCGGTGATGACCGTGGAATTCGTGCTCGACGGACAACCCTTCACTGCCCTGAACGGCGGCCCCTTGTTCAAGTTCAACGAGGCGATCTCTTTCCAGGTCGCGTGCGACGGTCAGAACGAGATCGATTACTTCTGGGCGAAGCTGTCCGAGGGCGGAGACCCAAAGGCCCAGCAGTGCGGCTGGCTCAAGGACAAGTTCGGCGTCTCGTGGCAAATCGTCCCGCGCGGCATGGCCGAGATGCTGCGTGACCCGGGGAGCAAAGGCGCGGAGAGGGCCATGACGGCCCTGCTGCGAATGAAGAAGATCGACGTCGAGGAGCTCGAGCGGGCTTGTGCCGGATGACGTTTGGCGCACCACGGGCGATGCGATCGACGCCCGCTGGCCCAGGCCCCTGGAGGGCCACAGTTTCATGAGCACCACCGCGTTGCGCCAGGCCTGGGCGGAGTGGCGCTCCTTCGCCGACGGGCTGGACCTGTCCGACGGCTCGCCCGATTGCGCCGTCCTGCACGCCCGCCTGTTCCGGCTGAGCGGGACCGTCCCGCTTCGCGCTTCGGCGCTCCGGGCCGCCCGCGAGGAGGCCCGGTCCGCTTTCGGCCCGTGGCTGGAGGAGAAGGGGGCTGCGGGCCCGAATTCCCTGGAGCAGTTGCGCATCGCTCTGGCGGCCTGTGAGCCGGGTTGGCGGGCCCTGGTGGGGGGCCCCGGACGGGGCGGGGCCGTCCGGGCGCACCTGGAGCGAGTAGCCCTGTCGGCCGGGCTGGCCTGGCCGGCGGGGCCGTTCTGGGCCTCCCCTCTGCACGTCGCGGGCCAACGCTTTGACTTCCTCCGCACGTTTCGCGGCCGCGACCACGCCGCCTCGCTCGCCCTGCTGGGCGCCTTGCTGCGCGTGCTCGACCACCCGAGAGGTGCTCCGCTGTTCGAGTGGGCCCGGGAGACCTCGGTGCTTCGGCGCCCTGCCGAGGCCCTGCACGCCTCCGCCCTGTTCCGCGACGCCTACGAGGCCGGGGCCCTGCTCCCGGAATGGCTGGCCCCCCTCGGTTGGGGGCCGTTGGCGGAGAGCTTGGTCCGCCTTTGCGAGGACGTCGCGCTCCGCTTCCTGGCTTGCCTCAACGAGCCGCTCCCAGCCCCGGCCCTCCCCACTGCGCCCCGAGCCCGGCGCCCCGCGCCCCATCGCCTGCCCGTCCCCGAGACCTTGCCAATCGAGCCCTGGTTCCGGGAGGTTCCGGGGTGCGAGCCCTTCCTGCGGGCCGCCGCCGAGGAGCCCCTGGAGGATGACCACCGGCTCGCCCTCGCCGACTGGCTGGAAGAGCGGGGGCTCGACGACCGCGCCCAGTTCATTCGCTTGCAGTGCGAGCTCGAGCGCCTGCCCGAACACCCCCTGGCCCGTCGCCTGCTCGCCGAGCGAGCCACCGCCTTGTTCGAGGCCAACGTCGCCGCCTGGACCGCCGGGCTGCCTCGCCAAGACCGCATCCGGTGGGCCGAGACGAGCAACTTCCGCCGCGGCCTGCTCGAGCACCTCACGTTCGAGCACGCCCCCGAACTCGTCCTCATCGCGAGCGAGGCGATCAACGTGCGCGGCCTCCGGACGGCCCTCTACGGGCCCAATTGCCCCGTCGAGCAGGCCGGCGCGAAGGGGCTGCTGGCGCGCCCCTCCTCGCCGAGTTTGGTCAGCCTGGACCTCGTCTCGGCTTACGAGGCCGACCTGCCGCCGTTGGTCAATTCGCCGGTCCTGGCGGGGCTGGTTCACCTGGGCCTCATCGGGCACCAAGTGACCGCCTCGGGGGCACGCGCCCTGGCCGAGGCGTTTCGCCTGCCCGCCATGTCGAGCCTCTCGTTCCTGAGTGGGCCCGGCGCCGACGAGCTCTGCTCGGCCGCCGCCGGCTCGATGGCGAGGAACCTCCGCCGCTTGCGA
>JBBSEZ010000135.1:0-21664 GCA_038239195.1 Gemmatales bacterium
CGCATGAATCTGCCTTGTTGTTGTTGGGGGCCCGCCCGGCTGGGGCGGACCTGGGTGGCGGCGCCGCGGGGGCCGTCCTCCAGCAAACCAAGTCTTGCGGCTCGCCGGGAGCGCAGAATTCCCAACTTCCACGTTCTCCCTTCCCGTCCAGCGTGGTATACTTCCGAGGAAGTGGCCTGTCCCGGCAGTCGCGACCTGATCGGGTGCCTCATGCCAGCGCAACTCGTCGCCCTGAACGACGGCCCCAGCATCCTGCTGGACAAGCCGATCCTGCTGCTCGGTCGCCATCCCGAGTGCGACGTCCAGATCGATTCGCGCAAGGTGTCGCGCCGCCACTGCTGCATTGCCCAGGTCAACGACTACCTCGTCGTTCGCGATCTCGACAGCACCAACGGCATCCGCATCAACGGCGTGCGGGTCACCGAAGGCCGGCTCGATCCCGGCGACGAGCTGACCATCGGCAGCCACCGCTACGAGGTCTCCTGGGATAGCGATGCCGCCCCCGCCATCCAGGCCCCCCACGCGGGCAAGCCGGCGCACAAGCCCATGAAACCGCCCTTGCACGACGTCGCCGACGACCTCCTCGAATCGTGCGACGAGCCGGTGGCGCTGGCCGAGCCGGAGCGGCTCGCCAGGCCGGTCAAGGCGCCTCCTCCCCCTGCGCCCCCCGCCGCGCTGCCGTTGCGCGAGCAGCAAGACGAGGGCTCGGTCATCCTGCCCGACAACCTCGAACTGATGCCCGGCAGCGGGCCCTTCCCCCCGCTCCGCCAGCCGCCGCCCGGCCCGCCCGTGCGGGGATAACGGCGGCGCTACCTCTCAGGCTTCGCGCCGCAACTCCATCGCCTTGCGCTCGTCGTTCTCGGCAAGCCCTCGGTAGCCCTTGGCCCGCCCTTCGTAGAGGTCGGCGGCCGACTGCGTCTCGAGGGCGCGCGTGAACGCCTCGACGGCCTTCTCGTAGTCCTCCTGCGCCAGGTGCATTTCCCCGACCAGGCAGCCCATGTCCGCGGCGACGCCCCCTTCGAGGGCCTCGCCGTTGCCGTCGCGCATCTTGTGCAGATAGGCCTCGTGGAGGGCGCGCAGGACGAGGGCGAGCTTGGCGCGCGCCGGCCGGGAGCGCTTGAGCTTGTGCGTGGCGCTCGAATCGCCCTTGATCGCCTCGAACATCGTGTAGAGCTCCGGCTGGCGCTCGGCCAGCCAGGTGGTCAGGTCGTCGTTGTCGATCAGCTCGAACAGGTCGCCGAGCTCGGCCGGTTCGTCGGCGTGCAGCGTGGCCAGGGCCTTCTTGCGACCGGTCATCGCTCGCGCCAGCACGCTGACGCCGGCGCTGTTCTCCTTGAGCCAATCGAGCGCGGGGGCTTCGCCCTCCAGCGCCAGCAACAGATAGTGCATCTCCGGATACGCTTGCTCCAGCCAGTTGTCCGCGTGTGCCTTGCCGTTCTTCTTGGTCATCGCTCGCTCCTGCAACGTCCGGGCCCCCCGGAGGTCGATTCGTCCTCCCAGGATGACAGGTCGAGCCCGCGCCGGCAAGGGGGTAGCGCTCGCCACGGCCCTCGCCGCGTTCTACCATAACGATAGGACCGACTGTCTCCATGGAACGAGGGGCTTGCCTTGGCGAACCGAGCGCTGTTGCCCTACGTCTGGATGCTGTGCGGCTGTTTCTGCTTCGCCTGGATGAGCGAGCTCGCCAGCCACCTCAGCCGCGACCGCGCCTGCGACTGGCGGTTGATCGCCCTGGCCCGCTGCTCCCTCGCCCTTCTTTTCGCCACCCTCCTCGCCCAGCGAGCCGGGGCCCGCCTCGTCTTCTGGCGGCCGCGCATCCTGTGGGTGCGGAGCCTGGCCGGCAGCGTCAGCATGGTTTGCACCTTCTACGCCTTCAGCCGCCTGCGCAGCTCCGAGGTGCTCACGCTGACCAACACCTTCCCCATCTGGGTGGCGCTTTTGTCGTGGCCGCTCTTCCGCGAGCGCCCTCCGCTCGCCGTCTGGCCCGCCGCGGCCTGCGGCCTCGCCGGCGTCGTCCTGATCCAGCAGCCCCACTTCGAGCACGGCAACCTCGCCATCCCGCTCGCGCTGATCGCCGCACTCACGTCGGCCATCGCCATGCTTGGGCTGCATCGGCTCCAGGGCATCGATGCCCGGGCCATCGTCGCGCATTTCTCGGGCGTCGCCTTACTGTTCGCCCTCGCCGCGTGCTTCGTCGGCCCCCCGCCGCCCCTCGAACAGCTAGGGGAAGGCCCGACCCTCGCGTTGCTGCTCGGGGTCGGCGTGACGGCGACCGTTGGCCAGTTGTTCCTCACGCTGGCCTTCTCCGCGGGCCCGCCCGCGAAGGTGTCGGTGGTCTGCCTGACGCAGATCGTCTTCGCGATGGGCCTCGACGTGGCCCTGGGCGGTCCCGGGTTCAGCCCCCTGACGTTGTGCGGGATGGGCCTCGTCATGGCCCCGACGGCGTGGGTGATGATGGGGCGGGCGGTATCGTGACAGGGTGAGGGGGTGACAAGGTGAGGAGGTGACGGGGTGACAAGGTGAGGGAGGCCAGCCGAAGTCAGGTGGCTTCGTTGTTTCAGGGAGCGGTCGCACGACATTCACCCTGTCACCCCCTCACCTTGTCACCTTGTCACCTTGTCACCTTGTCACCTGAGGGGAGGGCGTGTGACGCGCGCAGTGGTCTTCGGCGGGTACGGCACGTTCGGCTCCCTGGTGGCCCGCGAGCTGGCCCGCCTGGGGACGCCGACCGTGATCGCCGGCCGCGACCTCTCTCGCGCCGAGGCGCTGGCCCGCGAGTTGGGGCCGTTGCACCGCGCCTGCGCCGCCGACGTCGCCGACATGGGATCGTGCTGCGCCGCCCTCCAGGGCAGCCTGGTCGCCGTCAACTGCGCCGGCCCTTTCGGGGCGCTCGACGATGCCCTCCTCCGCGCATGCGTGCGCCTCAATTGCCACTACGCCGACGTCGCCGACGATCGCGCCTACGCTGCCCTGGTGCGCGAGCACGGCGAGCGCTTCGCAGCGCACGCCCTGGCAGCGGTCTACGGCTGCTCGAGCCTGCCGGGCATTTCGGGGGCGCTGGCCGTGCGCCTCCAGGAGGGCATGGCGGCCCCGCCCGAACGCGCCCGCGTCACGCTGTTCATCGGCAACAGGAACCCGAAGGGCGCGGCGGCGGTGTGCTCCCTGGTGGCGGGGCTGGGCCGGGCGCTCCCCGCGCCGCAGGGCATGCTCCGGGGCTTCCGCGACCGGGAAGTCGTGCCGCTGCCCCACCCGTTCGGGCGGCGCTCCGTCTTCAACTTTGAATCTCCCGATTACGATCTGCTCCCATCCTGGGTCGGCGCGCGAGCGGTGTCGGTCAAGGTCGGCTGCGAGCTGCGCCTGGCCACCTACGGCTTCGCCCTGCTGGCATGGCTGGGGCCCGGTTACGGGGCGCGCACGGCGCGGTGTCTCGGCTGGCTGGGGAAGCGCCTTGGCCGGTTCGGCTGCTCGGGCGGGGCCATCATGACGGAGCTGTTCTATCCGGGAGGGCTGGTGAGGCGAGCGGCGCTGGTGGCGCCCGAAGGCGGGCAGCGCATGGCGGCCCTGCCGTGCGCGCTGGTCGCCCACGCTCTGGCGTCGGGCGGGCGGAAGGAGCGCGGGGCAATGGTGGCGCACGAGTTGTTTGGCGCGACGGAGCTCCTGGAGCGGTTGACGGCGGAGGGGAACGTGCTGCACCTCCCGCTGCCGGCGCAAGGCACGTAGGCGGCCGAGCCTTGCTCCCCGCTCCTGCCTTCCATACCCTGCCCGGAGCCGGCCTCGCCCTGCCCTCTTGTGAGCCGCTCCCATGCGCACCTCTCTCGCGCTCCTGTCCAGCGCCCTCCTCGCCGCCAGCCCCCTCGGCCTGGGCGCCCCACCTCTCAAGGACAAGCCGTTGGACACCACCTACCTGCGCCAGCACGCCCTGACGCGCGGCTTCATGCTCGGCCGGCCCGTGCGGCCCAAATTCACGCCCGACGGCAAGGCCGTACTGTTCCTGCGCGCCCAGGCTCGCGTTGCCAGGGCAAGCCTCTACGAATTCGACGTGACCACCGGCAAGACGCGCGAGCTGCTCACCCCCGCGATGGTCCTCAAGGGGGCCGAGGAGCACCTTACCCCTGAAGAAAAGGCCCGGCGCGAACGGCAGCGCGTCAGCGTCGGCGGCTTCACCAACTTCCACCTCTCCCCCGACGGGGGCCTGATCATCGTTAGCCTGTCCGGGACGCTCTACGCGGCGAAGCGCGCCGGTGGCGCCATCGCGGAGCTCAAAACGAGCAAGGGCACGCTCGTCGATCCCAAGTTCTCGCCCGACGGCAAGAGCATCGCCTACGTCCTCGATCGCGACGTCTACCGACTCGACCTCGCGACGCACAAGGAGACGCGCGTCACCGCGGGCGGTACGAAGAAGAAGACGCACGGCCTCGCCGAGTTCGTCGCCCAGGAAGAAATGGGCCGCTTCACCGGCTACTGGTGGTCGCCCGACTCGAAGTTCATTGCCTATCAGGAGTCGGACGCCGGCGGCGTCGAGGTCTGGTACGTCGCCGACCCGATGAGCCCCAACCAGTCCCCGCACCCGAGCTACTACCCGCGCCCGGGAAAGGCGAACGTCAAGGTGCGCCTCGGCATCGTGCCAGCCGCGGGAGGCAAGACGGTGTGGGTCGCCTGGGACCGCAAGAAGTACGAGTACCTGGCCAACGTCCACTGGGACAAGGTGGGCGGGCTGACGCTGGCGGTGCAAAACCGCCTCCAGACGGAGCTGGTGCTCCTGCGGGCCGACCCGGTGACAGGGAAGACAACGCCTCTCCTGACCGAGCGCGACCCCGCCTGGCTGAACCTCAACCACGACAAACCGCGCTGGCTGGCGGACGGCAGTTTCCTGTGGACCGGCGAGGGCGGCGACGGGCCGCAACTCGAGCATCGCGACAAGAGCGGCGCTCTGAAAAAGGTGTTGGTGCCCGCCTCCGAGGGCTACCTGGGGCTGGTAGACCTCGATCCGAAGACCGGGCAGGTGGTCTACCGCGCCAGCCCCAACCCGACGCAGGCGCACCTCTACCGGCGCTCCGTCGAGGGGGGCAAGCCGGTGGCGCTCAGCAAGGAGCCGGGGCTGCACGGCGCCGTCTTCGCCAAGAACCACAGCGCCTACGTCCACCAGGCCAGCCTGCTCGGGGCCATGCCGCGCAGCACGGTCCACAAGGCCGACGGCGCCCGCATCGGGGAGCTCCCCTCCGTGGCGGAGAATCCGCCCTTCGTCTCCCGGCAGGAACTGCTCAAGGTGGGCTCGGGCGCCGGCTTCCACGTGGCGGTGGTCCGGCCGCGCGACTTCGACGCCAGCAAGCGCTACCCGGTGCTGGTCTACGTCTACGGAGGGCCTGGTCATCAGGTGGTGCTGGCGTCGATGGGCGGGCGACTCATCCCCCAGTGGCTGGCCGACCAGGGCTTTATCGTCGTTTCGATCGACAACCGGGGCACGCCGGGCCGAGGCCGGGAGTGGGAGCGGGCCCTCAGCAAGAAGTTCGGCAGCGTCCCTCTCGACGATCAGGTGGCAGGGCTCAAGGCGCTGGGCGAGCGCTTCCCCGAGATGGACCTGGAGCGCGTCGGCATCTACGGCTGGTCGTTCGGCGGCTACGTGTCGGGGCTGACCGTGTTGCGCCGGCCCGACGTCTTCAAGGCCGGCATCGCGGGGGCGCCGGTCGTCGATTGGCTCGATTACGACACCCACTACACCGAGCGCTACCTGGGCCTCCCCGACAAGGACGCGGCCGCCTACAAGGAGGCATCGCTGCTCACCTACGCGAAGGACCTCGAGCGGCCGCTGCTGCTGGTCCATGGGACGGCGGACGACAACGTCTACTTCCGCCACACGCTGAAGCTGGCGGACTCGCTGTTCCGCGAGGGGAAGGACTTCGAGGTGCTGCCGCTGTCGGGCCTGACGCACATGGTGCCCGACCCGGTGGTGACGCAGCGGCTTTACGCGAAGTTTGCGAGGTTCTTTGTCCAGCACCTGGGAAAGCCGGTCGCGGCGACTCGGCCGGCTCGGCCTCGGCCGTAGCGGCGGTTCGTAAGGCGAGCGGCAGGAGTTGGTTTGCTGTAGGACGGCTCGGGAGAGCCGTCCTACAAATAGGCTTTTTCCCGCCGGTCGCCTTACTCGAAGAAGCGCCCGACCGCCACGCGGAAGCCCGGGAGGAGGTCGGGGAACGTGAGTTCGTCGCGCTCGCTCAGGGTGCGGGGCAGTTCGTCGGCGTAGAAGAGCTGAGCGCTGCAAGTCTGCTCATCGAGGACGCACACCACGGTGACGCCGGCCTGGAGGTACTCGGCCACCTTGGCGATCACGTTGTTCCAGCGGTCCGTCGCGGAGCGAACCTCGAAGACGAGCTCGGGCAACACGGTGAGATAGCCCCTGGGAAACGGGCCTGGTGGCACGCGCGCATAACTGTAGTAGGCGATGTCGGCCCCGCGCACGGTGTCTGGGTCGTGTTGGGTCAGGATGCCGGAGTCGTTGCTGACGACGTGGCCGAGCTTGTTGTCTTCGGCGAAGTTCCCGAGCAGGCGACCGACCTTGAGGCATATCTGGCCGTGGCGCGGCGCAGGCAGATTCATCGGGACCACCCTTCCTCGCACAAGTTCGGTCGGCCGGCCGTTCTCCGGCGAGCGCAAATACTCGTCGGCCGTCAGGAGCGTCGCCGTCGGGGTCATCGCCAATCCTCCCTTGCGTCCGTGGCCATCGCCCGCCACCATACCATCGCCCGGCCACCCAAGGCAACGCCCCCACCGCGGAGACGACCATGAGCGACAACGCCCGCCCCTCCCTCATCACGCCCGAGCAGCGCGCCCGCATCGACGCCGCCCTCGCCGAAAGCCCGTCGCAGATGACGCTACAGCTCGCCCGGCACCTCGGCGTCCCCGAGGCGGAGGTGATCCGCGCCATGCCAGGCGGGCGGAGCGTGGAGCTCGACGTGCGGCGCTGGGAGGAGCTCTTCCACGCCTTCGAGGGGGTGGGCAAGGTCCACGTCATCGTGTCGAACGCCAGCGTGACGTGCGAGACGGTCGGCGAGTTCGGCGGGTTCAGCACCTGGGGCGAGTTCTTCAACGTGCAGAGCGCGTCGCTCGACATGCACGTGCGTTGGGAGAAGCTGGGCAGCGCCTTCGCGGTCGAGAAGCCCAGTCACGTGGATGGGGGGCGAACGCTGTCGGTGCAGTTCTTCGACACCGAAGGGGGCTCGGCGCTGAAGGTGTTTGTCAACTTCGCGGGCAAGCCGACGGCGCAGCGCGTGGCGCAGTTCGAGGAATTGCGGGAGCGGTTTCGGCTGGGGAGCCAAGGAGCGTGAGGAAGCGAATCGATCAAGGAGGGAAGAAGCCGAAGAGCTCTTCTGCTTGTCGGATCAGGACGCGCCGGTCGCGATTGAGATCAAAGGCCTCCACCAGTGCCCGCCCCACCGGAGTGAGCCCCACCATGAGGTAGCCTTGCCAGCCGAAGTGATCGTCCCACGCATCGGTCCGGGGGTTGAAGAGGGAAACGCTCGCTCCCGTGGTCGGATCGGCAGCGGTCTGACGATTCGATTTCTTCAAGTTGCAGCCGGGACAAGCCCACGCCAGGTTGTCTGGCACCGAGGGGCCGCTACAAGAGAGTGGGACGACATGCTCGACGTGAAACGTCGCCCCCTGAAGTGCCTGGTGCATGCAACAGTACTCGCAGCGCTCCCGGGCACGCCGTTCGACGAAGCGGACAGTCTCCGCCCAGGAAGTCATGCTGGCAACCGCCCAAGCAAGCGCAGGGCCTGGGCCCGCAGCAAGGCCATCCTCTCGCTCAACTCAACGAGCGCTTCCAGTTCCTCGCGCTCGGGCTCGTTCAACGCGCCTTCGGTGTTGCGGTCCATCAGGCTCTGAAGCAGCGCGTCCGTCTTCGGGGGAAACCGCAACGCTCCCAGCCCTTCGATCAGTTCCCGCGGGGCCTCGATGACAGCACTCATGCGATGCTCCTCCTCAACGAGCCCGTTCCCTTGACACCCAGTCCATGATACCAGGCCCGAAGCGCGCAAGGGGAGGCGCCTCACTCGTTGCTCACCAGCACAATCTCGCACCCCGAATACAAATCGCGATGTCGCGCCACCTCGCGCCCGCGCCCGCCTACCTTGCCCTCCAGCGCCAGCCACGTGCTTGCCGGCATGAACAGGTAGGCCGGCAACGGCCCTTCCAGCATCTCCAGCGCCTCCCGCTCTTCCGCGAGCTTCGTCACCTCGCGCTGGCAGTAGAACACCACGCTTGGCCGAAACCACGCGTAAGCGCCGATGCGCACGTCCCGATAGAGTTGATCGGCCGGCAGCGCCTGCGCCAGCGGCCGCGGCGCCTTGTAGCGGTCCACCACCTCCACGACCAGCGCGCCCAGTGCCCCCGTGAACAGCACGCCGGCGACCGCCACCGCCGCGATCACGCCTCCCCGGCGGCCACGCCAGGCACACCACCACCCCACGCCCGCGCCGACCAGCAGTACGCAGCCCAGGCCAGCCCACGCCTCCACGCCCGGCAGGTAACGGCCGCGCATGAACGAGGCCTCGATGGCGCCGCCCGCCACCAACAGCCCCACGAACACGCTGACGCCCAGCGCGGCAAGGCACCCCATGCTCAGGCGGACCACCCACCCCGGCACCTCCACCAGGCCGCGCCGCCAGCGGTCGAGGAAGAAGCCGAGCAGCAAGGCCACTGCCGGGTAGATCGGCAGGACGTAGTTGGGCAACTTGGTCCGCACGATGGAGAAAAAGACGAGATAGACTGCCATCCAGCACAAGAGAAACTGAACGGCGGGGCGCGCGCCCTCCCCCTTGCCCTCCGGGGGCCGGGACAGATGGCGCCAGGCGTGCCAGCCGGCGACGCCGAAGAAGATCGACCATGGCGCCAGGCCGCCGATCAGGACCAGAAGATAGTAGTAGGGCGGCCCGCCGTGGTTCTCCAGCGGCGTGGTCATGCGCGCGGCGTGGTGCTTCTGCCAGAACAACAGCAGCCACTCCCCCTTCGTCTCCAGCGTCACCATGACGTACCACGGCAGCGCCACGATCGCGAACAGCAGCGACGCCCACGTGAGCCGGCGGTCCAGGACGTTCAGCCATTGCCGGCGCCAGAGCAAAAATAGATGGGTGATGGCCGTCGGCATCACCAGGCCCACGGGGCCCTTGGCAAGGACGGCGAGGCCGGTCGTAACGCCTGTCAGCGCCAGCCAACCCGTGGCGTTGCGCCGGTAGTCGTGCCAGAACACCAGAAGCGTCAGCACGTTGAACGCGGTCAGCAAGGCGTCGGGGTTGGCGAAGTGGGCGGCGCCGCTGAAGGCGACGGCGGTGGCCAGCACCAGCCCCGCCAGGAGCCCAGCGCGCTTGCCGAACATCTGGCGGCCCAGTTCGTAGGTTGCCAGCAGCGCCAGCAAGGCAGCGAGGGCAGAGGGGAGGCGTGCGGAAAACTCGTTAGTCCCGAAGGTGCGGTAGGCCGCGATCTGGAGCCAGTAGAGCAGCGCCGGCTTGTCTTCGCGGAGCTTGGAGTTGAAAGTCGGAAGCACCAGGTTGCCGCTCCGGTACATCTCGTACCCGGCGGTAGCGTTGTTGCCCTCGTCGATGTCCCACAGGCTGGGGCCGCCGAGGTTGGGCAGGCAGAGCAGCGCCCAGACGAGCGCGAGCAAGGCCAGGTGCGGGCCGCGGTGGTTGAGCCGGTGGAACATTCCTTTGTTCCTCCTGAAGAAGGGGGCCTTGGCGCCCGAGACCGGGCCGCGCCGGCATCATAATCCAGAGAGGGGAACCTTGGCGAGGCCAGTCGGCCCGGCCCGCGCCTGTGGGAACCGGGTTGACGCGAACCGCGCCAGCCGCTATCACCTGCCCCTCTTGACCGCCCATTGCCCTTGCCGGAGGCCCCCCGCATGCAGACGATTCAGCCCCTCCTGCTCGGTCTGGGCCTGCTCTGCGCGAGCGACGTCGATCTGGCGCACCTCCGCGAAGTCTTGCACGACCGCCAGGACCCGCGCGGCCAGAGCCAGGCCGCCCTCCTCCTCGTGCAGAGCAACGATGCCGGCGCCGAAAAGCTCGTCCGCCAGGGGCTCCGCTTGCCCGAGGACACCGAGGTCTTCCTCGCGCTGACCACCGCGGTCCGCCTGCGCCACGACGGCCGCTTCCTCGACGAGCTCCTCGCCGCGCTCCAGGCCAACCGCCCGCGCGTCCGACAGGCCATCGCCGAGGCGCTGGCCGTGCTCCCCCAGCCCGACCTCGTGGGCCGGCTCCAGACGATCGTCTGCGACGCCCGCGCCGACCTCGCCGTGCGCCAGACCGCCCTGTGGGTGCTCGGCCGCACCGGGCGCAAGGAGGCCGCCGCCGCCCTCATCGCCAAGCTCGCCACCCCCAACGACGACCTGCGCCGCATCGCCATCGCCGCGCTGACCGACCTGACGGGCCAGAACTACGGGCCCGACGTGGAGCGCTGGCGCGCCTGGTGGGACCGCCACAAGCACCTGACCACCGAACAGTGGCTCGAGCTGCGCCTCTCCTACCAGACCAGCCGGGCCCTCCGCCTCGAAGGCGACCTCCGTCGGGCGCGCTCCCAGGTTTTGCGCCTCCAACAGCTCCTCTACAATCGCCTCCCCGTGGCCGAGCGCTTCGCCCACATCCGGGGGCTGGTCGATCAGGACGATCCGGCCGTCCGCGCCCTGGCCATCGTCTGGGCGCTGGAGCTCCTCCCCGCGGCCGACGTCCCGCGCAAGGCCCAGCTCGCCGAGGTATTGCTCCGCCTGAGCCACGATGGGAACGTCGAGGTGCAGCACGCGGCCGTCCACGGCCTGGGCCGCCTCCATGACCCCAACGTCGTCCAGCGGTTGCGAGCCCTTCTACGCAGCGGCCCTCCCAGCGTCCGCGCCGCGGCGGCGCGCTCCCTCGCGCTGGAGGCGCACGGCAGCGATGCGGAATCGAAGGCCCGCCAGCGCGACGTCATTCCGCTCTTGCAGAAGGCCCTCGAAGACAAGGCCGTCGAGGTGGTCGTCGAGGCCGCGGAGGCCCTCGGGGGGCTCGGCGCTCCCGAAGCGTGCCCGGTGCTGGCGGGCCTGCTGCGCCACCCGGCCGAGCACGTCCGCCAGGCCGCGGCGCAGGCCCTGGAGCGCGTCGCCGACGCCGGCGTGCTCGACGGGCTGCTTCGCGGGCTCGACGATCCCAGCGTCACGGTTCGCTTCAGCCTCGTCGGCGCGCTCGGCCGCGCCGCGGGCGATGGCCAGTCCCTGACCCCCGAAAAGCGCAAGCGCCTCCTGGCGCGACTCGAGGGCCTCTTCGCCCGCGACGCCGACCCTGGCGTGCGGAGCAGGGCGGCCACCGTGCTAGGCGAATGCGCAGCGCCTGCCTTGCTCGAGACGTTGTGGCGCGCCGTCCAGTCGGGGACCGAGGCGCGCGTTCAGGAGAAGGCCTGGGGAGCGTTCGTCGAGATCATCGTGCGGTCGGGCAGCTTGCCCCTGTTGTTGCGCTGGGACCGCACCCTGGCCGAGGCCCGGCAAGGGGCGCGCCGCGCGCAGCTGCTCGCCCAGGTCGCGGCGCGCTGGCAGATGCGCGCCGAGACGCGCGAGGCCGCCACCGGCGCGTTCGAGGCGCTGGTGCAGGCCCAGCTCGACGCGGGCAAATGGTCGGCCGCCGGGCCCCTGGTCCGCGACCTGCTCGGTCGGCCCGGCGCCGAGGAGGTCGATCGCGACCGCCGCCTGCGCTGGCTGCTGCGCGTCGGCGAGTTGGCGCTCAAGGACGGCAACCGCGCCGAAGCGCTGCGGGCGACTCAGGACGCGCAGCCCCATCTGCCGCGTACGGGCGCCCTGACAGAAGGGTTCGCGCGGTTGGAGAAACACGCATCTGGCAAGGAGTGAATAAGGCGAGCGGCAGGAGTTGGTTTGCTGTAGGGCGGCTCTCCTGAGCCGTCCGGTCTGAACGGCTCAGGAGGGCCGTTCTACAGGGATGCTTTTTCCTGCCGGTCGCCGAAGGAGGCGCGAACCTCCCCTCCCAAGAGCGCGTCTCAAAAATGTCGGCGGGAGCGCACTCCCACTTCTTGCTCGGACCGGGGTGGTGGCTGCTGGCACGCCACACCTGCCTTTGAAGCAGGCACCCGCGTTGGTTCGATTCCAACCCCCGGCGCTACGCACCTCTCCACTGCTCCGCCTCCACACCGGCCGCCGAACGCAAATCCCAGAGCTCCTCGGCCCCGAGCAGCACGCCCGTCGGGCGCTTTCCCTCTCCAAGGTCCGCGAAGTACAGCCCCGATTCGCCGTCGTGGCAGGCGGAGAAATCGCAGGCGGTGCAGTAGTATTCGACGCGCGTTCTTTCCCCGGAGCGGAACACGCAATGGCGCCCGCGACAACTCGCGCACCCCTGATGCTCCTGAGCATACCAGCGCGTGGCTTCCGCAAACCACTCCGCTGGCGTCCTTGCCGCGCGCTGTTCCGCGTTCCGCCACATTGCGAGCCTCCGAGCCGGCCTTGCCGGCGCCTGCCTGGGGCGAGCGATTCAAAAGTAGCACATTTTCCGCGCGGAGTGCGCTTTCTGTCGCCTTGTCGGGCCCGCCCCGTCCCGTTACGCTGAGCAAGACGCCCCTCGCTCCTTTCGGACGGCCCCCCGATGCGGTGGCGCATCCGCTCGCAGTTGTTGTTGCCGCTCCTGCTGCTCCTCCTCGGAGGGGTCGGCATCAGCGCCTGGACCGCCTTTGCTTCCGCCCGGCAGGCGCGCCGCCAGATCGAGGCCCGGCTCCGCAGCGTCGCTCACTTCCTCACCGAGCAGCGCCGCTTTCCGCTCACCGTGGACGTCTTGCAGCAGATGAAGCCCCTCTCGGGCGCCGACTACCTCCTCGTCCCCAAAGATAAGCCGCCCCAGTCTTCCCTCGCCAGCAATCCGCTCCCGACTCCGAGCCCGGCCATCGTCTGCGACGACTGGCGGGAGCTCCACCTCGGCCCGCCTCTGAACGTAGACGGCGAAACCTATCTCTGCAGCGGGATTCGACTCCACAAGGGGCTCAACGCCGGCGACACGCTCTACATCCTCTATCCCGAGAGCCTGTGGCGCGATGCGCTCTGGGAGGCGGTCTGGCCCCCCCTCGCCCTCGGCGGGTCGCTGGCGCTGGCCTCGCTCGCCCTGGCCATCGGACTGAGCCAGCGCCTCGCGAAGCGCATTCGGGAACTGGAACGGCGCACCCGGCTCATTGCCAGCGGCGACTTCAGCCCCATGCCGCTCCCCGGACGAAACGACGAACTGCGCGACCTGGCGCGCTCCGTGAATGAGATGGCCCAACAACTCGCACAGTTCCAGAAAACGGCCCAACAAACAGAAAGGCTCCGACTTCTCGGTCAGGTGAGCGGCGGGCTCGCCCACCAGCTGCGCAACGGCCTGACCGGCGCTCGCCTCGCCGTCCAGCTCCACCTGCGCGAATCGCCAGCCCAGGCTGACACCAGCGCCCTCGAGGTCGCCCTGCGCCAGCTCACGCTGCTCGAGGCCCACCTCAAGCGCTTCCTCGACCTCGGCCGGGCCGGCGACCTGCGCCGCGAGCGCTGCTCCCTCACTTCCCTCGTCGGCGAGGCTGTCGAGCTGCTGCGCCCCCGCTGCCGGCACGCCGGGATCGGGCTCGTCTGGCAGCCCCCCCCCGACGCCTGCGTCCTCTCCGGCGACCCCGGCCAGCTCGGGCAGGTCGTCCTCAACTTGCTCGGCAATGCGGTGGAGGCCGCCGGCCCGGGGGGGCAGGTCGAAGTGCGACTGGAGAAGGGGCCCCCCTTCGTTCTCGAGGTCTTCGACACAGGCCCCGGCCCTCCGTCCGACCTGGCGGAACGACTGTTCGAGCCGTTCGTCACGGGCAAGCCGGAAGGCGTCGGGCTGGGGCTCGCCGTCGCGCGGCAGGTCACGGAGGCCCACGGCGGGCGCATCTCCTGGGCCCGGCGCGACGGGCGAACGTGCTTTCGCATCGAACTGCCTGGCGGATCGGCGTAAGATGGAGACAGGTTCGCCAAGGGCATCGACTGCATGAAACGGGAAGCGAGCTCCAAGCACGTCCTGGTGATCGACGACGAGGAGGCCGTCTGCTGGGCCCTTCAGCGCGCCCTCGCGCGCGAGGGCCACAGCGTTGCCGTCGCCGCGTCCGCCGAACAGGCCTTCACTCTCGCCGGCCAGCAGCGCCCCGACGCCATCTTTCTCGACGTGCGCCTCCCCGGGATGGACGGCCTGACCGCCCTGCCCCGCCTGCGCGAGCTGACCGGCGACGCCCCCGTCATCGTCGCGACCGCCTTCGGCACCCTCCCCACGGCGGTCAAGGCCGTCGAGGCCGGCGCCTTCGACTACCTCGCCAAACCGTTCGACCTCAGCCAGGCCCTCGACGCGGTCCACCGGGCCCTCCAGCGCCGGCCGGCCCTTCCGGGCGAGCTGGCCCAACCGACCGAGCCTCCGGAAGAGATCGTCGGCCGCAGCCCCGCCATGCAGGCCGTGTTCAAACGCATCGCCCTGGTGGCGCCGCGCGATTCCAGCGTGCTCATCACCGGCGAGAGCGGCACCGGCAAGGAGTTGGTGGCTCGCGCCGTTCACCGCTACAGCGCCCGGCGCGATCGGCCGTTCCTCCCGGTCCACATCGCCGCCCTCAACCCCAACCTGGTCGAGAGCGAGCTCTTCGGCCACGTCAAGGGGGCCTTCACCGGCGCCGCCCAGGCGCGTCCCGGCCTGCTGGCCCTGGCCGACGGGGGCACGGTCTTCCTCGACGAGCTCGCCGACGTCCCGCTTCCCGTCCAGGTCAAGCTCCTACGCGCGCTCGAAAACAACGAAGTGTTGCCCGTCGGCGCGACACAGCCCCAGCCGCTCGACATTCGCATCTTCGCGGCCACGCACCAGGACCTCGAGCGCCGGGTCGCCGAGGGCGCCTTCCGCCACGACCTGTTCTTCCGCCTCAACGTCTTTCAGGTGGCGCTCCCACCGTTGCGCGAGCGCCCCGAAGACGTCGAGCCGCTGGCCGAACACTTCCTGCGCCGCTTCGAGCCGCGATCGTTGCCGCTGCCCGCGGAGACCGTGCGCTTCCTCCAGTCGCTGCCGTGGTTCGGCAACGTGCGCGAGCTCCGCAACGCCCTCGAACACGCCGCCATCGTGGCGCGCGGCGCCCCGCTGCTCCCCCAGCACTTCCCGCGCTTCAGCACCGGCGCCCCCCTCGCGTCGCCGGCCGAGCAACTGGCCGCGGCCGTGCGCCAGTGGTTCGCCGACCGCGCCCGCGCCGCGGGGGCCGGAGCGCCGGCCGACCTCTACGCCGATCTCCTGCGCTGCGTCGAGCCGGCCCTGCTCGACGAGGTGATGCGGCGCGTGCAGGACAACCGCTGGGTCGCGGCGCGCTGGCTCGGCCTCAACCGGGCAACCGTGCGCAAGAAGCTGGCCCTCTACGGGCTGTCGCAGCCGGCGGAGCCGGGCGGGATCAGCGAGGAGGAGGAAGGGCCGCCCTCGGAAGGATGAAGCAGTCAGGGGAAAGTGGGCAAGTCGCTTCTTGCTTGCCGTTTCGTGAGATGCCAGCGCCCCAGCTTCCCGACTTCTGCTTGCTACTTCCCTTTGCACGGCTCGACCCTCACCGCGAGGATGAGCAGTTCGCCCTTCTTGGTGCGATACGGCGTGATGATGGGCAAGAACTTGCCGCAGGGCGTGGAGTAGGTGATTTCGCCCATTCGGGGCGGCGCGATCTTGAGGCAGACCCGGTTTGCCTTGTCGGCGCTGCGCTGCACCGTGATCGCCGTCGTCTGGCTCTCGACGAGCTCGAAGTCGTCGGTGACGTTGACCGCCAGGGACTTGTAACTCATCGTGTGAAGTCGGAAGCTCTTGAGCTTCGGGTGGATCTTCTTCACCTCGTCGGCGATGCAGATCAGTTTCTTGTGGACCTTGCCATCCCGCTCGCTGGCGAGAATCACGACCACCGACACGCGCACGCGCCCGGCCTTGCCCGCGCCCTTTGCTCCAACCGAGGGCCCGCGCACAGGCGGGGCCGCCGCGGGCAGCAGTGCGCCCAGCAGCACCAGGGCACACAACGCCAACTTGGACGCGAACAGCCCGGACTTCATCGTCTTGGCCCCCTTCTCGATTTCAGGGCGCGCGATTGAGTGCGGAGAACACGATCATCGGCACCGCCCCTTCCTCGAGGCGTGGCATGGGGCCGGCCGGCTGGGGCGGACCGACCGCGAGGACCTCGATGTCCCGAGGAGAGGCCAGCACGAACGTGTCGAGGAACTTCGGCTGGCCGATGGCCACGGCGTCGGCGTCGCGCACCTCCATGTTGAGGATGTGGACCTCGGCCGCCGACACCACTTGCAGGGGCCCCTCGCCCTCGCTGGCGGGCATCACCGGAAACGATTCGTCCTCGTCCTCGTTCTTCGCCAGCACCTTCGGGGCAGGCGGCTTCGTCGCTGGCGGCCCGGATTGCACTGCGACCGGCGGCTCGTCCGGGGGCACGGGCGCCCAGAGCGCGCGGGCGAGCAACGCCCCGCCCACCAGGGCCGCGGTCGCCACCAGCGCGCCCACGACGCGCAGGGCCCAGCGCGGGCGAGGACGCGGTAGCGGGATCGGTCCAGGGCCCGAGCTCGCTCCGGCGGCGATCCGGGCTTGCACGCGCTCCCACGCCTCGGGCGAGGGCTCGTCGGGCGGGCTGGCCCGCCAGGCGCGCAGGAGAGCGCGGTTCGCTTCGACCTCGGCGCGAGCGTCGGGGCGAGTGGCGAGCCAGGCTTGCACGGCCTCGCGAGCGGGCGCGGACAGTTCCCCGTCGGCGAAGGCGGCGAGTTGTTGCGACGTCGGCCCGAACTCGGGATCGATCCGGTTCCTGGTCATAATTCCCGTCCGGCGCTCAAGTGGGCCCGCAGCTTTTGCCGGGCATAATACAAGCGACTCATCACGGTCCCGATCGAGGTCCCCATGACGTCGGCGACTTCGCGGTAGCTGAGCCCGGCGTCGGCGTAGAGGACGAACGCTTGCCGCTGGGGCGCCGACAGGGTGGCGAGGGCCCGATCGAGCTGCCCGCGCAGGTCGGCCCGTTCCAGCCCCAGGCCCGCTTCGTCGGCGGACAGCAGGCGCTCGTGGACCGTCTCGCCGCTGTCGCCCTCCCGCGCAACGTCCAGGCTGAGCGTCTCGCGCCGCCCGCGCTGTCGCCCCAGGTCGAGGGAGGCGTTGCTGACCACGCGCAACAGCCAGGTCTTGAACGAGCTGCGGCCCTGGAAGCCTTGCAGATGGGTGAGGGCCTTGATGAAGCCCTCCTGGACGGCGTCCAGCGCGTCGGCCTCGTTGCCCAGGAGGCGGTGCGCCACGCGGTACGCCGGCTGGCGATACCGGCGAAACAACTCGTCCAGGGCTGTCCGGTCCCCCGCCGCGGTGCGCTCGAGCAGTTGCTCGTCGCTCGGCACCGGCGGGCAGGCTGCGGGGCAGGCGGTCATGGCGCGGTGGTGGCTCCCAAGGTAGTGACGGCCCGCGGAGGCTTCCTATTCAGACGATCTTAGCAGCGCGGCGCTCACCGGGCGAGAGCAACCCACCCCGGCTTGCTTGTCGTTTCGCGCTGCCCCTCACTTCATCTCTCCCTCCAGCCCCGCCTGCATCTCCTCCATCCACTCCTGCACCGCTGTCGGCGCCTCGCCGATGCCCACCGCCCGGCCGCGCCCCTCGAGCTGCCCCAGCGCCTCCGCGGCAGCCACGCGCACCAGCCGTCCCCCGTGGTCCAGCAGCCGCAGCAGGTCGGGCGCGGCATCGCGGACATGCAGCGTGCCAAGCGCCGTCGCCGCCGCCGCCTGCACGTACTCGTACCGATCCGCCAGCAGCCGGCGCAACAGCGGCGCTGCTTGCCACACTTGCAGCGCCTCCACCGCCCGTACCGCCGCCTCCGCCACCCGCCCCGAATGCTCCTCCAGCAGGAGCAGGAGCGCCGGCACCGCCTGGCGCGCCTGGAGCAGCTCGACCGCCCGCACCGCCGCCAGCACCCCCTCCTCGTTCGTGTCGTCGAACAGCTCCACCAGTTCGGCCCACGCCTCGCGCGCTTGCAGGGCCCCTAGCGCCGCCGCCGCCGCCACGCGCTCCTCGTCTTCCCCGCGCAGCAGGGCGAGCAAGGCCGGCACCGCCTCGCGCGCCTGGAGCACCGCCAGCGCTGTCGCCGCCGCGGCCCGCCGGGGCGCGGGCCCTCCCACCAGCCGGGCCCGCAACAGCTCCTCGGTGCCGGGGGCATGGAGCACACCCAGGGCCTGGGCCGCCGCCGTGCGCACCGGCTCGATCGTGTCTTCGAGCGCGCGCAGCAACGCGGGGAGCGCCTCGGCCACCCGGAGGGCCCCCAGGGCCTGCGCCGCCGCCGCGCGCACCGACGCCGAGCCATTCCCCAGCCACCGGAGCAGCGCCTTCGTCTGCTCGGGCCCCTCGGTCCCCAGCGCCCCCAGCGCCTTCGCCGCCGCCTCGCGCACCAGATCGTGGCCCGTGTCGAGCGCGCGAACCAGCGCGGAAACCGCCTCGACTGCTTGCAGCGCCCCCAGGGCCGCCGCCGCTGCCTCCCCTTCCCACCAGCGCCCTTTTTCGAGTCGCCGCACCAGGTGCTCGATCGCCTCGTCGGCTTGCAGCGCCCCCAGCGCCGCCGCCGCCGTCAGCCGCACCGCGTCCTCCGCGTCGTCGAGCCTGCCGAGCAAGGCGGGCACCGCCTCGCGCTCCTGGAGTGCCCCCAGCGCCGCCGCGGCGGCCACGCGCAGCGGCTTCGCGCCTTCGCGCAGTAGCCCGAGAAGCGGCCTCAGCGCGTCCCGCGCTTGCAGCGCCCCCAGCGCCCCCGCCGCGCCGACCGCCCCGCGCCCTTCGCGCAAGCACTCCAGGAGCGGGCCCACCGCCAAAGCGCCACACGCCAGCACCGGCGCCAGAAAGTGCTCCGGCGTCAGCCAGCCTGGCGGGCAGAGGTGCAGCGCCACCGCGCGCCGCGCCAGCCCCTCGCGCAGCTCGGCCGGGAAACGATCGTCCGCGTTGACCGCCACCAGCACCGCCAGCCGGAAGGGCCGGCAGAGCAGGTCGTCCTTGTTCTTCTGCAAGAGCGCCTTGACGAGCTCGGCCGCGCGGGCCCCGTCCAGCGCCCCACCCAGGAGCTGCAACACCGTTTGCCAGGCGTCCTCGTAAACGTGGTTCAGCAGCGGCCCCAGCCAGTCGGTGCGCCGGGCCAGGAAGCGCGCGACGAGGTGCTCCTGCACGGCGCGGTGCGTGAACAGGTAGGGCGCCCCCGGCACGTCCTCGCCGGCCGGGACGATCAGCCCCGCAGCGCAGAGGTCTTCGATGGGGTCGGCACGCGCCTGGTAGTCGGGGTGGCGGCGGAGCGCGCGGCCGACGGCGGTGGCCAGTTGCTCCAGGGAGAAGACCGCTGCCTCCGGCGAGCCTTTCCACAGGTGCCAGGCCACCGAGGTCGCGAAGGCGGCGAACTGCCCCTGCTGCAAGCGCGTCGGGCGCTGATGCGAGCGCTCCACCCAGACGGCCACCGCGTTCTCGACGAAGTCGGCGTAGAGCTCGGCCGGCCGCCGCCACGGACGCAGGGCTCGCCCCGCGCGCGCCGCCCCCTCCGCCGCCTGACACGCCAGCCGCAACAGCAGCGGGCTGCTCAGCGCCTGCCGCAGCAGCGGCTGGCCGCGCAGGTGCTTCAGCAGTTCCGCCCCGCGCTCGCCCCGGCCGCACCAGCGCTGCACCGCCTCGTTGATTTGCCCGTCATCGAGCCCCAGAAGCTCCAGTTGCTCCACGTCGGGCAGCGCCAGCGCCGGCCCCTGCGCGTTCGCCGCGCGCGAACTGAGCAGCAGCCCCACGTCGGGGTAGTCGCGGACGAACTCGCCCAGGGCGCCGAGAAGCCGCGGGCGCACCTTCGCCGGCACCTCCTCCAAGGAGTCCAGCGCCAGGAAGAACTGCCCGCTCACCAATTGCTCGTTCAGCCAGTCCTTCGTCTGCTGCGCCAGCCCGGCCCAGGCGGCCACGCGCCCGATCAGCACCTCGGCAAGCACGGCCTGCGGCTGCTCCGCGAGCGCCGCGGCCAGCTCGGCCGTACGCTCGAACACGACCGCCACGAGATCGTCCGGCCCACTCTGCTGCGTCAGCGCCTTCTCCAGCTCGTCCAGGCAGCGCCGGCGCGTTTCGGACCACAGCAACATGGTCTTGCCCTGGCCGGGCCCACCCAGCACCACCGCTCGCCTGGCGTTGGCCCGCGCTTGCTCCCACGCCAGCGCCGGGCGCTGCACCTCTTCCGGAGCGACCTCCTCCGACGGGGCGCTTTCCAAACCGTACTGCTCGGGGCGCAAGCGCGGCCGAGGGCCGCGCGCCGCGCGCAGCGGAACGAACTGCTCGGACAGTTCCCGGCCCGTGCGCCGGCGACACTCTTCTTCGATGCCGCGCACCTGACAGGCCAACAGGCGGCACACCTCGCCCAGCAGCCCGCTGGCGATGGGGATCGCTTCCGCGACCGTCGCGACCGCGTGGACGTCCTCCACGCCCGGCGCCCCGTTGCGGGCGCTCACCGCGTCCTCGCGCGGCACGATGACGCGCGCGATGCGCGGGGCGTCGCGCGCGTCGCGCTCCGCCCACGCCGCCGCCACCTTGTGCTCGACCCAGCCGACCGACGAGACGTTGCCCGCCGCATCGATGGCCCCTGTCATGGCGCATTGCGGGTCGAGCGGGCCGTTGCGCAATAGCTGCGTCAGCGCCACCGTCGCGGCCAGGCCCAGCGACGGCCCATCGAAGACGAGTAGGTCGCGGCCCTCGACCCACCAGCGTACGTCGCGGGCCCCCAGGCCGTCCGAAAGGGGCTCGTCGCACTGGGGCGAGGTCGATTGGCGGCCCGCCACGCCCCAGGCCACGTCCACGGCCTGGAGGAAGGCGCCCGTCATCGGCACCAGGCCCATGCGCGTCGGGTCGGGATACAGCTCGCCGGTGCCGTCCTCGACCAGTTCGACGTAGAGCCAGACCACTAGCCCGCGCTGGCCCTTGTGGCCCAGCAGCGGCACCTTGCGCCGGCGCACGGCGGGGCGCGGCCCCATGTCGAGCAAATAGCGCACGCAATCGCGGACGGGGGCGATTCGCCAGCGCTCGGGCGCCAGCCGCACGAGGCCCTTGAAGTGTTCTTCGAGGCGCGGAAGGGCGCCCGTCGAGGGGGAGCGCGCTTCGATCGATTCGGGGCTCGGCGCGGTTCCCAGCCACGCGGCGGCCGACAGGTGTGCCCAGTTCTGGAAGCGCGGCACGTCTTCCTGGCGCGCCGCCTGGATCGCCAGCGCCGCCCCGAGGGTGCCGCGCACGGCGCACAGCAGGCGCTCCACCTGCACGCCGCAGCCGTGATAGGTGGGGTCTTCGTGGTAGTAGTGCCGTGCGAATCGCGCGACGACCGCCTCCTGCGCCTGCTGCCACGCCTCGAAGAGCAAACGCGACGCCGGCTCCCGCAGCGCAGCGCGGCAGGCGTTGAGCAACGCCTGCGGGGCGGCGACGTATTGCCACGCCATCTTGCGCGTGGGGGCCGCGATCTGGCCCTGCGGCTGGGCCAGCAGGCGCAGCCGCTCCCAAACTTCGTCGTGCGATGGGCGCATGATGCCTGCTCCTGCTGGCAACGCGTTCGGGGAGAGAAAAGGCCTGCTCAGGCGAGCGGCAGGAAACAGCCTCGCAGGACGGCTCACCTGAGCCGTCCTCAGCCTCGTAGGACGGCCCTCCTGAGC
>JBBSEZ010000136.1:0-21584 GCA_038239195.1 Gemmatales bacterium
CCCCACCGCCCCCTGGGCGCGGGCAGCCGGAGGGGCCCCGCTCCCCTCGCCGCCGGGCTATGAGGCCCTCGAGGAGGTCGGGCGCGGCGGCATGGGCGTCGTCTACCGGGCCCGGCACAAGGCCCTCAACCGCGTCGTGGCCCTCAAGATCATCCTGGCGGGCGCCCACGCCGGCGCCGACGAGGTGGCGAACTTTCGGGCCGAGGCCGAGGCCATCGCCCGCTTGCAGCACCCCAACATCGTGCAGGTCTACGAGGTCGGCGAGGCGAGCGGCCTGCCCTTCTTCTCCCTGGAGCTCGTCGAGGGCGGCAACCTCGACCGGCACCTTGCGGGCACGCCGAGGGAGGCGCGCGAGTCGGGCGGGCTGGTGGAGGTGCTGGCGCGGGCCATGCACGCGGCGCACGAACGGGGCATCGTCCACCGCGACCTCAAGCCTGCCAACGTGATGCTGGCCGATTTAGCCGCCGAGCCCCGCTCGGCGCGGGACGACGCAACGCAGCGAGCCGACGCGCCGAGCGAGGCTCGGCGGCTAAATGAACTGACGCCCAAGATCACCGACTTCTGCCTGGCCAAGCGGCTCGACGACGCGGCGCAGACGCACACGGTCGTCGCGGCAGGCCCAGCTACCTGGCCCCCGAGCAGGCGGCCGGCCGGGGCAAGGAGGTCGGGCCGCTGAGCGACGTCTACGGGCTGGGCGCCATCCTGTACGAGTGCTTGACGGGCCGCCCGCCGTTCAAGGGCGCCTGGCTGTTCGAGACGATGGAACAGGTCATGACCGCCGAGCCCGTGCCGGTGCGTCAGCTCCAGCCCAGGGCGCCCAGGGACCTGGAGACGATCTGCCTCAAGTGCCTGGGCAAGGAGCCGGGCAGGAGGTATGCGAGTGCGCTGGAGCTCGCCGAGGACCTGCGGCGCTTCCAGGCGGACGAGCCGATCGTGGCCCGGCCGATGGGCCCGGCCGAGCGGACCGTGAAGTGGGTGAGGCGCCGCCCGGCCCTGGCGGGGCTTCTGCTGGCGGTGGCTCTGGCCCTGACGGCGCTGGCGGCGGGCGGGGCCTGGTTCACTCACGAACTGGACCGGGCCCGGCGGGAGGCCGAGGGGCTGGCGGTCGAGGAAGGCAAGACCAGGGAGGAGGCGGAGAAGCGGCTGAGGCAGGTCGAGAAAGCGAACGAACTGCTGGCCGGGATGTTTCAGGACCTGGGCCAGCGCCTGGAAGAGAATGGCGGCCCGCCCTTGCGCTCGCAACTGGGGAAGAGGCTGGACCGCGCAGCCGCGGGGGTTGAAGGCGATGCCGTCGGTGACGCCGTCTCGGTGCCCGGCGGCAACGCACCCTGGGAAGAACGCTCTTGACCCTCGGCTACCCGGACCGGGCCCTGGGCCTCTTGACCCGGGCCACGGAGACTTTACAGGCCGAACTCGGACTGAACCACCCCGACACGCTGAACGGAGTGAACGAGCTGGGCGTGGCGTATTCCGCAAAAGGCCAGAAGAAGAAGGCGCAGGCGCTCTATGAGCAGGCGCTGGAGGGAAGGAAGGCCACCCTGGGGCCAGACCATCCAGACGCGCTGCGCACCGCGAACACCCTGGCCGAGGCTTTCCGGCAGAACGGGCAGTTGAAGAAGGGGGGCGCGCTGCACGAAGCGGCCCTCGACTCGGCCCTGGCCAAACTGGGCCCCAGCCACCTCATCACCCTGGAAATCATGAATGGGCTGGCCAACGCCTACACTCAGGACGGGCAACCGGAGAAGGGAAGGGCGCTCCACGCGCAGGTCCTGGAGAGGCGGAGGGCCCGACAGGGGCCGGACCACATCGACACACTAACCAGTTTGAACAATCTGGCGTGGGCGTATGAGCAGGACGGCCAGCGGAAGAAGGCGCTAACGCTGTACGAAGAAGTATTGGAGGGGAGAAAGGCGAAACTTGGCCCCGACCACCTGTCCACGCTCAGGAGCATGGGCTCCCTGGCCACGGCGTACTGGCGGGATGGACAGCCGAAGAAAGCCGTCGCGCTCCGCGAGCTCGCGCTCGCGGGGAGGCGAGCCAGATTGGGCCCCGACGATCCCCTGACGCTCGCCAGCATGAACAACCTGGCGCTGGCCTACGCGACGGACGGCCAGCGGAAAAAGGCACTGCCGCTGTACGAGCAGGCCCTGGAGATGCGGAAAGCCGTGTCGGGCCCGAGCAACCCCGCGACTTTGACCACGATGAGGAACCTGGCCAATGCCTACTGGGCCCACGGGCAGCCCAAGAAGGCCCTCGCGCTGTACGAGCAGGCCCTGGAAGAGAAGAAGGCGAAACTCGGGACAGATCATCTTCAGACACTGGTCAAGATGAACGACCTGGCCTGGGCCTACCAGGCCGATGGGCAGATGACGAAGGCCCTGCAACTTTTCCAGCAGGTGTTGAAGAAACGCAAGGCCAGGCTGGGCCGCGACCACTAAGTACGAGGAGGTCTACCTGCGCTGCTACGAGACGGTGCCGGAGCTGACCGCGGGGCTGGGGAGGTACTTCCCCTTCTACAACGAGGGGCGGTTGCACCAGTCCCTGGACTACCACACGCCGGCGCAGGTCTACCGAGCAGGGCGGGTGAGCAAGAGCGGCATTCTTTCCCGCCCAGCGAGGGCTCGAAAGTGTAGCGAAGGATTGCTGTTTTTTGGTCTAGACAATGGGCCCACTATAGAGCCGGTCAAGGGCCCCAGGCTCAAACAGACAGAACTGGGTTTCTTGGAAGAAAGGCTTCAAGAGCGATCAATCGCGCGTGTTGATCCGAATGGCAAAGTCCGCCTCGGTCAGCCGCTCGGATGCTTTGACGGCCTCGACCAGCGGGTCAAGCGTTCGTTCCCACTCAGGGCGGCTCGCCTCGTAGAGCTTCCTCCCTTCCGAGTCGGGGTTGTCCCAGTCGCGGAGTGCGTCGTCGATTTCCTTGAGTTTCGTCTGGTCGGTGACTTCAGCCTGCGCCTCTCTGCCCCCGCCTGGGGGGCGTTAGCGTCATACAATACTCCCAAGTTGTCGTGGGGAAGCATTTTACGCCAACGCACTTCTGAGCGGGCGCTTCCCACTTTGATTGTGCTCCGCAGGAGGACGGAAGGCAAAGATTACTTGACCGTCGCGGATTTTGTGTTGGCGCGCATCGCGTCGAGACAGTACACCCGATAGAACTCGTCCTTGTATACCTCCGTCAGCCCCGCCCCGGCCAGCGACGTCGTCGCCGGCACGACGAGGTGCGTGACGCCCCGGCGCCGAAGCTCCGCGACCGCCTCCTTCACTTTTCCGGCGCGCAACTGCTCCTGTACGAACTGCGCCACGCGCAGGCGCTCCAACCACTCGAGCACCTCGACGTCCTTGTAGGGGATCGACTTGAAGTCGATGAAGATGGGCGCTCCCGTGTGCAGGCGAAACCGCTGTAGGTCCACCGGGATGAGTCGGGCGTCCTTGCGCTTGTCGGGCAGCGGCTTGAAATCGCTCGACAGCGAGCCGCGTGTCGTCGCCGCCAGGTCGGGCACCGACACCGGGAGGAAGTAGACGTCGCCCGTCCGCTTGTCGCGCTCGACGAACCGCATCAGGGCCACCTCTTCCTCGCTGCTGTGAAACGCCAGCCGATCCGCCATGATCCACGTCCCCGCCCCGACGAGGCCCACGACCATCGCGCCCGACGCGACGCGCACGCGAGCCCCGTCGAAAGGGAGAACGGCCACCAGGCGCGCGAGGACGACGGCGGTGGCGATCGGCACCAGCACGACGGAGACGCGCCAGGGGAAGAGCAGGGCGAGTGTGTCGCTGCCCGTCGCCACCTGCAGCAGGGTCAACAGCACGCCCAGCACGAAGGGCGGCACCAGGGCCGCGAACAGGCGTGTCCCTCGCGCCAGGCAAAGGCCCAGAACGATCCAGGCGATCTGCAAGCCCGCGATCGGATCGAGCCAGCGGTCCACGCGGCAATGGTGGGGAATGCGGACGTTGACCAGCACCTGTGCCGCCTCGGCGAAGGTCGCGCGCGAGGTTGGGGCGAAGGTCACCAGGACGTGCAGCGTGGCGGGCAAGACGAGGGCCAGGGCCAGGGCGCCGAGCAGCGCCGCGCGCCGGACGTGTCGTTCGCGCACCAACGTCGCGAGGAAACCGAGGACGAGCAGGGCCCCGACAAGCAGGTAGGTCGAGTGAAGGGTAGCGGCGATGGCCACGAGGAAGATCGCCCACAGTTCTTGCCCGCGCGCGAAGAGGCAGACGGCGGCAATGAGAAGAACGCCGAAGGCGGACGGCTGGAACATGGCGCCGAGGACGTACTGCCCGGCAACGCCGGCCTGGAAGTACCAGGGGTAATCGAGGCCGAGCCAGCGGTAGGAGCACCAGCGAAGCAGCGCGGAGTGGATAGCCAGGAAGAGGGCGAAAAAAGCGGGCCAGCGCCGCGCCGCCACCTCCTCGCCGACGACGACGCGAAAGAGGCCGAGCATGGCGGCGGCGTAGGCGCCGAAGAGGAGCCCATAGAAGAGGTGAAACGTCCAGGGGGCGAGGAGGTGGACGGTGAGGGCGACGAGGGCGCTGAACGCGGGCGTGGGGTCGAGCGTTTGCGCGAGCCAGTCCTCGCGCAGCAGGCCGACGCCGACGGAGGCGAGGCCGTGGAGGAAGTATTGGTTCTGGTTGGAGTAGTAAAGCGGGGCCTGGGCGCAGGCGAGCGAGAAGACGACGCCGCCGAGCAGAAAGGCGAGCGCGGGGCGAGAGGAGCGTGGCATCGGGTGTACCCAGAGGCAGCGAGGGCTGGTGGTATTGAATCGGAAGGGGGCGGGGCGGGCAATGGGGGGCTTGGCCGTGGGACGGGCCGAGAGGCGGAACCGCGGATGACGTCCTGCACCTCTTTGGTTGAAAGCGCCACCGATCGAGAACGTGCGACGAATCTCGTCAGCGCGTGGTTCCGCGTGCGTTTGCTATTTGCGACGACACCACACGATGCCCTCGACCGCGATCGGGTGCCCTGCCAGGATGCGTCGGGGCCGACGCGATTACGATCTGGGTTTCCAGACCGCCTCCATAGCCTCAACGATCTGACGCACCCGCTCGTCCAGGCCCAACACGTCCAATTCTACCGATTCCCCGTCCGCAATATCCAGCGTGATCGTCGCCGCGGTTATGCCTTCACTCTGCGTCAACTCCTCTCCGGTAATGCCGCGCACATTCCGCCATAAGACGTCCGCGTCACCGAGTTGCGTGGCACGGAGAAAACCAGGATACAGGACCATCTGCGGCGCACGGCTGAATAGCCTCGCCCAGTACCTGCGGCTATGGAGCAGCCAAAGTGGTGAGCAGACGACGATCACTCCGAGTTGTGCGCCGAGCGACTCCAAGAGTCGCCCGAACGGCAAGTTCGACAAGATAAAGTAGCCGGGCAGCCCCGCCACCAGCATCCACACCGCCAGCGACGTGAGGATACAGGTAATCGCGAAGCCGATGCTAAATCGAAACTAACGCTCCATCCGATACCTCCCCCTGCCGCCGAACTTGCGAGTGATGTGCGTCGGTGCGTCCGAGCAAGGCGACACGCCCGAGCAAGGCTCGATGAGAGCACCTCTCCGCATCGTTGTCAAGGCAGTGCTCGGTCCCGTTCCTCTCGCTTCCCCGTTTTTCCCTTTCCTGCCGCTCCCACAGGGGAGCACGACGAGGACGCCGAATCGTCGCGCGGAGAACTTGTCGTTCAACCTGCTCTCGGCACAACGTACGCGCCGCGGGTAGCCTGGTTGTTGGTGGGGGCGCTCCCTTTGCCTGTCCCTGCCTGGCTTCCTCGAGGACCCACCCATGAGTCGCTCCATCTTCGTGCCCTCCCCCCGCCCCGCAGTCCCGCGCCGGCGCGAAGCGGGCGCCGTCAGCGTCAGGGGGCGCCCGGCTCGCTCCGCGACGGCGCCTCGGGCGTCTGACGGAGCGCCGGGCCCGTCAGCAAACGGGCGAGAAACGGTCGGTTGGCGGACAGTCCGCGACAGCGTGGGGGAGGAGGGGAGGCACGGCAGGTCGAAGACCTGCCCCACGACAGACCGGCTGGAAAGCCGGTCCCGCGAAAGGCCTCGCGCCGTCACCAAACGGGCGAGATACGGTCGGGTGGTGGACAATCGGCGACACCGTGGGGAGGAAGGGCACAGGACGGCAGGTCGGAGGCCCGCCTACCAAACCAGACAGGTCGGAGGCCTGCCCCACGATTTTCTCCGCGTCAGCGCCTGGACAGCGCCCACCCTCATCGGAGAGAATAGTCTAACGCTCGCCTCCCTCCGCCAGACAGGGCCCCTCCGGATGACCCGCCTGCTTCCCTGCGTCGCTCTGCTCCTGCTCGCGGCGCCCGTGCGTGCCGGGGGCAAGGCCGCGCCCGACTTCGACAAGGTCATCGCCCCTCTGCTGGCGCGGCGCTGCCTCGATTGCCACAGCGGCCAGAAGCCGCGCGGGCGCCTCGACCTCGCCGCGCGCCGCAGGGCGCTGGCGGTGATCGTGCCCGGCAAGGCCGAGGCGAGCGCCCTCTGGCAGCGCGTGCGCGACGACGAGATGCCGCCGAAGAAGCCGCTCCCGGCCGCCGAGAAAGCCCTGCTGCGCGCCTGGATCGCCGGCGGCGCCCGCTGGGGCAGCGATCCCATCGACCCGTTTCGCGCCACGACCGGCGAACGCGCCGGCAAGGACTGGTGGTCGCTCCAGCCCGTCGCCACGGCCAACCTCCCGGCCGGTCGGGGCCCGGCGTGGGGACGAGGCCCCCTCGATGCGTTTGTCCTCGAACGGCTGCGCGCCCACGGGCTCTCGCCTTCTCCCGAGGCCGACCGTCGCACCCTTGTGCGCCGACTCTCCTTCGACCTGCTTGGCCTGCCGCCAACGCCCACCGAGGTCGAGGCATTTGTCGCGGACAGGCGCCCCGACGCCTACGAGCGCCTCGTCGATCGCCTGCTCGCCTCGCCCCACTACGGGGAGCGCTGGGCGCGCCACTGGCTCGACGTCGGGCGCTTCGGCGAGAGCGACGGCTTCGAGCGCGACCTGCCGCGGCCCAACGCTTGGCCGTACCGCGACTGGGTGGTCAGCGCCTTGAATGCCGACCTGCCTTACGACGAGTTCGTGCGCCGGCAACTGGCCGGCGACGCGCTGCGGCCCGACGACTTTTCGGCCCGCGCCGCGACGGGCTTCCTCGTCGCCGGGCCGCACGACATTGTCGTGCCCGCCAGCGCGAACATGCGCGAGACCATGCGCCAGGACGAGCTCGAAGACCTCGTCGGCACCGTGGCGCAGACGTTCCTCGGCCTGACGGTCCACTGCGCCCGCTGCCACGATCACAAGTTCGACCCCATTTCCCAGAAAGACTACTACCGCCTCGCCGCCGCTCTGTCCGGGGTGCGCCACGGCGAGCGCTCCTTCCTCGCCCAGGCGGACCGCGCCCGGCTCGCTGGGCTCCGCGCCCGCATCGAAGTCCTCACCGGACAACTCGACGCCCTCGACGAGCCCGCGCGCAGGCGCGCCCTCGCGGAGAGCAGGCCGGGCAAGGGCCCCGGGCCCCGCCCGCTCGCCGAGTGGGACTTTCAGCGCGACCTCAACGACCTCGCGGGGGGACTGCACGCGACCGCGCAAGGAACGGCCCGGCGCACGCGTGCCGGCCTGGTCCTCGACGGGCGCTCGGCCCACGTGCTGACGGCGCCGCTGAAGGTCGATCTGACGGCCAGGACGTTGGAGGCGTGGGTGCGGCTCGACGGCCTGACCCAGCGTGGGGGCGGCGCGATGAGCGTGCAGGCGCTCGACGGGAACGTCTTCGACGCCATCGTCTTCGGCGAGCAAGAGCCCGGGCGCTGGATGGCGGGCAGCGACGGCTTCCGCCGCACGCGCTCCTTCGGGGGCGCGGCAGAGGGCGTTGCCGACCGCCAGGCCGTTCACGTGGCGCTCGCCTACCGGGCCGACGGCACCATCGCCGCCTACCGCAACGGCCTGCCCTACGGGCAGCCTTACAAGTCCAGTGGCCCGGTGACCTTCAAGGCCGGGCTCGCGCAGGTCGTCTTCGGCATGAGGCACGGCCCGGCGGGCGGCAACAAGATGCTGGCGGGCACCATCCTCCGCGCCCGCCTCCACGGCCGGGCCCTGACCGCCGGTGAGATCGCCCTCTCCTCCGGCAGCGCCGTCTCCCAGGCCGAGATCGTGGCTCGTCTGTCTCCCGGCGAGCGATTGTTGCGGCAGGCACTCCAGGCGGAACTGGCGCGCGCGAGCGCCGAGGCGAACCGCTGCGGGGCACTCGCGCCGCGCAAGCTCTACACCGTCGTACCCACGCAGCCGGCCCCGACGCACTTGCTGCGGCGCGGCAACGCTGCGACACCCGGGGACCAGGTCGCCCCCGAGGCGCTATCGGCGCTCGCCCCCTTGGGCCAGGCGTATCGCCTGGCCGCCGACGCGCCCGAGGCCCAGCGCCGGCTGGCGCTGGCGCGCTGGGTCACCGCGCCAGACAATCCGCTCTTCGCGCGCGTGATGGTCAATCGGCTCTGGCACCACCACTTCGGCACCGGCCTGGTGGACACGCCTAACGACTTCGGCTTCATGGGCGGGCGACCCAGCCACCCCGCCCTGCTCGACTGGCTCGCGGCGGAACTGGTGCGCGGGGGCTGGAGCCTCAAGGCAATTCAGCGCGCCATCGTGCTCTCCGCCACCTATCGGCAGTCGTCGCTGGCGCGGCCCGAGGCGGAGCGCCTCGACGCCGAGAACCGCCTGCTGTGGCGCATGTCGCCGCACCGGCTGGAAGCCGAGGCGGTGCGCGATGCGATGCTGGCCGCCGCCGGGGTGCTGGACGAGACTGTGGGCGGGCCGCCTTTTCTGGACTTCCGCTCCTACTTCTTCAAGGGCACGCAGTTCTACGACCCCATCGATCAGGTCGGGCCCGCGTTCTACCGGCGCACCCTCTACCGGATGGGGGCGCGCGGCGGGCGGAGCCCGTTCCTCGACGCCTTCGACTGCCCCGACCCCTCGACGACCACTCCGCGCCGCGCCGTCACCACCACGCCTTTGCAGGCCCTCTCCCTGCTCAACAACCCCTTCGTCCTCCACGTCGCCGATGCCTTCGCGGCGCGCGTCCAGCGCGAAGCGGGCCCCGATACCAAGAAGCAGGTCCTCCGCACCTATCGAGTCGCCTATGGCCGGGCGCCGGAGCCGATGGAGCTGAAGCTGGCGCGGCCATTCGTGGCGCGGCACGGCCTGGCGGCGTTCTGTCGCGTGGTGTTCAACAGCAACGAATTCATCCAGGTGGATTGAGGGAGAAGGACCGGAATGACGCACGAAACGCCACAAGGCGCTCCTCTTCTGGACCGGCGCACCTGGTTCTCCTGGGTGGGCAACGGCCTGGGCGGGGCAGCGCTGGCCAGCTTGCTGATGAAAGACGGCTCGGCTCGCGCCGCCCCGGTAGCAGGGGAGGCGCGTCCCGCCGCGCCCCACTTCGCGCCGAAGGCAAAGCGCGTGGTCCACGTCTGCCTGTGCGGCGGACTGAGCCATCTCGACTCGTTCGACCCCAAACCGCTGCTGACGCGCTACCACGGCAAGAAACTGCCCGGGAGCGAGAAGCCCGAGACCTTCTTCGGCCAGATTGGCTTGCTGCGCCAGCCCGACTGGGCGTTTCGCCCGCGCGGCCAGAGCGGGCTGATGATCTCCGACCTCTTCCCCCACCTGGCGAGCCTTGCGGACGAGCTGACGATTATCCGATCGATGGCGGCCGACTCGGCCAACCACACGCCGGCGACGTTCCAGCAGAACACGGGCTTTCGGCTCAACGGCTTCCCCGTCCTCGGCTCGTGGGCGTCCTACGGCCTGGGATGCGAGACCGACGAGCTCCCCGCCTACGTCGTGCTGCCCGACACGCGCGGCCTGCCGGCCGGCAGTACCATCAACTGGTCCAACGGCTTCCTGCCGGCGCGCCATCAGGGGGTCGCCCTGCGTACGCGCGGCCCCGCCATCGACGACCTGTTCCCGGCCCGGCCAATCTCTCGAGAAACGGAACAAGGCAGTCGCAATCTGTTGGGTGCGATGAACAAGTTACACCACGACCGCCGCGGGGGCGATGCGCTGGCCGCGCGCATGAAGAGCTACGAGCTGGCGGCGAAGATGCAGCTCGCCGTGCCAAAGGTGACCGACCTATCGCGCGAGCCGGCCGCCTTGCGCGAAATGTACGGGCTGGGAGGGAAAGAGACGGCAGACTTCGGGCGGAGTTGCCTGCTGGCGCGGCGGTTGTTGGAGCGGGGGGTGCGCTTCGTGCAGCTGTTCTCGGGCGGCTCGTTCGGCTCGCCGCGCATCAACTGGGACGGGCACGAGAACGTGAAGGCCAACCACGGCCAGGAGGCGCGCCGCATCGACCAGCCGGTGGCCGCGCTGCTGCGCGACCTGCGCCAGCGCGGCATGCTCGACGACACCCTGGTCCTGTTCACGACCGAGTTCGGCCGAACGCCGTTCGCGCAGTCGGCGGCGAACGTGGTGGGGACGGGGCGCGACCACAACATGTACGGCTTTTCGGTGTGGCTGGCAGGGGCGGGGCTGAAGCACGGCATCGCGCACGGTGCGACGGACGAGATCGGCTGGAAGGCGGTGGACAAGGTGGTCCACTGGCACGACTTCCACGCGACGGTGCTGCACCTGCTGGGGATCGACCACGAGCGGCTGACGTTCTACCACAACGGGATTCAGCGACGGCTGACGAACGTGCATGGGGAGGTGGTCAAGGCGGTGCTGGCGTGAGGATCAAGGGACGTAGAGGCGCCCGACGCCGCGAACGCTTTCGACGTCGAGGAAGTATTGGAGGAGCCGGATAGCGACCCTGGCCGCGTACGTCGCTTCGAGTTCCACCCGTCGCGCGTCCGCCAGGGTGAACACGGGCAAGCTCTGGGCGGTGTTGTGCTGTCGGATGGTCGCTTCCAGCGAATCGGGACCGTCCGCGTTGCGGTTGGCCGTCAGCAAGACGATGCGCTGCCCCTGACACGTTTGCCACAACGCCGCGTCGGAGGTGTCGCGCTCCAGGCCGAGGCTTGCGAAAGTGTGAACGGAAAGGTTGAGGGCCTCTCACACCTCGCGCCAGGCCGCGCTTTGCCAGACCTGGAGCAAGATGCCGAGATGTCCTTGAATGTTAATGTCCGCCAGGATGCCCGTCATGGCCGTTCTCCGTCAAGCCCGCCTGGCGGTAGCGATCGGCCCAGAGTTGTCGATACTTGACGTCGATGGCGTCGAGCCTGGCTTGCACCTCGGGCGGGTTTCCCCGCGCGCACCGTGCCCGGATGACCTCGTAGGCTGCGTGGACTTCCTCCTTGTGCTCGTCCACGTAGCGAAGGGCGGCAAGTATCTCGTCCGACGAGAGCCGCAACGCGGCGGCGATGGCGGTGTGGTGCCAGCCTTCTCGGTGGTAGTCGAGCACGTCGAAGACGGTGATGCGCGTCCCGGCGATTTCGGGCCCTCGCCCTCGGTCGATGATCTCGGGCATTGCTCACCTCGCTTTCGGGACTTGGCTGGAGGAACGCCCTCTTCATTATGCGCACGATCGCGCCGATGATCCAGGAGGCAAAATCGGTCGCTTGTGCCCACCGCCGTCCAGGGCGTATAATCTGCGGTGTCGAGAACGTCAAGGAGGTGTCCGTCATGTCCGCGCTGGTCAGCCCGAAAACCTGGCAGTGGTCGCCCGAGGTGCTCGACTTCGCCGCCCGCAACAACGTGGCGGACTACCTTGAACCGCTGCTCGAAGCCACGCGCCGCGTCTACCCCAGCGCGCGCGACCTGAAGGTGTTCGTCGAGCAGGACAGGGAGCTCCGCGACGTTTGGGCGATCGTGTTCGATGTGTCCGTCCCCCAGGCGGACGTCCCCGACTACGTGAAGGCCCGGCGTCGGTGGGGTGATGAACTGTTCCGCATCTGCCCTGCCCCGCTCGCTTGCACGTTTGTCCTCACCCTCATCCCGGTCGCCTGATGGATGCGCAAGAGCTCGGCGATGCAGGGGGCGACCGCATGCTCGATCTCGATTCGTCGGTGTGGGGGACTATCCTCGCGAGCCCTGGCGGCACCGGCACCTTGGCGGCGAAGTTGCTCCGCCAGGCGCGCGACGGCGACGAGTCGGCCTACGGCGAGCTGTACCATCAGGTCTGCCATCAGTTCACCGTCGGGGCGGTAGCGTACGTGGCGGTCTCGCACCTGGTCTAGATCGCCCGCGCTGGCGACCTCAGACGGCGGGCGCAGCCGCTGAGCATCGTCGGCACAGTTGCGGCAGCACGGCTTGCGTACCCCCGGAGCGCCACCCCGTTGCGCGAGGAGTGGCGGGCTGAGTACCTGGCTGCCAACGAGGAGGCCCTGCGGTTGGCGGCCGAGGCCCTCCAACATTCGGGCTGGGAGCCGTCAGACTCGCTGGAGTTGCTGGCGACGTTGGCGGCACTGCATGGCCACACCGACCTGGCCATGCACCTGTTCCTTCAGGGCGGCGTTACAGACTTGTCCTGCCCCCTATGTGGCGAGATCATCGAGTTCGAGGAGGCAGAGTAGTGCCGAATCAGCCGCGGCAGCTCACCGGGGCCGCTCACGAGCCTGCGGCGTACACTGGATGCTCAGCAGCCGCAGCCGCTGAGACTAATCGTTAGGCGGCGGAGGGTGATCGGATGGAGTTTGTCATCGAACCACACCGGGGCATCGGGCCGGCCTCCTTTGGCATGAGCCGCGAAGAGGTCAACGATGCGATGGCCCGCGCCGGGGGCGGCCGACCGAAAGCAAGGAGTTCGGAGACGAACTGCTACTTCGGCAGCGCCTTTCAGGTGTCGTTCGGGGACGCAGGGCTAGCCGACTTCATCGAGGTCGCCAGCTCCATCGACGCCAAGGTAACGTTCGAGGGCCGGGACGTGTTCGACACCACGGCCGACGAACTGCTCGCCGTCATCGAGCAACTCGATGTGCCCGCCCCGGAGTTGTCCCGGCCGCCGCAGTCGTACGTCTTCCCAGAGTTGATCCTGACACTATGGGGCCGGGACACGCAGTACGATCATCGAGGGGGGCAGGAGCGGCCCATGTTCGCTGCGGTCGGGGTGGGTGCGCTGAGCTACTTGGCGGCCATCCGGGCCATCCGCACGGAGCGAGGTGGTCGCGCCTAACCCAGCGCGGCAACCGAGCGCAACGTTCTGCGACAAGTCACCCGGGCGCCCTGACCCCACGAAACACCCATGACCAAACACCTCCTCCCCGCCCTCTCCGTCCTCCTGCTGTCCCCGCTCCTCGTGCGGGCCCACGACTACTGGCTGCAAGCCGACACCTTCTTCCCCGCCGTCGGGGCCCCCGTGCCGGTGCGCCTCCACGTCGGCGAGGGCCTCCTCAGCGAGAAGGAGCGCCCCTTCCAGAAGAAGCCCACCCTCGCCTTTCGGCTCCTCTCCGCCCGCGCGCCCGTCAACCTGGCGGCACGCGCCAAGGAAGGCGACACCCCCGTCGCCCGCGTCACTTTTCCCGCCGCCGGCACCTACCTTCTCGCGATGGAGCGGGCCCCGCAACGCATCGAGATGGAAGCCAAGAAGTTCAACGCCTACCTGGCCGAGGAAGGCCTCGACGCCGCCCTCGCCCAGCGCCGCAAGCTCGGGGAGGACAAGCTGCCCGGGCGCGAACGCTACTCCCGCTACCTCAAGGCGCTCGTGCAGGTCGGCAAGGGCGACGACGTCTGGAAGCGCGCCGTCGGGCAACGCCTCGAGATCGTCCCCCTGCTCGATCCGTTTTCGGTCAAGAAGGGCGGCAAACTGCCCGTGCGCATCCTGTTCGACGGCAAGCCCCTGGCAGGCGCGAAGGTGTTCGCGCACCGGCGCGCGGGAGGGAAGACGGCGACGCAGTCCGGTGTCACGTCGGCGAAGGGGGAAGTGACGTTCGAGCTGGATGGGACGGGCACCTGGCTGGTGCGCCTGGTCCACCTGCGGCGAGCGACGCGCGACAAGGGCGCTGACTGGGAGAGCTTCTGGGGTGCGCTGACGTTCGCCACCCGTTGAGCTCACCCGACCTCCATCACCACGCGGATGCCGGCGAAATCGAGCGACCCCGAGCCGCTGTAGCCGTCGCGGAAGGCCGAGCGGCAGCACTCGGCGTTGTAGCGGTACGATCCGCCGCGCAGCACCCGAATGCCGCCACTCTTGGGCCCGGTGGGGTCGCGCTGCGGGCTCGACGTATAGTGTTGATCGTCGTACCAGTCGGCGCACCACTCGCAGAGGTTGCCGTGCAGGTCGAAAAGACCCAGGACGTTGGGCGCGTAGGAGCCGACCGCCGAAGGGCGGCGCAGGTTCTTGCCGCGCCGCGCCCCCCCGTAGGGCGACCGGCCGTTGACGTTGGCTTGCTTGGCCCCCAGCGCGCGGCCGCAGGAGAACGGCAGCGACGACGCCATGGCCCCACGGCAGGCGTACTCCCACTCCGCCTCGGTCGGCAGCCGGTAGCGCCGCCGGCGCTTCGCTTCTTCGCGCAGCGCCCCCAGCTTCTTGCAAAAGGCGCGCGCGTCTTCCCAGGACACTTTTTCGACCGGAAAAGGCCGCGTATCGAGTTTCGCCACGGCGTCGCGGCTGTCTCCCCCCGGCGCGAAGGCGCTGGGGTTGTGGCCCACGACGCGCTCGTACTGCTCTTGCGTGACGGGGGTGGCGCCCACGTAGAACGGGCGCGTGATCTCGACGCGGTGCTGCGGGCCCTCTTTGGGCTGCCGCTTGGCCTCCTCGGGGGGAGAGCCCATGACGAACTGGCCCGCGGGCACCAGCGACAGGCTCATCCCGATCGCGTTGACCACGGTCGGGACCAGTGGCCGCGCGCCCTTGGCGATCCGCCAGGCTATCTCTTCCTCCCAGGCCAGCGACGAGGGACTGTGCGGCTCTCGGCGCAGGGACAGGTGCAGGCGCAGCAGGTCGCAGCGCGCGTCGCCCTCCTCCTCGAGCTGGTCGGCCAGCGCTTGCCAGGCGAGCTCGTCGCCGGGGCTGTCGTGGATCGCCTGGAGCAGCACTTCTTTGAGGTCCATCGTGGGCCCTCGGGGCGGCCCCGCCTGCGCAGGGCGGATCGGTCGTCTCCGCGTTTCATTGTACGCCTTCGCGGGGAGGCACGGAGGGGGCGGCCGCGAAACGGAAATAGGGCCGCCCTCCGAAGAGGAGCGGCCCCGTTTCCGAGTGCCACGGGCCTCAGCGCTTCTTGGCGCCCTCGGCCTTCTTGCGCCGCGCCTCGTAGGCGCGCGCCTCGTCGGCGCCGATCAGCCCGTCGCCGTCGGCGTCGAGCATGCGGAACTCCTCCTGCGTGCCCAGAAACTCCTTCGGCGAGAGGTCTCCGTCGGAGTTGCGGTCCATCTTCGTGAACCACGCCGGCACCGGCCCCAGCGCCTTGCCGCGCGTCCTCATGCTCGTCGAGCCGCCGAACGGCGTCGGGCGGAAGAAGAAGCGGTTGCCCTGGACCACCGACACGGTGATGCGCCGCGGGACGTCGTCCTGGGCAATCCCGGCCGGGTGGCGCGCCAGGGGCCCCGCCCGCTCCCAGGCGGTGCGGAACTCGCGCACCGACAGCCGACGGTCGCCGTTCTCGTCGAGCAGGTCGAACAGGCTGCGGCCGGTATCGTTGACCTGGAGGGTGACGAAACAATCGGAGCCCTGTTCCTGTAAGTCGAGGAAGCCCGTCAGCTCCTTGCGCGTCAGCTTGCCGTTGCCGTTCTTGTCGGCCATCGGGAAGATCTGGAACAAGAATGGGGCGCCCTGGTTCTCCTTCTCCTGCGCCAGCTCCACGTAGCCGCGGTCCTTGAAGTCCAGCGCCTTGAACTGCTCCAGGTAGAACCGCCGCGTGTTCTGGTAGCGGCCTCGCCCGCCCTGGTTGTCGTTCGCCTGGAGCTCCACGCGCGCATCGCCGAACGTCAGCGACACCGCGTTGTCGTCGAGGCGCTTCAGGGCCGCCGCCCCCGCCATCGCCCGCTTCTTCGGGTTGAACACGTCCACGCGCTTCGGCTGGGCCCGCGTAATCCCGATGCGCCCGATCAGCCCGCCCAGCCCCTTGAGGTTGCCCGCCCGCACCACCAGCTCCAGGTCGGCGGGCCGGTCGAAGAACCGGGCCAGCTCCTTGAGGTCGAGCTGCCCGTCGCGGTTGGCGTCGAGCCTGTCGAACTGTTCCTTGTCGAGATTGATCTCCTCCCGGCTCAGCTTGCCGTCCTTGTTCTTGTCGTAGGCGGCCACCAACTGGCGCGCCACCGTCTCGAACGAGCCCGGCCGGACTTCGAGCAGCCCGCCGGGCGCGACCGGGGCGACGTACCGGAGGTTTCTCTCCAAGGCGACCGGGGCGGCAATAAACCCGCCCGAGTTGCGCCGAGGGGTCAGCTCCTCCAGGCTGAACACCTCGTCCTCGTCCTCGTCGAGTTTGCGCAAGACCTCCGGCCCGCGCGCCAGCTCCTCCTTGCTCAGCTTGCCGTCCTTGTTGACGTCGAGGTGGTGGTAGATCAGGTCGTTGACGGCCTTCGTGTTGGCGGCGCTCGAGTTGTTGGAGAACCGCAGCGGCGCGAAGTTGGCCCGGCGATAGTACGCCGTGAACTCCTCCAGCGTCACCTTGCCGTCCTTGTCGGTGTCGAGCTCGACGAACGTCGCCGTCTGCCCGCGCAGGTTGTTGCCGATCGAGCCCTGCAAATGGCTCTGCAAGTAGTTGCCGTTGGGCACCCGGCCTTCGACCTCGTTCTTGGTCAGCACGCCATCGCCGTTGCGGTCGAAGTGAGCGAACCACTTCTTCACGTAGTCCGTCCAGTCGGCGTGGTAGGGCCGCCCGCCGGCCTCGATCCACACCTTCAACAGCACGGGCCGGTCGCTGCCCACGAAGACGTAGTCGAGGTGGTCCTCGAACTTCGGAGCGGCCACCTTGGGTGGCGCCGGCGCCTTCTTCGGCACCGGCGGGGCGGCCGAGAAGAGCAGGCCGCCGGCCAGCAGCGGGAGCACGAAGCCGAGCGCCCAGCTTGTCCGGGAGAGCGTCACGCCAGCACCTCCTTGATCGGCTTGGAGCCGGCGTCGGCGATGCGGATGGGCCGGCCGACGTTCGACATGTTCTGCTTGGTCGGATCGACGCCCAGCGCTTGCGTCACCGTCGCCAGGAAGTTGGGCACCGACACCGCCTTCTCGGCGACCTTCATGCCGTCGGGCGTGCTCTTGCCATAGACCTGCCCGCCCTTGATCCCGCCCCCGGCGAGCACCGTCGTCCAGGCGTCGGGGAAGTGGTCGCGGCCGCGCTGGCCGTTCACGATCGGCGTGCGGCCGAACTCGCCCATCCAGACGATGAGCGTCGAATTGAGCAACGCACGATCCTGCAAGTCCTTCATCAGCGTGGACCAGGCCGGGTCGAGGACGTTGCACAGCGCCTTGACCTGATCGAAGTTGCGGTCGTGCGTGTCCCAGCCCTGGGGGGCGCCGGGGACGCTGCTCAGCGTGACCTCGACGAACGGCACGCCGCGCTCGATCAGGCGCCGGGCCAGCAGGCAGCCCTGCCCGAACAGGTTGCGCCCGTAGGCGTCGCGCAGCGCGTCCTTCTCCTCGTGGAGGTCGAACGCCTTCCGGGCGTCGGTCTTCATCAGGCGCACGGCGCGCTGATACGCCTCGCGGTGGCTCTGCGGCGACACGCCGGGGTGGCGGGCCTCGAAGTCGCCCTGGAGCCCGCGGAGCAGGTCGAGGCGCGAATCGACCTGCCGGTCGGCGACCTCGCGGGGCGGGACCAGGTCTTGCACCTTGAGCAACTGCTCGTAGGCTCGCTGCTGGCCGAACCCGAAGCCGGTGTTGCCGACGAACAGTGGCTGATGGCGCGGCCCGAGGAAGCCGGAACTATACGCGCCGGGGCTCAGGTAGGGCGCCGGGGCGATGCTGACGAAGTTGGGCAGCGCCGCCGAATCGTCGCCCATCTCCTTGGCGAGCGCGGCACCGAGGGCGGGGTACTGAATCCCGCCCTGCGGCAAATAGCCCGTGCGCAGGTAGTAGGCGGCGCGCTGGTGGTCCTGCTCCTTGGTGGTCATCGAGCGCACGATCGCCATGCGGTCCACGTGTTTCGCGACCCTGGGCAGGTGCTCGCCGATCTTGATGCCGGGGACGTTGGTGGCGATCTCCTTGTAGGGCCCGCCGTGTTTGTGCCCGGGCTTGAGGTCGAAGGTGTCGGTCTGCGCGGCCCCGCCGTTCATCCACAACAGGATACAGGCGCGTTTGCGAATCGGACTGCCGGCGGCGGCGTTGGCCAGGTTCTCCAGCCAGCCGGAGGCGGAGTGGGCGACGACGCCCGCTGCGGAAAGCTTCAGCCAGTCGCGGCGCGACAGGCGGGGAAGGGTGGACATGGTTTGTTCCTTCGTTCGCGGCCGTCCATTTAGCCGCCGAGCCGAGCTCGGCGGCTAAATGGGCCAGCGTTGGCGTCAATGGTTGAGAATGAATTCGGGCGTATTCAACAGCGCCCAGAACACGTCGGAGAGCGCCTTCTTCTTGTCGCCGCTCACCCCGCCCTTATCGACGTAGCGGGCCAAGTTCGCCAGTTCGTCGCTGCGCGGCTTGCGCGACAGGGCGGAGAGGTAGAGCGCCTCGATCTTGCCGGTGGTGGTCATGAACGGGGCGGCGTTGATGGCGCCGAGCACCTGACTGCGGTCGGGGTGCGTGGCCTCGGCGATCATCGGGTTGTTCATCAGCGTCAGCGCCTGCGGGATCGACATGATCGTCTCGGTGCGCTTGTCCTGCGAGGCGAAGCGGTCGAGGAACTCCTGGCGCGGCGAGCCGAAGTAGAAGAAGCGCTGCCGGCGGTTGACCCCGTCGCGCATGCCCGTCGCCTGAACGATGCTGTCGTAGAGCTGCTCGCCCGACATGCCCTTGATCGGCATGCGCGCAAACAGGCGCACGTCGGGGGCGGGCCCGTCGTAGGCGCTGCCGAGCTGGTAGGCCTTGCTCATCGCGATGGCACGAACCAGGAACTTGACGTCGTAGTTGTGCGCGACGAACTGCCGGGCCAACTCGTCCAGCAGTTCGGGGTGCGACGGGAGGTTGACGTCGCTGAAGTCGTCCACCGGATCGACGAGGCCGACGCCGAAGAAGTGCGCCCAGACGCGGTTCACGGCCGTGCGCGCGAAGAACGGGTTGTCCTTCTGAACCATCCAGTCGGCCAGGGTGGTGCGGGCGCTGACCTTGAACTGCCAGCGCGGCTCCTTGCCGTCGAGGAAGCGGGCCTGGGCGACGCGGTCGGTCTTGGGGATGACCAGCTCGCGCCGGTCGGCCACCTCGCTCAACTGCCCGTTAAAGAACATTCCCTGGCGCGGGGCGCGGATGCCGGCGAAGAACGCGGCCTGCTCCCAGAACTGCTCGCGGGACCACTTCCCGAACGGATGGTCGTGACACTGGGCGCACTCGAGGCGCACGCCGAGGAAGACGCGCGCCGTGGCGGCGGCGAGGTCTTCCGCCTTGCCTTCCTTGGCCAGGTAGAACGCCATCGTCGAGGCGTTGCTGCCCCCGTCGTAGCGGAAGTACATTTGATCGCGACTGTTGGTCATCGGCAGCGCGATGAGCTCGCGCGCCATCTGGTCGTAGGGGGTGTTGGCGCTGAAGCGCTCGTAGAGCCAGCGCTCGAGGCCAGGGATCATGTAGCGGCGATTGACGTCGGTCATGGCCTCCGGGATGAGGAGGTCGCGCCAGAGGCTGGCGAAGTTGTTGGCGTAGCCGGGCGTGTCGAGAAGACGATCGATGAGGAGGCGGCGCTTGTCGGGGGACCGGTCGCTGAGGAAGCGACGCACCTCCATCGGGGCTGGGATTCGGCCGACGACGTCGAGGTAGGCGCGACGCATGAAGGTGGCGTCGTCGGCCGGCGCCGCCCGCCTGGCGCCCGCGCGGGCGTGGCCGGCGCCGAGGTATTCGTCGATCTTCGCCGCCAGCTTGACCTCCGCGAACGGGCGCCCTTGCGCCCGCACCGGCGGCGCCCCGGCGTGCGCGGGGGGCGCCAGCACGGCGCCCGCGGCAACCAGGGTCAGGGCCCAGATGCGTTGACGGACCATCGTCTCCACCTCCTCGGACCTTGGTGCGCCCATTGAGCCGACCAGCTTGCCGGTCGCGGGGCGCCCCGACCGGCTTGCCGGTCGGCTCAATGGGTTAGTTCTTCGTCGTCGCCATCGCCCGGCCCCTGCCGGGCAACTCCCACACTCGCGCCGTCCCGTCCGTGCTCGCCGTCGTCAGCGTGCGCCCGTCGCGGGCGAACGCCAGGGCCAGGCACAGGCTGCGGTGTCCCGACATGTAGGCCTTCTCCGCCCACGTCGATGCGCTCCACAACTGTACGCTGCCGTCGCCGCGCTGCCCGCCGTTGCCGTGCCCCGTGGCCAGCGTCTTGCCGTCGGGCGAATAGGCGACGAAGCGCACCGAGGCGGCGCCGGCCACCACCTGGAGCAGTTTCCCGCTCTTGAAATCGAAGACGCGCAGCGCCCCCGGCCCGCCCGGCCCGGCCGAGACCATGCGCGTGCCGTCGGGCGAGATGGCCAGGCTTAGCGCGCCGTACTTGGCCCACTCGGCCCCGGCCCTCTTCTTGCCGCCCGCGACCTCGAAGACCTCGATGGCCCCCGGCTTGCGCGGGTCGCTCTGGTCGCTGCTTCCCGTCGCCAGCCACTTGCCGTCCGGCGAGAAGGCGACCGCCCACGTCCCCTGCGGGTGCTTCGCCAGCACCTTGCCCTCCCTGGTCTCCAGGGACCACAAGCGCACCGTCTTGTCGGCGGAGGTCGTCGCCAGCGACGTCCCGTCGGGGCTGAACGCCACCGCGTGAACGGCGTCGTCGTGGCCGACGAGCGTCGCCTCGAGCGCCCAGGTCGTCGCGTTCCACAACTTCACGGTCCGGTCGTGGCCCCCCGTGGCCAGCCACTTGCCGTCCCTCGAGAGGGCCGCGCAACTCACGACGCCCTTGTGGGCGGCCACCGTCCGGCGACCCAGTTCGGCCTCGACGTTCCACGTGGGCACGCCATCGGGCGAGGCCTTGGAGCCGCCCGCGCCGGCCAGTACCTCGCCCCCCGGCGCGAACGCCAGGCGGCTGACGAACTGCACCGCCTGCAGGTCGCTGAGGAGGGCGCCGGTGTGGGCGCCCCACAACTTGACCTCGCCGGGGCTGCCGTCGTTATTGCCCCCGCCCGAGGCCAGCAGCTTGCCGTCCGGCGAGAAGGCGAGTGCCAGCACCTTGCCGCGCAGCCCCTTCCAGCGCCCCTTCTGCTGACGCGTGGTCAAGTCCCAGAGTACGATCTCGCTGGCGCCCTTACCGCCCCAAATGGGGGCGTCGCCCTTGCCCCTCGGGTTGAGGCCGGCGACCAGGGTGTTGCCGTCGGGCGAAAAGGCCAGGCCCTCGTAAACGCCAGGCGGGGCCGGCAGGCTGGCAAGCTCCTTCGCCGAGGCCACGTCCCATAGCTTGACCGCGCCCCCGAAGGTGGCGGTGGCCAGCACTTTGCCGTCCTTGCGGAGGGCCAACGAGGGCACCGGGGACTTCTTGTCGTCGCCGGAGAACGTGGCGCGCTCCTTGCCCGCCTCCACGTCCCACAGCTTGACGAGCCCGTCCCAGCCCGAGCTGGCCAGCGTCTTGTTGTCGGCGAAGGCCAGCGCGGCCACGATGCTCTGATGGCCTTCGAGGCTCACCTTCTCCGTGCCCGTC
>JBBSEZ010000137.1:0-21369 GCA_038239195.1 Gemmatales bacterium
CCCCCCGCCGCCCAATCGGCCCCCCCGGGGGCCCCCGCCCACCCCGCAACCCCCCCGCCCCCGGCCCCCCCCCCATATGCCGGGCCTTTCCGCGCCGGGGCGTTCGACGTGCCTCAATAGGCGATGTCGAACTTCAGGGCCTGCTTGCGCAACATCTCGAGGACCTGGTTATCGAAGGCGTTCTTGCCCTTGCCCTTCTTCTTGAGCTCGGCCTGGATGTAAGCCTGGCGCTTCCCGTTCAGATCGAGGGCCTTCTTGTTCAGCTCGAGCCGCTTCTTGTCGAGCTTCTCGACGTGGGCCTTGCGCTCGGCCGGCTTGAGCTTCTTCAGCGCGTCGGGGAGCTCCGCTTCCTTCACGTCGTCCAGCTTCACGCGCTTCGCCTTGATGGCGTCGATGAGGTCGGCCCCACTGCCGCCGCCCTTGCCCGTCGTGCCGGCGAAGCCGGCTCGGTCCGCCGCGGGGGCCGTGGGCAGCGCCCTGGCCTCGCCGAGGCGCCGCATGGCCTCGTCCCGAGCGGGGCCGCGGCCATAGACCAGCGTGGTGTCCGTCATCTCGGCGTTGATCTTGGCGAGCTCCTTGTCGAACGGGGTGGGGATGGCAACCACGCCGCCCGTGGCCGAGATCTGCACGTAGGAGCCCTCGGCGCGCTTGCAAATCTCCTTCCAATGCTTGGCGCAGTCGGCGTCGTTGCCGCACTGGATGGAGTTGATGATGATGCCGCGCTTGCAGGCCTCCTGGCAGGTGACGGGATACTTGACGTCGTCGGCATAGTCCATGTGCGGCGGGGCATCGCCCACCAGGAAAACGATGCGCAGCGTCTTGTTGTCCTTGCTCCACTTGACCTTGTGGATCGAGTCGTAGAGCGCCTGATTCACGCTCTCGGGATGGTCCCCGCCGCCGGCGGCCTGGAACGTCTTGAGATTGGAGTGGACGGCGTCGAGGTCGTCGGTTAGGTCGTAGACCTTCGTGATGTAGTCGTCGCCGCGGTCGCGGAAGGCGACGAGGCCGACCTTGAGGTCGGGGGTGGGCCGGCCGCCGGCAATCTGGTTGCAGATGGCCCAGATCTTCGCCTTGGCGCCGTCGATCAGCCCGCCCATGCTGCCCGTCGTGTCCAGGCAGAACACCACCTCCACCTTCGGACGGGCCTTTGCCTTGCCCTTGTTGGGGGCCACCGGGGCGGCAGCGCCGAGCGCCAGGCTCGCGAGAGACAGGCCGAGGCCGGCGACGAGCGCCAGCGCGGCCACGCGGGGGACACGGAACATGATCGGCTCCTACGCAGAAACAGGGAGCAGGGATTGTCCGACTATTTAGACGAGACACCCAGGGAAGTGGATTGGGCGCGCCGGCGCGAACCTCCTGCGCTTGCCCCCGGGCGGTCTCTCCTGCGATAATCCACCTCTGTCCCCGATCCAAAGACGAAGAGGCAGCCTCATGGCCCAGGCAGGCTTGCTCCCGACCATCGACCTCGAGCCCGGCGACCGCTTCGAGTTGTGCCCCACACCGAGCGCGGGCCACGTTCCGCTGCCCGACTTCTTCCGGTCCGGCACGGCCCCCCTCCGCCGCGCAGTCGCGCCCGACGGCCGGGCGTGGGAAGCCGATGACGCCGGGCTCCGGGTGCCCGAGAGCGCCTGGCGCCCCGGCCCCGACGAGGTACTCTGGCTGGAGTATCAGGCCAGCGACTTCCGGCTGGTCGCGGAGAAGCGATCCGCTCGCTCCCCTGCCGAGCAGCGAACCGACCTCGGCGTGCCGATCTCGCAGGCCCCGGAGGACGCCGAGTTGCTCGCCACGGCGCTGGGCCGGCGCGCCAACCTCGAGGAGTTCGACCTCGCCCGCGAGGCGGCCGTGCTGGCCACGCACGCCGGCTTCGATCGGCTCATTTGCCTGCCTCAAGTGCGCGACATGGAACTGCTCGAACACCAGGTGCGCACGGCGAAGACGGTGCTCCAGCGCTTCCACGGCAAGGCCCTCCTCTGCGACGAGGTCGGGCTGGGCAAGACCATCGAGGCCGGGCTGGTCTTCGCCGAATTGCGCCTGCGCGGGCTCATCCGCTCGGCGCTGGTCCTCGTGCCGCCCTCGCTCATCGAGCAGTGGCAGGGCGAGATGCGCCGCAAGTTCTCGCTCGACCTCATCAGCCACGACGACCCCGCCTTCAAGGCGCAGGGGAGCGATGCCTGGGGCGCCCACGACTTCATCATCGCGTCGATCCACACCGCCAAGCGCGAGCCGCACCGCTCCGCCATCCTCGCCCGCGAGTGGGACCTCATCGTGGTCGATGAGGCGCACCACCTCCGCAACCGCAACACGCAATCCTGGCGCCTGGCGAGTGAGTTGCGCAAGCAGTACTGCCTCCTCCTGACCGCCACGCCGGTCCAGAACAACCTCGAAGAGCTGTTCAACCTGGTCACGCTCCTCGAGCCGGGCCTGCTGCGCACGGCCCGGCAGTTCCAGAAGCACTTCATCGACAAGAAGGACAAGCTGGCGCCGCGCAACGTGGACGAGCTCCACAACCTCCTCGCCGAGGTCATGGTGCGCAACCGCAGGAGCACCGTCGGCCTACAGTTCACGCGCCGCTGGGCGCGCACCGACCGCATCCCCCCCACGGCCCCCGAACGGCTCCTCTACGAGGCCGTGGCCGACTTCGTGCGCAAGCACCTCAAGACGAGCAAGAGCAAGGGCGGGCTCTCGCGCATGGCGGTGCTGGCGCTACAGATGGCCCTGGGCAGCTCCGCGGCCGCGGCGGCAGGCACCCTGGAGCGCCTGAGCGAGACGCCCGGGCTGGAACGGGCCGAGCGAGACACGCTGACGGGCCTTGCCGAGCAGGCGCTGGCCCAGGACGACAGCTCCAAGGTCGAACACCTGCTGAAGCTGCTCGCCGAGTTCCCCGACAAGATGGTGATCTTCACCCAGTTCCGCGCCACGCTCGACCTGTTGCAGGCCCGCCTCCAGAAGGCCGGACACGTGGTCGCCGTCTTCCACGGCGGGCTACAGCGCCTGGCGAAGGAGGCGGCGATCGAGCGATTCCGCGGGCCGGCCCGGCTGCTGCTCTGCACCGAGGCGGGGAGCGAGGGGCGCAACCTTCAGTTTGCCCACGCCATCTGCAACTTCGACCTGCCGTGGAGCCCGATGCGCATCGAACAGCGCATCGGCCGGCTGAGCCGGATCGGCCAGACGCGCGACATCCACGTCTTCAACCTCGTCGCCAAAGGGACCGTCGAGGAGGCCGTGCTGCACCTGCTGGAGGCCAAGCTCAACCTGTTCGAACTGGTCATCGGCGAGATCGACATGATCCTCGGCAACCTCGACGAGGAACGCGAGTTCGAGGACGTGGTCGCCGACCTGTGGGCGGCGTCGAACGACATCGACGATTTCCGCTCGCGGATGGAGGAACTGGGCGCCCGACTGCTGGAAGCGAAGCAGGCGTACCTGCGCCAGCGGGCTCATGACGATCAACTCTTCGGGGACCGCTTCACGCCGGATAGCTGACCACAGGACAGACCATGCACCAAACCGACCGCGAAGGCCCCCGCTCCGTCTCGCCCCTGGAGGGGTTCCTGCGCGAGTACCTCGAAACGGTCGGCGGGGCCTGGGACGAGGTCGAATCCGAGGTCTACGACGTGCTCCTGCCCGCCGAGGTCGCCGGCGGGGGAATGCTGCGCCTGACGTTCGCGCCCGACGCCCTGCCCGAACACCCCGGCGCGCAACTGGCCAGCTTCGGCACGCCCCTCATCGACCGGCTACTCGGCGACGCCGTCGCCCGCGGCCGCTCGGCGCTCTTCTATCTGGTCGGGCTCAACCTCGCGCCGCACAACCTCGCCGGGAAGGTGCGCTCGGCCTTCGAGCTGAGCGAGCCGCTGGAGATGCGCGTCGAGCGCGTGCGCGCCCTGCACTTCGGGCAGGCCGTCTACTGGTTCCGCGCCGAGTTCGTCAGCGATCAGAAGGAGCAGACGCTCGTCCCCGTCGCCATCGACCTGCACCACGGCCGCGAGATGCGCCACGTCGAGGAGTTGCTCGACCACGCCCGCCTGGCCCCCGAGCCGGCCCAGCCCTTGCCCGACGCGCGCCGGCTCAGCGTCGTGGAGGGGCACGGCGTCGCGCGCGAGCAGGCCCTGCGCACCATCGCCGCCCTGGCCAACGTCCGAGGGAGGGAGCTCAACGCGAGGCGCGACCGGCAGATCGAGCGCATGACCGCATACTACGCCGATCTCCGCGGCGAACTGCAAGAGCAAGCGCAGCGCTCGCGCCACCCCGAGGAGATGGCGGGGAAGCTGGCCGAGAAGCGCGCCTCCATCGACCGCGAGGAGGCGCTGCGCATCGCCGAGCTGCGCCAGAAGAGCAGCCTGCGCGTTCACGTCCGGCTGATGCAGATGCTCCTCGTCCAGCAGCCAAAGTTGCTCGCCCACGTCCTCATCGGCGGGCCCAAGGACGCGGGGACGCGCTTCGAGGTCACGTGGGACCCACTCGTCGAGGCGGTGGAAGCGGTCGATTGCCCGGCTTGCCGCCGGCCGACGTTCGCCTTTGCGCGCAACCCGCTGGGGCAGGTCGTCTGTCCGGCGTGCGCGAGCAAGCCGGTCGGCAAGCGGGTGCGCTGAGCCCCCGTACGTCCGGCTTTCCAGCCGGACACGCTGTCCCAAGACCGGCTGGAAAGCCGGTCCCACGAGCCGGTAGACAACCCCGCCCCCACCTGCTCTACTGAATGGGCCCCCATCCTCCACCAGACGGTGCCATGACCCGCAACCTGCCGCGCTTGCTCGTGTTGCTCGCCCTCCTCGCGGTCGGCCCCGCCCGCAGCGCCGCTCCTCCCTCGATCGAAGCGCGCTTGCCTCGGCCCGCGAAAGGAAAGATCGACTTCGTTCGCGACGTGCGGCCCCTGTTCGCGGCGCGCTGCTACCGCTGCCACGGGCCGACGAAGCAGGTGTCCGGCCTGGCGCTAAACCGCAAGCAGCGGGCCCTCGAAGGGGGCGATGGCGGCTTGGCCATCGTCCCCGGCAACAGCGGCGCCAGCCGGCTCGTGCGCTCCGTCGCCGGGGTGGCCCCCGAGCACCTCATGCCTCCCGAGGGGAAAGGCAAGCGCCTTACGCCAATCGAGATCGGCGTGCTGCGCGCCTGGATCGACCAGGGCGCGATCTGGCCCGACAGCGCCGACGTGCTCGCGGACAGCGAGCACTGGGCCTATCGCAAGCCGGCCCGCCCAGCCCTCCCCGCGGTCAAGACCACGTCCTGGCCGCGCAACCCCATCGACCGCTTCATCCTGGCCCGCCTGGAGAAGGAAGGCCTGGTCCCCTCTCCCGAGGCCGACCGCGCGACGCTGATCCGCCGGCTCTCCCTCGATCTCACCGGGCTGCTCCCGTCCGTGCGCGAGGTGGACGAGTTCCGCGCCGACAAGCGCCCCGACGCCTACGAGCGGCTGGTAGCGCGGCTGCTGGGCTCGCCGCGCTACGGCGAGCGCTGGGCACGGCCCTGGCTCGACCTGGCGCGCTATGCCGACACCAACGGCTACGAAAAGGACCGGCCACGTACTCTCTGGCCCTGGCGCGACTGGGTGATCCGGGCGCTCAACGCCGACATGCCGTTCGACCAGTTCACCGTCGAGCAGCTCGCGGGCGACCTGCTGCCCGGCGCCACGCGCGAGCAAAAGATCGCCACCGGCTTCCACCGCAACAGCATGCTCAACGACGAGGGCGGGATCATCGCCGAGGAGTTCCGCGTCGTCGCCGTCAAAGATCGCGTCGATACGACGGCGACCGTCTGGCTGGGGACGACGCTGGAGTGCGCCCAGTGCCACAGCCACAAGTTCGACCCCATTTCGCAGCGCGAATACTATCAATTCTACGCCTTCTTCAACCAGACCGCCGACACCGGAGTCGGCAACGGGCCCGAGGTGAGCGTGCCGACGCCGGAGCAACTGGCCCGCACCGCTCGCATCAAGGCGGACCTCGCCTCGTTGGAGAAGACGCTGCGTGGCCGCGAGGCGAAGCTCGCCGAGGAACAACCCGCCTGGGAGGAGAAGCTCGGCAAGGAGCCCAAGGGCGCGGAGCTCCCCGCCAAGGGGCTGCACCTGCACTATCGCCTCGACGGCGGTAAGGGGCGCGAGATCGCCGACGCCAGCGGGAACGGAAAGCAAGGGACGTTCGCGGGCGCGGCCCTTCCTCGCTGGGAGGGGCGCGCCCTCTACCTCGATGGCAGCGGGGCGCACGTCGATGGCGGCAAGGTGGCCGACTTCCAGCACACTCAGGGCTTCTCGTACGGGGCCTGGGTGAGGCCAGAGGCGCGCGCGGGGTGTGTGCTGTCGAAGATCGACGACCCGAAAGGCTACCGCGGCTACGACCTGTTCTACAACGAGGGCCGCTTCGAGGTCCACCTCGCGCACACCTGGCCCAAGGACGGGCTGAAGGTCAGTACGCAGCAGCAGTTCGCGACGGGGGCCTGGCACCACGTCTTCGTGACCTACGACGGCTCCGGCAAGGCGGCGGGCGCGAAGGTCTTCGTCGATGGCAAGCGGGAGGCGCTCAACGTCGAGAAGGACCAACTCACGGGCACCATCAAGACGCCGGTGAGCTTCAAGGTGGGCCGGCGCCACGTCATGGGCGCGTTTAAGGGCTGGATCGGCGACGTGAGAGTGTACGAGCGACAACTCGGGCCCGAAGAGGTGCGAGCGCTTGCAGCCCGGCACCCGGCGCTCGAGATCGTCCGTATTCCCAGGGCGAAGCGCACGGCGCGACAGAAGGCCGATCTGGCGGCGTACCACCGCTCGCAGGACTTCGTGCGCGGCTTCCTGCTCGCGGGCATCGACGAGGCAAAGGCCGACCTCGCCAAGGTCGGCCCCGTCAAGACGCTGGTGATGCAGGAGCGCGCTCGGCCTCGCCCCAACCACCTGCTACAGCGCGGCGACTACCGCCAGAAGGGGCCGAAGCTGGGGCCGGGCGTTCCTGCGGCGCTGCACCCCTTCCCGGCCACGGCGCCGCGCAACCGCCTCGGGCTGGCGAGGTGGCTGGTCGATCCGAACAACCCCCTGGTGGCGCGGGTGACGGTCAACCGCTACTGGCAGGCGTACTTCGGCCAGGGGCTCGTCAAGACGCCGGAGGACTTCGGCAGCCAGGGCGAACGGCCGACGCACCCCGAACTGCTCGACTTCCTGGCCGTCGAGTTCGTGGAGCGCGGCTGGAGCATGAAGGAACTGCATCGCCTGATCGTCACCTCGGCGACCTACCGGCAGTCGTCGGGCGTGAGCGCGGAGCATCTCCTGCGCGACCCGCGGAACGAGCTGCATGCGCGAGCGCCGCGGCTGCGCGTGGAGTACGAAACGCTGCGCGACGCGGCCTTGACGGCGGGGGGGCTGCTGACCCAGACGATGGGCGGGCCGAGCGTGATGCCGCCGCAACCGGAGGGCATCTGGGAGAACAGTTTCGGCTTCCACGACCTCCCCGATTTCCGCTGGCGCACGGCCCAGGACCAGGACCGCTACCGGCGCGGCATCTACGTGTTCCTGCGGCGGACGGCGCTCTACCCGACGTTCGTGATGTTCGACGGCGCCAACCGCGACGTCTGTTCGGTGCAGCGCTCGCGCACCAACACCCCTCTGCAAGCGCTGGCGACGCTGAACGACCCGGTCTTCGTCGAGGCGGCGGGCGGCCTGGCGCGGCGCGCACTCCTCGAAGGAGGAAACACGACCAACGAGCGCGCAACGTTCGCGTTCCGGGCGTGCGTGGCGCGGGCGCCCGACGAAGGCGAGGTCGAGGCGATCGTGGCGCTCTATGAAAAGGCGCGCGCCCGCTTCGTCAAGGATGAAGCGGCGGCGGCGAGGCTGCTGAAGCACGCCCGCGTGACGGCGAACGGGCTGAGCGCACCGGAGTTGGCGGCGTGGTTGGTGGTGGCGAACGTGTTATTGAACCTGGATGAGACGATGACGCGCGGATGAGCGCTAACGCGCTGCGCGACACTTCCACGGGGCGGTTGGGACAAGCATTTGGCGGTGACCCATGGCCTTCCGAGACTTTTCGTTTCCCCAGGTGCAAGCCGACCTCGGCCTCCGCGTTGAGGACGGGGACTTGTTCTCCGCCGCCCCCCCGTTTCCCGTCCGCGAGGAGATCGCGGCGTTCGTGCGCGACGGGGTGGCCCTGGCCCTGGCCAACAGCACCGAGAAGGCGAAATCGGAGTTCATCATCGCCCCCGTCCTGCTGGAGCTGCGACGTTCTCTGGGGGGCAAGTTTTCGCTGTTCTCGGGGCTGGAGTGGGACGTGGATGCGAGCCGCGGGCTCAACGGATACTGCGATTACATCATCAGCAGGGGGCCGAGCCAGCACATCCTGACTGCCCCTTACGTGGCCATCGTCGAAGCCAAGAACGACCTGATTCGCACGGGGCTCGGCCAGTGCATCGCCGCGATGTACGCCGCACGGCTGAGCAACGAGCAAGCAAACGTTCCGATCCGATCGGTGTTCGGGGTCATCAGCACGGGGGCGGCATGGAAGTTTTTGCGAATGCAGGGCGACGTCGTCCAAATCGACATTCCCGAGTATTTCATCGACAACCTCCCCAAGCTCATGGGGGCCCTGAAACAGATCGTGGAGAGCGAGCCGCCCGGAACGTGACCCTTCCCCCTTCAACGAGCCCTGGCCAATGACCCCGACTCCCCTGACTCGCCGTCACTTCCTCGGCACCGCCGGCACCGGCCTGGGCGGCATCGCGCTGCTCTCGCTGTTGCTCGAAGACGCCGCGCGCGCCGATCCGCTCGCCCCTCGCAAGCCGCACTTCGCCCCCAAGGCCAAGCGCGTTATCTACCTCGGCCAGATCGGCGCCCCCTCGCAGTTCGACCTCTGGGACCACAAGCCCGAGCTCGTCAAGCGCGACGGCCAGCCGGTGCCGGGCTCGCTGGTGCGCGGGCAGGAGTTCGTCTTCATCGGCAACGGCAAGACGCAGTTCCTGGCCTCGCCCTGGAAGTGGTCGCGCCACGGCCGCAACGGCACCTGGCTGACCGACCGCCTCCCCCATCACCGCGAGATCGTGGACGACGTGGCCTTCATCCACACGATGCAGACCAACGAGATGAACCACGTCCCCGCCCAGATGTTCCTGCAAACCGGCTCGCCGCGCATGGGCCGGCCGGCGATGGGGGCGTGGGTGGCCTACGGCCTGGGCACCGACAATCAGAACCTTCCGGGCTACGTCGTGCTCGCCTCGGGCAAGGCGGGGCGCTGCGGCTCGGCGTGCTGGAGCAGCGGGTTCTTGCCGACGCACTACCAGGGCGTGCAACTGCGCTCCGTCGGCGAGCCGGTGCTCTACCTCGCCAACCCGCCCGGCATCGACCGCGACCTGCGTCGCGATTCGCTCGACACGCTCCAGGCGCTCAACAAGCGCGCGCTGGTGCGCACCGGCGACCCGGAGATCGCCACGCGCATCAACGCCTTCGAGCTGGCCTTCCGCATGCAGACCAGCGTGCCGAGGCTCATGGACGTCTCGAAAGAGCCAAAGCGCATCCTCGATCTCTACGGGGCCGAGGCCGGCAAATCGACGTTCGCCAACAACTGCCTGCTCGCCCGCCGCCTCGTCGAGAGCGGGGTGCGCTTCGTGCAACTCGTTCACGGCGGCTGGGACCACCACGGCGGGGCCGGCGACCAGAACCTGCTCACCAACCTGCCCCAGCGCGCCCGCGAGGTCGATCGAGGGGCTGCGGCGCTCATCAAGGACTTGAAAGATCGCGACCTGCTCAAAGACACGCTCGTGGTCTTTGGTGGGGAGTTTGGGCGCACGCCCATGCTCCAGGGGGAGCGCTCGCGCACGGTCCTCGGGCGCGACCACCTGCGGACGGCGTTCACGATCTGGCTGGCGGGCGGCGGCGTGAAGGCCGGGCTGCACCTGGGCGAGACCGACGATTTCGGCATGAAGCCGGTGCGCGACCCCGTCCACGTCCACGACCTCCAGGCGACCATCTTGCACCTGCTCGGCCTCGACCACACGAAACTTACCTACAAGTTCCAGGGCCGGCAGTTCCGCCTGACCGACGTCCACGGGAACGTGGTGCGAAAACTACTGGCGTGAGCGCGCGAAACGACAGGCAAGAGGGGGCGCTCAACTCTCGGGGCCCGGCAGTTGCGGCCGGGCTTTCTGCGCCCGCAACGAAAGGGCCGACAGCTCCGCCACCGGCCCTTCATCGGCATACTCGCCCAGGAGCTCTTGCGCGACCTCGGCGACGTGTTCCCAGTCGCCCTCGGCGAGGACCTCGTTGGCGAGCTCGAAAAAGGCCTCGCCCGCTTCCGGGGTGCGCTCCTCGCAGTACTCGGCCCCCCGTTCGTAGAGCTCGTCCTCCTCCTCGACCTCATCGACGTCGTAGCCTGCCTTGCGCAGGAAACCGCGCAGGTAGGTGAGGTAGCCGCGCGACTGCTTGCCCGGCGTGCTCCACGTCTCGATCGAGTTGAGGATGGTGCGCAGCACCCCGATGAGGTTGTCGCCGCCCGGGTGCGGGTGTGCCTCGAAGTAGTGGTGCCAGGTGTGGCGGACGCCCCAGATCACCAGTTCCTCTTCCTGGCCAGCCACGTGCTCCCCCTGGCAGGAGTGCTCGAAAGGTGGCAGCCCCTCCCCGCGCATCTGCATGACCATCTTCTCGAGCCCGCCGCGCACGTGGTGGTCGGTGAGCTCCCCGTCGGAAATCTGGAAGGCCGCGTAGATGCCGGTCTCGGTGGCCAGGTGTACCGGGATCAGTTCGTCCGTCTTGTATTTGTTGCCGTCGTAGGCCAGGGACGCCTTCATCGGCTCCTTCTGGGCGCGCCGGACCAGCTTAGCCTTACGCTTCTGGTCGCGACTCAATCGTTTCTTCGGCATGACTCACCCGGGGACCGTTGGAGAAAGGGTTGATCCCTCAATGGTACTCGCCCGGGGAGGGGGTTGACCAGGGCCGAAAAACTCTTCCCCGATTTCCCTCGCATCGCACCGCCCTGCGCCTCTATAATGCTTTTCATATCTGCCCTACCGCCTTCCCGCGCTGCCTGCCTGCCTTCCCGCACTGCCTGCCTGCCCATCCATGGGCGAAACCAGGGGAGCCCCATGAGACTGCGACCCGCCGTTCTGCTCCTCCTGGGCGCCCTCTGCCAATCCGCGCCCACGGCGCACGCCGCCGCGCCCCGCAGCGCTTCCCTCGTTGCGCTCCAGGTCGAGCCCGCCGAGATCGTCCTGCGCCACGGCGGCGACCGGCAGCGCCTGCTCGTCACCGCGACCTTCCCCGACGGCACCGTCCGCGACCTCACGCGCTCCGCGCGCTACCAGCCCGTGACCCCGGCCCTTCTCGCCGTCTCCTCCGATGGCGTCGTGCGCCCCAAAGGTGCCGGCAAGACGACCGTGCAGGTGAGCGCCAGCGGGCAGACGGTCACGGTGAGCGTCACCGTGCGGAGCATGGGCGCCGAGCCGGTTAGCTTTGCCAACGACGTCATGCCGGTGCTGGCCCGCGCCGGCTGCAACAGTGGGGCCTGTCACGGCTCCGCTTCAGGCAAGAAAGGCTTCAAGGTTTCCCTCCGCGGCTACGACCCGGCCGCGGACTTCATCGTCTTGACGCGGGGCACCACCGGCCGGCGCCTCGACCTCCTCTCCCCTGCCCGCAGCCTCCTCGTCCTCAAGCCAACCGCCCAGTCGCCCCACGAGGGCGGCAAGCGCTTCGACCGCGACAGCCGCTACGCCCGCCTCCTGACGCGCTGGATCGCGGAGGGGGCGCGCTCGGACCTGGCGACCGCGCCGAAGCTCGTCGGCCTCGAGGTGTCGCCTTCCTTCCGCACCTTTTCCCAGTCCGGCCTCGAGCAGCAACTCGTCGTGCGGGCCCGCTTCGGCGACGGCAGCGTGCGCGACGTGACCGCCGACGCCCGCTACACCAGCAACAACGAGAGCGCCGCCCTCCCCGGCGACGACGGGTTGGTTCGCCTCCCCGCGCGGGGCGAGGCGGCGGTCATGGTCCGCTATGGCCATCTCATCGCCGTCAGCAACCTCGTCGTGTTGCGCCACGATCCGAGCTTTCGCTGGCCCAACCTGAGCGAGAACAACTACGTCGATCGCCACGTCTTTGCCAAGTTGCGCCGCACCCAGGTCCTGCCCTCCGACCTCACCACCGACGAGGAGTTTCTGCGCCGCGTTTGCTACGACGTGCTCGGCGTCCCGCCCACCCCGACCGAGGTTCGCGCCTTCCTGGCCGACAAGCGAACCGACAAGCGAAGCCGCAAGATCGACGAGCTCCTGGAGCGCCCAGAGCATGCGGAGTTCTGGGCCAACAAGTGGGGCGACCTGTTGAAGCTCCGCTTCGACCTCACCGGCGACAAGGGCACCTGGAGCACCTACCGCTGGCTGCGCGACTCGATTGCCGCCAACAAGCCGTTCGACAAGTTCGTGCGCGAGGTCCTCACCGCCGACGGCAGCACCAGCAAGAACGCCCCCGCCAACTTCTACCGCGTCTTCGCCACGCCCGACGACGCCGCCGAGGCGACCTCGCAGATATTCCTCGGCATTCGGCTCCTGTGCGCCCGCTGTCACGACCACCCCTTCGAGAAATGGGTGCAAAAGGACTACTACGGGCTCACCGCCTTCTTCACGCAGGTGGCCCGCAAGCCGGGGGCCCGGCCCGGCGACCTCGTCGTCTCGCGTATCCAAAGCCCTGCCCAGTCCCGCCACCCAATCACTGGCGAGTTGCTGCTGCCGAAGTTCCTCGACGGCGCATCGGTCGCGGTCACGGCGGAGGAGGATGGGCGGCAGGTGCTGGCGGACTGGCTGACGCGCAAGGACAACCCGTTCCTGGCGAAGGCGACGGTCAATCGCCTCTGGGGGCAGCTCTTCGGGCGCGGCATCATCGACCCGGTCGATGACCTCCGCTCCAGCAACCCGGCGACCAACCCGGAGCTGCTCGACGCCCTGGCAAAGGACTTCGTGGCTCGGGGCTTCGACGTGCGCCACGTCTTGCGCACCATGCTCAACTCGCGCACCTACCAGCTCTCGGCGCGCACCAACGCGTCGAACGCCGACGACCGCACGAACTTCTCGCACGCGGCCCCGCGCCGGCTGACGGCCGAGCAGCTGCTCGACACCCTGAGTCAGATCACGGGCGTGCGCCAGGGCTTCGTGTCGCGCTTCGGTGCGGGCGCCGTGGCGCTGCCCGTCGGCGGAGTGCGGGCCGGCGCCCTGCCCGACAGGGCGCTGACGACGGAACTGCTCGACCTGTTCGGCCGGCCCCGCGGCGAGTCGAGTTGCACGTGCGAGCGCAGCGACGAGGCCAGCCTGACTCAGGCGCTGCACCTCATCAACGGCAAGACCATCGCCGCGCGCATCAACGACCCCAACGGGCGCGTCGCCCGCCTGGCAAAGACGCCGGGCCTCGCCGAGCCGGCGCTGGTCGAGGAGCTGTACCTGATGGTCCTGTGCCGGCTGCCCACGCCGGGAGAGCAGGCGCTGATGCGTCAGCACTTCGCGGCGGCCCGCGACCGAACCTCGGCCGCGCAAGACGTGCTCTGGGCCCTCCTGAACGCGAGGGCGTTTCTCTTCAATCACTAATTAGTCCTTGGTCCTTAGTCCTTCGAGCTTGGCAAAGAGCTCCCAGGTGACGGTCTTTGCCAAGAGCCAAGCACTACGGACCAAGAACTCCCGGAGGGTGGGAATGATGCGATCGCGCTACTGTTTTTGTGTCCTCTGCGCCGTTCTTGGGGCGGCGCTGGCCTTCTTGCTGGTGACGCTGGCGCCGCGGTCCTCGCAGGCCCAGCCGGCGAAAGGGCCGCCGGCCAAGGCGCCCGCGGCGAAGGGGCCGGTGAGCTTCATCGACGACGTCGCTCCCATTCTCAAGGAGTCGTGCTTCGGCTGTCACGGGGCCAAGTCGCCCAAGGGCAAGCTCGACATGACGCACTACGAGTCCCTGCGGCGCGGGGGCACCAAGGACGACCCCATCGTGCCCGGCAAGCCGGAGGAGAGCTACCTAATCGACGTCCTGACTGCCACGGGCAAGCGCCGCATGCCGCCCGCCGACAGCGGCGATCCTCTGACCAAGGACAAGATCGAGATCGTGTCGCGCTGGATCAAGGAAGGCGCCAAGCTCGACCCGACCATCAAGAAAGAAGCCGACCTCCTCAAGGAGTTGCGCATCCGCTGGCGCCCGCCGCAGCCGCACGCCGTCTATCCCTACCCGGTGACGATCACGGCCATGACGTACACGCCCGACAACAAGCACCTCATCGTCGGCGGGCACCACGAGCTCACGGTGTGGGAGCCCGATAGCGGGAAGCTCGTGAAGCGCGTGCGGACGCGCGCCCGCCGGGCGATGTCGATGCTTTTCCTCCCCGACGGCAAACTGGCGGTGGCAGGCGGTCGTCCCGGGGAGGAGGGCGACGTGCGCATTTACAACCTCCAGGCCGCCGGCCGCGTCGAGGGGGGCGTCGCGCTGCTCGATGGCGTCGAGGACAAGAACGTCATGGTCAAGCACCTGCTCGACAGCGATGACGAGGTGCTGAGCCTGGCCCTCAGCGCCGACGGCAAGCAACTGGCGGCGGGGGGGTGCGACCGGATGGTGACCGTCTGGGACATAAGCGCGGGCATTGCGGCGGCGAAAATCGTCGCGTTGATCGAGAACCACGCCGACTGGGTGATGGGCATCGCCTTCTCGCCGGACGGCAAGCTCCTCTTCACGTGCAGCCGCGACAAGACGGCCAAGGTGTGGGACCTGATCGCCAAGGAGTCGGTGCTGACCTTCCCCGACCATCAGAACACCGTGTACGGCGTGGCGGTCCGGGCCGACGGCAAGGTCGGCTTCTCGGTCGGCGAGGACAATCAGATTCGCAGCTGGAACGTGACCGGCCCCGCGGCCGGGAAGCAGGTCCGCGCCGCTGGCGCTGGCGCCAAGGGCGTGCAGAAGGTGGTGCGCGTGGCGAACAAACCGCTGCTGGCCACCTGCGCCGGCGATGGCTCGGTGCGCGTCTGGAACGCCGACACCCTCAACGCGATCCGCACGCTGACGGGGCACAAGGACTACGTCTACGCGGTCGCGGTCAGCCCCGACGGCAACCAGATCGCCTCGGGCGGCTTCGACGGCGAGGTGCGCGTGTCGAAAATGGCCGATGGCGTCCTCGTGAAAGCGTTCGGCGCCTCGCCGGGCTTGAAGCTCCCGGAGGAGCCCAAGAAGAAGTGACAACTCGAGTTCGCCGCGGTTCGCAGGACCGCGGCGAAACGAGGAGGGCCCTTGACCGCTGTCGCTCGCGCCCCCATAGAATAGGACGGGGCCGATGGGGGGCCCGTCTCCGCGCCATGCCCGAGGGGCCTTATGTCCGCGCAGGAACGCCCGCAACTTCGTCCGCACCTGGCCGCCGCTCCCGAGGACCGCGCCGGGCGCCATTTCATCATTTACGATCAGCTCCGCCTGAGCGACAGCACCCTGCGCGTCTCCGCGGTCGAACTGGAGTGGGCCAACCTGTTCGACGGCTCGCGCACCTTGCGCGAGGTCCAGGCGGAGGCCATCCGCCAGATCGGCGGGCAACTCATTCCCCTCGACTACCTCACCCAGTTCGCCGCGCTGCTGGACGAGGCCCTCTTCCTCCACTCGCCACGCTTCCGCCAGGCGGCGGCGAGCCCGATCCGGCGGCCTTCGTGCATCGGCGCCTACGAGGGAGAGCCAACGGCCCTGCGCCAGCAACTGCGCGAGCTCTTCGTCGCCCCCGGCGGGCCCGGCCTGCCCGACGAGCCACGGCCCGACGACAGGCTGCGTGCGGCGCTCGTCCCGCACATCGACTACGGTCGGGGCGGGCGCACCTTCGCCTACGCCTTCAAGGAAGTCTTCGAGCGCACTGCGGCCTCGCTCTTCGTCATCATCGGCACGTCGCATTACAGCGCCAACCGCTTCACCCTGACGCGCAAGCACTTCGAGACCCCGCTCGGCGTGGCCCAGACGGACCAGGCCTACGTGGACCGGCTAGTGGCCCACTACGGCGAGGGACTTTTCGACGACGAGTTACAAGCCCACCTCCCCGAACACTCGATCGAGTTGGAGGTCGTGTTCCTCCAGTATCTCTACGAGGGCCGAAGGCCGTTTCGCATCGTGCCGCTGGTCGTGGGCTCGTTCCGCGATAGCGTCCTGAGTGGAGTGCCGCCCGTTGAATTCGACGACGTCGGGCGGATGGTGGAAGCGCTGCGGGCGGCGGAGCGCGAGACGCCCGAGCCAATCTGCTATCTCATCAGCGGGGACCTCGCCCACATCGGGCCGAAGTTCCAGGACCCTCGGCCTGTCAGCGACGTCCAGCTCGCGAACAGCCGGCGCCAGGACCATGCCCTCCTGGAAAAGGCCGGCGCCGCCGACCCACTCGGGTATTTCCAGGTGATCGCCAAGGAAAAGGACCGCCGGCGCATCTGCGGGCTGCCGCCCACCTACGTGGTGCTGGAGGCGCTGCGGCCGAGCAGCGGCAAGGTGCTGCACTACGATCAGTACGTACACCCGAAGGGGCACGAGAGCGTCAGTTTTGCGAGCGTGGCGTTCTACCGCTAGAGGGGAAAAAAGTGTCCCGCCCTGCGGCACCCGGCGTCGCCCATCACCGGGCCTCCTTCAGGCTGGACGAGGAGCATTTTGTGCGGCCCCAATTCCGCTGTCAAGAATCTTCTTTGGGAAAACGGGCCCAGGCCACGGCCGGAGCGGGACATGAATAACCACGAGCTCTGTGCCAAAGGCGGCCTCTGTTCCGCAACCTGTCCGTCTCACTCGCCTGCCCCTCTGGTCCTCTCGGAGACGTTGGCGCGGTTCGAGCGCGAGGCGGTTCACAGCACCTGCGACACCGGCCGGTATCGCATGCCCTACTTCGTCTGGGGGTCGGGGCCGCCGCTGGTGTTCGTGCATGGCGTCTCCGATTGTGCCCGCTCGTTCGTGCTGCCGATCGCGCGCCTGGCGGAGCACTTCCGCTGCATCGCCTACAATTTGCCCGATGGGCGCGGCGACGGCGCTCGCCTCCGGCGCTACCGGCACGCCGACCTGATCGAAGACCTCTGGGCCCTGCTCGACCATCTCGCCCTCGACCGGGCCTACCTGCTCGGCGCCTCGTTTGGCTCGACGATCGCGCTGGAGGCGGCGCGGGCGCGGCCGGAGCGCGTGCCGCGCTTGATCTTGCAAGGTGGGCTGGCCCAGCGCCGTTTGAAGCGGGCGGAGTGGGCATTGGCCTGGGTGGGGCGCTTCCTCCCGGGCAGGCTGGCGGGGGCGCCGCTGCGCGAGAAGGTGCTGCGCCTGGCGAACGGGCGGGAGTTCGAGGGCCGGCCTCCCGAGGCGTGGCGCTATTTCCTGGAGTGTACGGGGCGCGGGAGGATCGCCGCCTTCGCGCATCAAGGGCGCTGGCTGCACGGGCTCGACCTGCGGCCGACGTTGCCGGAGGTGCGCCAGCCGGTGCTGCTGGTGTGCGGGGACAGGGACCGGGTGGTGCCGCCCGCGTTTACCGACGTGCTGTTGCAGGGGCTGCCGAACGTGGGGCGCACCGTGATCGAGGGGGCGGGGCACGTGCCGAACCACACGCACCCGGAAGCCCTGGCGGAGGTGGTGCGCCGGTTTCTGACGCCGATGGCCTGTGCGGGGGCGGAAGGAGGGGCCTGTGGCGCGTAAGCCCTTGTCGCCGGGCGAGTCGGCGGCCAAGCTGCTCGATGAGCTCTTGCCCCTGCCGGCGCCGGGGCAAATCGAGGTCCACCTGCACGCCGCCGTGCTGGAAGTCAGCGATCCCGCCCAGTTGCTGGAGCTGGCGGCCGACGTCGGCCTGCGGCCGTTCCTCCTCTGCCGGCTGGCGCCAACCGTCGTCCTGGTGGATGCCGGACAGGCCGGGCCCCTGGTCGAAGCGCTGCGCAAGCGCGGACACACCCCCAAGGTCCTTTCTCCGACGAGCGAACCATGAGTGGCCCCCTCCCTCACATCCTGAGTCGGCCGGGCGCCTCGCCGACCTCCGACTATTTCCGCCACGTGGACGCGACTCGGCTGAGCAAGGCCGTCACCTGGTGGTGTGGCAAGGGCCACTCGAAGCTCTCGCGCGCCGAGCGCGAGACGAAGCTCGTGGCGGCGTTCAAGGATCAGGCGGCCGTGGCCGAGGTCATGCGCAACCTGGGGCCGCCCGAGCGCGCCGTGCTGGGGGCCTACCGCCGTTTCGGCGGGGCGGTCAACGGCACCGTACTGCGCCTCGACCTGCTCGCGCGCGGCGTCCTCGAAATCGTCGAGGACACCCGATGGATGTCTCGGATCACCCGGTGGAAACGCGACGTCGTCAAGGAACTGGCCGAGCGGTTGGTGCTGCTGCCGCCCAAGTTGGGGGGCGAGAGTTCCCACCGCGGTTACGCGCAGGAGACCGAGCGGCCCTTTCCTCTGTATGCCCTTCACCCGGCCCTGGCCAAACAAGTGCCGCCCGCCGGGCCTGCCCCTTTCGACCTGCCCCTTCTGAAAGGCGCGCCCGAAACGACCGGGCGCCGCTCGCCGGGCGAGGTGGCGCTGGACCTGGCGCGGGTCTTCTCCTACGTGGCCGATCGAAACGGGGTGCGCCTGGCCAAGAGCGGGGCGGTGGCCGGCCCCGCCCTGAAGGCCCTGGCCAAGGCCGTGCCGGTCGGCGCCGATGCCCACTACCCCCTGCCGGCGCCCCAGGCCCTCTATCTGGAGGTGCTGCGCCACGCCGGGGCCTTGCGCGATGAGCCGGGCGACTTGCTGCCCGACGGCGACCTGGCCGCTGCGTGGTTCGCCGAGCCCACGCTCGAGCAGGCCCGCCTGTGGGCGCGAGGCTGGCTGGCGGCGACCTCCTGGCAGGATGGCGCGGGCGAAATTCCGGCGCATCAGCGGAGCTACCGCGAGCCGGAGAGCGCGTTGCGCACCGCGCGGGAGGTGCTCGCCTGGTGCCTGAGCGGCCTGGCGCAGGCGGGCGAGCGCTGGTTCGGGCTGACGGCTTTTCTGAGCAAGCTCCAGGCGGCGCTCGGCCGCACCGACTACAACGCCCCGCGGGCCGACGCCGAGGGCTGGGCGCCGAACTTTCCCGAGGCCCAGTACGAGGACAAGCGAGGAGAGGGCCGCGAGCGGGCGTTGTGGTTCGAGCGCGAAGGGACGTGGTACGCCAACGCGCTCATGGTAACGCTGGTCCAGCTCGCGCTGGTGGAGCGCGGCCGGACGGGCAAGGACCAGCATTGCTTCCGGCTGACGGAGTGGGGGCGCGCGGCGTTCGGGGCGCCGGAGGTTGCGCCCCCGGAGGAGCGCGCCGACGAGCGCTTCCTGGTGGTCCAGCCCAACTTCGACGTGTTGGCGTACCTCGACCGCGCCCGGCCCGCCGAGGCCGCTTTTCTCGGGCGACTGACCGAGACGGGCGGGCAATCGCTGTCGGCCGTCCAGACGTTCCGGCTGACGCAGAGCAGCGTCTACCGCGCCATGGAGGGCGGGCTGTCGCCGGACGAGGTGCGCAACTTCCTGAGCCGGCACAGCCAGAACGAATTGCCCGCCAACCTGGCTCGCTCGCTGTCCGACTGGGCCGGCCGCCGCGACGCGCTGGTGGTGCGCCGCGGCGCGACCGTGCTGGCCTTCCCCGACCGCGCGCAGCGCGACGCCTACCTGGTGGGGCACCCGGGCTCCGCTTGCGGCGAGCATTTTGTCCTCGCGGAGGGAGTGCCGCGCGGCACTTACCCGCCGGGCGCTCTGGTGGGCGACCACCTCGACAGGCTTCGCCAGACCTGGAGCCTGGACGAACGCGGGTGCCTCCACGTGTCCGGGCTGTACGACCTGGTACAGGCGGCGCGGTTGCGGCGCATCGCGGACGAAACGGCGGAGGGCTGGCGGCTGACCGGCGAGTCGGTTCGACAGGCCGGAAGGGAGGGGCTCAAGCCGGCCGCGCTCAAGTCTTGGTTGGAGGACCACCTGACCGAACCGATCCCGCCGCTCTTCGACCACGCCCTCGACGCCTGGCTGGGGATGAACCGCAGCGTCGCGATGGGCGAGGTCGTGCTCCTGGAGGTTCCCGACCCGGCGTTGTTCGCCGCCATCGCCAACAGCCCGCGCCTGAGCCCGTTGCTGGCCGGCACGGTGGGCAGCGGCTGGCTGGTGGTGCGGCGCGAGGCGCGCAAGGACCTCAAGGCGGCGCTGGCGGAACTGGGCTTCCTGGTGGGCAGTGAGATCACGCCGCTGACGGCCCTGCCGGAAGATGAGGACGAGTGAACGGCGACCGCCCCTCACTCCTTCCCTTTCGGCTTCACGATGGGCGTGTCCGGGTCATTCCCCCACTCCGACCAGCTCCGGTAGTAGTTGCGCACGTCCTTCCCGCCCATCAACTCCATCGCAAACGCCAGCACGGCGGCGCGCCCGCCCGACTGGCAGTACGTCGTCGTCGGCCGCGCGGGGTCAATGCCCGCGTCCTCGAACAGCTTCGTCAGCTCCGCCGCGCTCTTGAAGCGCCCCGTCTTCTTGTCGAGCGTATCGGTCCACTCGAGGTGAACCGCCCCCGGAATGGCGCCGTTGCGCTTGGCCGTCTCCGCTTTGCCGCAGAACTCGTCCGTCGAGCGGGCGTCGAGCACTTGCCCCGGCCGGCCCTTCAGCGCCTTCAGCAGGTCGTCCTTGGTGGCGAGGCGCCCCGTCTGGGCGACGAGCTTCGGCGCCACCGGCATCGGTTTGTTCTCGCCCTTCTCGACCGCGCCTCCCTTGGCCCACCCGCCCCAACCGCCGTTCAGCAGGCGCACGTCGCGGACGCCCCAGTAGCGCAAAATCCACCAGACGCGCGCGGCGCTGTTGTTTCGGGCGTCGTCGTAGATCGCGACCGGCGTGGTCACGTCGATGCCGAGGGCGCCGACGCGCTTGCTCCACGCCGCCTTGTCCTGCCCGGCGGCGAACGCCTTGGCCCAGCCGGACGTATCGACCCACACGGCGCCCAGGACGTGGCCGACGAGGTATTTCGCCTTCGGGCGGGCATCGAGCACGACGAACTTTTTCGCGACCCCGGGCTTCGCCAGTTCGCCTGGCTCCAGCAACAGGTCGGGCCGGGCGTAGTTGACGGCAGGGCGGGCCTCCGCCGCGAGGACCAACAGCAGGGCGAGGCAGGAAAGGCGCGGCATCATGACGGTGCTCTCCAGGAGAGGGCGGGCGAACGGCCCTCTCCCGCTGTTATAGCAGGCCCGCGCCGAGGGCGCCACTTCCCGCGCCGGCGGAAGAGCGCGCTGGCCCCGTCGAGCAGCCCCCCGAACACATCGCCCACGCAGGCGCCGACCACGTCGCGGGACAGGACCAGGGCCGAGTTGGTGCGACCTTTCCTTTCTGAGCGTTCGCAAATTTCGGGGGTGCTCAAGCGGCCGAAAGAGCCCAGTTTTCCAGGGTAAAAACCATTTCCCGCAACTGAGCCGTGTCGGCCGAGTTGGGGTCAAATGTGGCGTTGAGGGTGGCCCGTTGGGCCA
>JBBSEZ010000138.1:0-21310 GCA_038239195.1 Gemmatales bacterium
AGGCAGACCACCCCACCAGCGCTCTGCCGCTCTCGAGGCCCGATGATGCGACGTCGTGTCCTGGCTCTGTGTGCCTTCGCCTGTGCCGGGCTGGCGTGGGGGGCCGCCCCGCCGTCGGGCGGCGAAACGAAGGTGGCGCCCCGAAGCGCGGCCGAGCTGTTCGGCCCGACTCGGGTGTGGGACTTCCACCTCACCGTCGGCCCCCGCGAATGGGAGGCGATGCAGCCCCCCCTGGACAAGAGCAGTTGGTTCGGGCCACCACCCAAGGCCGCCCCCAAGGGCCCCGCCGGCAAAGGCCCCGCCGGCAAAGGCCCACCGGGGGCGTTCGGCTTCGACTTCCAGTACGTCCGCGCCGACCTCGCCGTGGGCGAGAAGGCCTGGAAGGGCGTCGCCCTTCGCTTCAAGGGCAACTCCAGTTACATGGTGTCGGCGAAGGGGCTCAAGCGCCCTTTCAAAATCGACTTCAACCGCTACGTCGAGGGGCAGTCGTTTCTCGGGCTCAAGAAGATCGCCCTGAGCAACAACGCCCTGGACCCCTCGCAGGCCCGCGAGGCCCTGTCTTACGCCGTCTTCCGCGCGGCGGGGGTGCCGGCGGCGCGCACCGCCTTCGTGCGCCTGTCCCTCACCGTGCCCGGCAAGCACGACCGCGCGTTTCTCGGCCTCTACACCCTCATCGAGTGCGTGGACAAGCCGTTCCTCAAAGAGCATTTCGGCAGCGGCAAGGGGCTCCTCGTCAAGCCCGAGGGGGTCTTCGGTCTTTCCTACCTGGGCGAGGACTGGCCCGCCTACGAGAAGCGCTACCGCCCCAAGGCCCGGGCCGAGGGCCAGGCCAGGGACCGCCAGCGCCTCATCGACTTCATCAAGCTCGTCAACTTCGCCGACGACGAGCGCTTCCGCAAGGAGATCGGGGCCTACCTCGACTTCGACGCCTTCGCGCGCTACCTCGCGGCCAACACGGTGATGGTCAACCTCGACAGCTTCATGGGGCTGGGGCACAACTACTATCTCTATCTGAATCCGAAGACCAACAAGTTCCACTTCCTGCCCTGGGACCTCAACCATTCCTTCGGCGGGCTGACGATGCTCGGCTCCGCGACGCAACTCATGGACCTGAGCGTTGCCCAGCCCTACACGGGCCGCAATCGCCTGATCGAGCGCCTGATGGAAATGCCGCAGTGGGACCGCGCCTACCGCGCTCACATCCAGCGGTTGATCGCCAACGGCTTCGCCCCGGCCCGCATCCAGGCCGACGTCCGCGCCGCCGAGAAGGCCCTCGCCCCGACCGTGGCGGTGGAAGCCAAGGTGCTGGCCCGGCGCAAGGAGTCGCTCACTTTTGGCTTCCCCTTCAGCGCCTTCTTCCCGCCCCCGCCGGCGCTGGACAAGTTCGTGAGCAAGCGCCTCGAGTCGATCGAGGGCCAGTTCGCCGGCAAGCGCAAGGGGCACGTCCCGACGATGCGCTTCGGCCAGCCCCCGCAAGCGCGCGGTGCAGCCCTGCTGGCCAAGGAGGTGGTCAAGGCCGCTCCGGGCGACAAGAACGCCCGGGTGAGTCAGGAAGCGTTTCTCCTGGCGGCGCGCCATCTCTTCGAGACGTGCGATCGCGACAAGAAGGGCCAACTCGACGCCAAGGCCTTGACGGCCGGGATCGAGCGCTTGCTGCGCCCGCCGGGCATGAAGGAGCCAACCCCCAAGGCCCCGCCCCCCAAGGGCCCGCCAGGCGGATTCGTGCCGTTCGGCCGGCCCGCCCCTCTGCTGGCGCGCCTGATCGTCGAGCGCGCCGACGTCGATCGAGACGGCAAGGTGACGGCCGGCGAGCTGGCAAGGGCCGCGACGAAACTGTTCGCCGAGATGGACAAGGACCGCACTGGCTGGCTGGACGAAAAGAAGCTTTCCGAAGGCATCGATCGCATCCTGCCTTCCCTGCCCTGGGCCCCGGCGCCGCGCGTCCGGCCCGCTGCCAAGGCGCCCCCCCTCGAGAAGAAGAAAGGCGGTGAGCGGTGACGTCGCCGGACCTGGCAGCCCTGGCCGTGCCTTCGCCGTCGCTGGCCCCGTCGGGCGAGGCAGCGGCGGCCTACGAGCTGAAGTTCCTGCTGCCCGACGACCGCGTCTCCGCGGTGGAGGAGTGGGCCCGGAAGCGCCTCGCCCGCGACCCGCACGGCGAGCCCGAACTGGGCGGGGCCTACCGCACCACGACGCTCTACTGCGACACGCCGCTCCTCGACGTGCTGCACGGCACGCCGACGTATCGGCGCCGCAAGTTTCGGCTGCGCCGCTACGCGGCCGAGCCGCGCATCTACCTCGAGCGCAAGACGAGGTCGGGCGACCGCGTGCGCAAGCGCCGCTCGTCGATCGACGAGCCCGAGGTCGCGCGCCTGGGCGAAGGCCCGGGCAGCCCCGACTGGGTGGGGGCATGGTTTCATCAGCGCCTGCGGGCGCGCGGCCTGCGGCCGGCGTGCTGTCTCAGCTACGTCCGCACGGCCTACGTGGGCACTAGCGCCGGGGGCACTCTGCGCCTGACGCTCGATCGGGAGCTCCGCGGCGCGGTGGCCAACGAGTGGCGCGTGCGCGTGCCCGAGGAAAGCGAGCCGTTCCTGGTCGGCTCGGTGATCTGCGAGCTCAAGTTCCACCTGGCCCTGCCGCTGCCGTTCAAGGAACTGATCGAGGAATTGCAGCTAGCGCCCGGGCCGGTCTCGAAGTACAAGACCTGCCGGCGGGCGTGGGAGGGGCGCTGATGCCGGAGTGGCTGCATCCGGTCCCGGAGGGCGCACCGCTCCCGACCGGCGTGCTGGCCTTCCGTCTGGCGGCGGCGTTCCTGCTGGGGTGTGTCGCCGCCGCGGTCTACCGGGTCACGCGCGGGCGGACGGAGAGCGAGAAGAGCTTCCTGGCCACGCTCGTGCTGCTGAGCGTGCTGATCGCCATGGTGACGCTCGTCATCGGCACCAACGTGGCGCGGGCGTTCAGCCTGGTGGGGGCCCTGGCCATCGTGCGCTTCCGCACCGTGGTCGAGGACACGCGCGACACCGCGTTCGTCATGTTCGCGGTCGTCGTCGGCATGGCCGCCGGCGCTGGGTTCTTCGAGCCCGCCCTGATCGGCCTGCCGTTCGTGGCGCTGGCGGCGCTGATCTTCCGCTCCGGCAAGGTGGCGAAAGGCGAGGAGCACGTCCTGTCGGTGCGCGTCGGGATGGGAGTAGCGCCGGAGGCCCTGCTCGGGGAGACGTTCGGCAAGCACCTGGCGGAGGTGCGCCTCGTGAGCGCGACGACGGCGCGGCAAGGGGCGGCGCTGGAACTGGCGTATGCCGTGAAGCTGCGCCGGATGGATGGCGCGGTGGCGCTGGTTAGCGCGCTGAACCGTGTGGAGGGGGTGCAAAACGTGGAGCTCCGGCTGGGGTGAGCGAGGGCGTTCACGGCCCCCGCTCCGCATCGTGGTGCGTTTGCGAGCCCCCAGATGGGACGCCCGAGGCCGCACGGATCAGGGCCTCCGGAACAGGCGCACGGGGCTCGTTCTTCTGCCGGTCGTACGTGCCGCTTGCTCTCGCGGAGAGGTGAAGGCGTTCGCTCAGCAGGCGGTGGGCCTCCCTCAGGTGGAGGCCTGCCTCGTCAATCCGCCCCAGCCTGCGGTAGCACAACGAGAGGCGTTGATGGGCGCGGGGGTTGTCCTTCGTCACGGCGAGGGCGCGTTCCCAGAGCGTGACGCCGTTGCGCCAGTGGCCCACCTGAGCCCAGGTCAGCGCCGCTAGGCTGCCGAGCACGAGCGCCCCGACCGCGCCGGGAACGAACGCGGGCATGCGAAGCCGATCGACCAGTTCCCCGAGCCCCCAGACGAGGGCAGCGAACAGCCCGATGTGGGGCCAGTAGCTGAATCGATCCGCCCAGGCCTGGGCCCCGCCCTGCGCCAGACCGATCACCGGCAGCAGCGTGCCCACGAACCACAACCAACCGAGGATCAGCCACGGTCGCCGGCTTGCTTGCCACAGAGCGGCCGCGGTAACCGACAACAACGTGCCCGCCCCCGCAAGGGCTTGCAGGGGAGACCAGTTCTCATACGGGTGGGGATAAAGGACGGCCAACCGCAAGGGGCACAAGGTGCTGGACAGATACCACCCCTACGCCGCCAGGGCGTTCCCAAGCCGGGCCAGCAGAGAGACGGTATCGAAGGAGACGAGGGCCCCGTGCCGTTCGCGGGCTGCCATCGTGACGACGGCGATCGCCGCCGCCAGGGCAAACAGCGGCAGTTTCTCCACAACCAGGTGGCCGAAGGGCGCCCGGGAGACGACTGCCCCCCCGGCTGTTTCCGGGGGAGAATTGGCGGGCCCGAATCGGCGAAAGGGCCAGTAGTCGAGGAGCAACAGCACGAAGGGGAGCGTGATGAGCATGGGCTTCGCCAGGAGGCTCAACAGAAAGGGCGCTGCCACGCTCAGATAGCGTTTTCACCCTGGCCTTTCCTGGTAGCGTGCGTAAGCCCACAGGGCCAGCACCCCGAAGAACCCGCTCAACACGTCCTTGCGCTCGATCGTTCGCCCTGCTGAGCCTGACCGACCTGGCGCTGACGTGGTGGCTGCTGAACCAGTCTGACGGCCAGGTGTATGAGGCCAACCCTCTCGCCAACTGGTGGTTGTCGCGCCATGGCTGGCTCGGGATGGCCTCCTTCAAGGCTGCGGTGGTGCTCGCGGTGGTCGGCCTGACGGCGGTCCTCGCCCGCTCCCGGCCCCGAATGGCCGGCAGCGTCCTGGGCCTCGTCGTGCTCTACAGCCTCGCCCTGTGCCGCCCAACCTTGCTGTCCGCTCACGAATGAAACGCCGAACTGGTTCGAGCCGCCAACAACGACGTGGAGGACGCCAGCCGCCAGAGGCGGCGGGAGCGCAAAGCGCAAAAAGGTGGAGGGCCTCTTCGCGCACTTGCGCGACGACCTCCTCGCCGGGCGATGCACTCTGCGGAAGGCGTTAGAACGGCTGGCGGCCTCGGAGAAGGGAAGGAGCCTCGCATGGCGGAAGAGCCTGGCCACGGTTTACTCTGGCCGTCCTCTCCAGGAATGCTTCGCTGCGGCCCTTGTCGCGCACGTCGTCTGCTCCCAGGAGGCCAAGCCCGCGGGAGCCTGGCAGGTCGCCCTGCGGTTGGAGCGGGAGTTTCTGCTCGCCTACGGGAGCGACCCGCCACTGTACCACCGCTACTCTCTGCGAGGTCGCCTGCCGGCGAGCGGCGAGCAGGGACGCCAGGTCGGCGGTCCGCCAGGCGCGCCGGCAGAACCGGCCGACGCCACGCCGGCGCTCTGAAGCGAAGGGCCCGAGAACAAGGGCGCTGAAGCGCCCCTGGGCCCGCTCGGCTTGGGGAACGGTTGCGGGCGACATTCCCTGAGTTCGCCCATTCGCCGGAAACTCAAGGCTGGCGGGAACGACCTCACGGGAGACGTCGCCAAGCCCAACGGCTGCACCTGCGATTGCACAACGTCGTGGCATGCCTTTTGCACGAATTAATCGGTCTGTTCCTCTCAGAGGCTGTGAATTTATTCCAGATCACCCCGTCAGCGGACCATCGAATAAGGACTTACGGCGATGATCGGGGATTAATTCACAGGCTCTCAGCCACGGTCCGGCGTTTGGGCGCCACCTTGCAGCCTGGACTGCGTAAGGGCGCGGCCAACCTGCCCTGTACGTTACTTCCTCAAATGCCACTTCCTCACCCGCACTGCGAGTGCCTGCTCGGCCGCGGGGCCACACCGACAAGGCAGGTATGCCTTGCTTGCACATCTGCCTGCCTTCCGGGAGCAGTTGCCTCACGGCTCGCGTGCGCCGTCCTCTCGAGGAAGTCTGCGCGGGCTTCCGAAGGGCGACGTCGCAAGCAGGCCCAACCCCTGTCCACCCCTTCCAGGGCAGCATCGCTTCCTCCCGCACCCGCGAGCCGCAGCCCCGCCGGCTCGCCCCAAAACACCATGCCGCAATGGCCGGAGAGACGGGAGAGGTCAACCTGCTGTGGGAAGGAGCGATGCCGGATGGAGCTCCCCCGCGAGAACGCCGAGGTGCCAGGCGCTCGCGGGGCCGATAAAATGCGCACGTCGCGCGGCGGCGATCGCCTTCGGGCCGGCACTGTGAGGGTGGAAGGCCTGCGATGGCCACGAACGAAGACTGGCAGGGCGAAGAGGCCCTCGCCCGGGCGCGGGCCGGGGAGGAAGGCGCCCTCGGCCAATTGCTGGAACGATACCGCCCCTACCTCGTCTTGCTGGCCCGGCTGCAAATCGGCCGGCGGCTCCAGGGCAAGGCCGACCCCGACGACCTGGTGCAGGAGACGTTTCTGGAGGCGGCCCGGCATTTCGGCCAGTTCCGCGGCGAGACGGAGCCGGACCTGGCGGCCTGGCTGCGGCAGGTCCTGGCCGGCTGCCTCAGCCATCTGGTGCGCCACTACTGCGGCACGATGCCAGGGAACGAGCGGCTCATCTGGCTGCGGCACCCAGCGGTGCGGGATGACTTGCGGACGTCGCACGAGCAAGGCGAGCGCATCGCCGAGCTGTCGCGCCGGCTGGAGGAGAAGGGCAAGGCGCTGTTCGTGGAGCTCCACCGCTTGACCCAGGACCAGCGGGACAATCGCTTCCTCGAGGAATCCCGCGCCAACGACGCGGCCGTCAAGACCGTCCTGTCCGCGGAGCAGCTGCGCCGCCTCAAGCAGATTGCACTCCAGGCCCGGGGGGTTGGCCGCGTTCCAGGAGCCGGACGTTGCCGCCGAGATGAAGCTGACGGCCGCGCAGCGTGAACGCATCCGCGGCATCGAATCCTACGTTGCCTCCCTGCAACACCTCTGCGGCCCCGGACCGAAGGGCCGAGAAGAGAAGGAGAAGAGGGAGCAGGCGCGGAAGTCGGAGCCCGACAAGGCCCTCGCGCTGCTGACGAAGGAGCAGGCGGCGCGGTGGAAGAAGATGACCGGGGGCCTTTTGAGGGCGCCCACGCCCTCCACTTGCCCGGCCCCCCTGGCCCAGGCCCAACCGGCCTCACGTGTGCCCCGAGGGCCTCCGAGACCGGCCGCCGCCCAAAGGGCCGCCAAACTGAGTGGGTACGTCCGTCCGCGTCCGTCTGAGCCGCCTCCGAGGAGAACCGATGAACAAGCGACTTTGGCTCGTCTCCCTGGTGCTTTTGCTGGGCTGCGCCGTGCTGGCCGCCCCCGCGGACGAGCCGGAAAAGAAGAAGGCCCCCGAGAAGAAGGAGCCCGAGAAAAAGGGCCCCCCGTTTGGCCCGGGCGGTTTCCCGCCGTTCGGGAAGGGCCCCGGTGGCCCCGGCGGGCCGGGCGGGGCGATGGGCCAGGTTCGCAAGCTGGTCAAGCAGTTCGACAACGACGGCGACGGCCGGCTGAACAAGGAGGAGCGCAAGGCCGCCCGCGCCTTCCTCAAGAAGGAGCGGGCGGGCGGGAAGGGCGGCTTCGGCCCCGGCGGGCCCAAGGGCAAGGGCGGCTTCGGGATGGGCAACTTCGTGGCGAAGCTCCTGCTGGAGGCCCTCGACGCCGACAAGGACGGCAAGCTGACCAGGGCCGAACTGACCGCCGGCGTGGAGCGCTTCTTCAAGCGCGCCGACAAGGACAAGAAAGGCGAGCTCGACGAGAAGGCCCTCGCCGACGAGTTGGGCCGCATCCTGCCGGTGCCGAAAGGCTTCGGCCCTCCCTGCGGCGGGCGGGGGGACCGGCTGGCCGGCGTCCTCGTCAAGCGCGCCGACGCCAACAAGGACGGCAAGGTGACGCTCAAGGAGCTGGTGACCGCCGCGGAGGCGCTCTTCAAGGAGGCCGACAAGGACAAGAAAGGCACGCTCGACGAGAGCGCGGTCGTGGCGGCTGTCAACATCCTGTCCCCGCCGCCGAAGTTCGGCAAGGGCGGGTTTGGCAAGGGCAGTTTCGGCCCCGGCGGGATGAGCGCGGGCAACACCGGCGCCACGCCGATCAGCGACGGCAAGTACGTCGCCACGGTCTTCGGCAACGGCGTGGTCGCGGTCTACACGCTCGACGGCCAGCGGGCGTGGGGCAAGTTCGTCGAGTCGCCCCGGCTCATGTTCGGCCACGCCTCCTCGCCGCTCCTGCTCCAGGGCAAGTTGATCGTCCACGTCAAGGACCTGGTGGCCCTCGACGTCGCCACGGGCAAGGAGGCCTGGCGCGTTGCCCTGCCGGCCTCGCACGCCAGCCCGGTCGCCACACGGTTGGGCAAGGAAGACGTCATCATCAGCCCGGCGGGGGCGGTCGTCCGCGCCCGCGACGGCAAGGTGCTGGCCCGGGAGAAGTTCAGCGCCTCGCAGAGCTCGCCGGTGGTCCACGGCGACACGATCTTCCTCTTCGGGGCCACGCTCGAAGCGCTGAAGCTCTCGCAGGGCAAGGGAGGGGAGGTGACCGTCGAGTCGCTCTGGAAGCGCGACGGCGCCCGCGAAATGCACCATCTCCCCTCTCCGCTGGTCCACGACGGTTTGCTCTACGGCGTCACCACGGCGGGGCTCCTCGACGCGATCGACGCGAAGACCGGGAAGGCCGTCTACCGCCAGCGGCTGGGCGGGAACCAGTACTACGGCAGCGTCGCCCTGGCCGGAAAGCTGCTCTACGCCATCGACACGAGCGGCCGGGCAGTGGTCTTCAAGCCGGGCCGGCGCTACGAGCGCGTCGCGGTCAACAAGCTCGAAGAGACGGGGAGTTGCCCGGTCTTCGTTGGCGGAGACCTCTACCTGCGCGGCAAGCAGAACCTCTACTGCGTGAGCGCGAAAGACAGGCCGAACGGGAGCGAGTGAGGGACGGTTTTGGGTGCCCCTCTCAATGAGGGCGAGCGGGGGGCGTGAGCCCCTGTTGTAGCCGTTTCAACAGGGGGCTAATGCCCCCCCGCTCGCCCACGCCTATTCGGAACGGACGAGCTTTCCCGCCAACTGTTCCACCGCCGCCAGGGCTTTCCGCTCGTAGTCGCCTTGCGTCAACGGCGGGACGGCCTTCTCGGGCGGGCTGTATTCGGTGACGCGCGAGCCTTCCACCCGCACGACCGCGGGCCGGGTGACTTTCCGGGGCCAGCCCCCCGGCGGGAGGGCGACCTGGAGCTCGCGCGGCCAGAACTCGACGCGGTACGCCTCGCCCGCGGGCTCCTCGAACACCATGATGGAGGTCCCGCGCCAGGGGTCGTCGCGGTCCTCGGGCGGGTAAAGGTAGGCCCCCTCCACGCTTATGTTGCCGAAAGGGCTACCCTTGTACCAGGTGAGTGGCCTCCTCGGGGGGGGGCGCTGAAGTTCGAGTGCGGCGCGGGCCAGCGGTTCGCCTGCCCCGATCAACCTTACCCGGGACTGGCTCAGGTTCGGGTCGTCCATCTCGCGCTCCACGCGCGCCATCTCCCTGTAATCCGCTATACTCGGACTGCTGCCGATCTTGTCCGAAGCGACGTAAAGGGCCCAGCGGCCTTCCTCGGTGCCCTTGAGCCAAAAGGCCACTTTGACCGGGATGCTGGCATGGATCCGGTCGAGGAACTCCGCCCCCGCGTCGATTTGCTCCCTCACCAGCGAGCCCTGATCCATTGCAGCACCCCGTTTGCGTTGTCGGTGACGGCGGTTACGAGTTTCCGCGCCTGCGATTCGTCCTTGATCCGGTAGCGATCCTGCTCGCTCCAGCCGATGACGATCTCCCAGTAGGCGTTCAGGACCGGGTTCTTGCTCCCGTCGTCCGCGAGGTCTTTCGCCAGACCGGTCAGTGCGACCAACTCTTCGAGGCCGTGCGTCCAGCATTTCTCGGAGAACCGCTTCTCGACAAAGACCACCTGCGGCTCCCGGACCAGCCGGACGAGGACGCAGGACTTGAGCGCGCACTCGATGGCGTACCCGGCCAGGTAGTAGGCGCCGGACCACCGATGGGCCGCGAGGAGGGCCTGCGCGTCGAGGGCGCGTTCCTCCGCGAGTTGCTGCCACTCGGCCCTGTCCATCGGAGGGCCCCATTTTCGGGGATCGTTCGTCAGGCTTCCCGCGTAGGATGTATGGTAACATGCCCTGGATGGGGCGCCTACCGGGCAAGGGCCCCTGCCATTCCATCAGCGGAGGCCGTTCCCATGATCCGCGAAGCGCTCGATGGCGAGACCATCTTCGCGATAAGGGAGTTCCTGGGCCCGGAAGAGTGCGACCAACTGATCGCGCTCAGCGAATCGATCGGCTACCAGGCGGCCGGGCTGGGAGACGAGGTCGTCTTGCAGCTGCGCAACAACGGCCGGGCGTTCCTCGAAGACCGCGACCTGGCCGCGAAGCTCTGGCACAAAGCCCGGCCCTTCCTCTCCGCGCGCCGGGAAGGGTGGGAGGCCTGCGGGCTGCACGAGCGCTTCCGCTTCTACCGCTACGAGGCCGCGGAGATGTTTGCCCCTCACTACGATGGCTGCGTCAGCCGGGGAGAGGACGAGGTGAGCCAGCTGACGTTCATGATCTACCTGAACGGGGAGTGCGAGGGAGGAGAGACGAGGTTTTACCAGCGCAACGCTGTCCTCCGGTTCGAGGTGGCCCCCGAGCGGGGCAAAGCGCTGATCTTCGAGCACGCCCAGATGCACGAGGGCGCCCCCGTGGTGGCGGGCCGTAAGTACGTCTTGCGCACCGACGTGATGTACCGCCGGGGAGTGAAAGGCGGCGCCGTTGGCGCGGAGGCCCTCGATGCCGAAAGAACTCGATGACCCACTGCTCGGCCGCCTGGAATGGGACGACGCCCTCGACTGGTGGGCCGGGGTGCTCGACCTCGAGCCCGGCCAGCGGGTCGAGGTCTTCATCGACTTCCACGCGGAAGAAGACGTTCTTGCCGACGTCCTCTCGCGAGCCCGCCTCGGCCTGGCGCGCATTCGGAGGTTGGGCCCCGAGTACCGCCGGTGGACGGCCAGGCAACTGCTCGATCGACGCTGGAACTGTCACGAGCCAATGACCGTGGACGACATTACCGAGCTGCTGAAGGTGGCTTCCATCAGCTTCGCCTCCGACGGCGCCGCGCGGGTGTATTGGGACGATGAGGACGTGTTGTTCGGCGGGCACAACGTCGTGACGGAGATTGGGCCAGACGGAAAGTGTCTGGGAGCGGGGATGGAGTGACAGGGCGCGCACAACAGCCCGGCGCACCAGCGAGGAACGTCCTCGCTGGCGCGCCGGGCTGTTGTCGGCCTCGGCTGCCGGGCAATCGGTTACAGCTTTTTCGGCAGCTTCTTGCTCAGCGCGTCCGGCATGAGCTTCAGCTTCGCCTTGCTCGCCGGCACCTTGTTGTCGTCCTTGTACTCGAGGTCGAGGACCTTGGGCGGGCTGTCGCTGGTGTCGAGGGTCAGAGTGACGTCCGCCTTGTACTCCTTCTTCGTGACTTTGCCGAAGTACTTCATCTTGATGTTCATCGTGAGCCGCCCCGCCTTGGGAGAGCTTTCCTTGTACTCGATGAGGGCGGCATTCTTGGCCGTCGGGTGAGCGGCCCCCACCACGTCCTTGCCCAGCACCTCCGCCAGCTTGTCGTCGATCTTGTTCGGGGCCGCGGCCAGGATCGCGCCGCCCAGCACGAACGTGCTCACCGCCGCCAGCCACAGAACCTTGCTGTTCCGCATGCGAGAATTTCCTTTGTGACCCGTGCCGATTCCGACGTTGTGGGCCTCGGCCTGCTCCTGCGCGGAGCAAAGCACGGAGGCCGGCGAGAAGCGTCAACGCGCGACGTCGCCGGCCCTCTTTTCAGACTACTCGAACAACTTTCGCCCGGCGAACGGGCCCCTGAAAGAGACCGCTCACCGATAGGAACCGCGCCCCTGGAAGACCCGGAACAGGACGACGATCAGGATCACGACGAGGAGCAGGTGAATCAGGTTGCCGGCAGCGGGGACCGTAACCCAGCCGATCAGCCAGAGGATGACCAGGATGAGAAGGATGGTCTCGAGCGCGTAGCGTGGCATGGTGGATAACCTCCTTTGACGCCGGACGACAAGGAACGGATCGGGGCCCTCGAGCGCGGCCCTGGCGTTTGGGCCCGCTCCCCCGACCGCGTGCGTACTGTCTTTCCGGGCTCTCCTACCATCGGTGCATTTTCGGCGCCGCAGGAGAGGTATCGCACCGGGAATGTCCGAAATCGTTCGAGCTCACCCCTTCGGCAACTGCTCCGCGATCACCTCCAACGGATGCAGCGCCCGCCTCCCGGCGAGGTCGTGGACCTGGTGGCGGCACGACGTCCCCGGCGCCACCACCAGCGCCTCCGGCGCCTTGGCCAGCGCCGGCAGCAAGGCCAGGTTGGCGATCTTCACGCTCACGTCGTAATGCGCCTTCTCGAAGCCGAACGACCCCGCCATGCCGCAACAGCCGGCGTCCAGCACCTCGACCTCCAACTCGGGCACCAGCCGCAGCAGCGGCGCGCTCGCCCCCACCCCCAACAGTGCCTTCTGGTGGCAGTGGCCATGCAGGATGCACTTCTCCGCGCGCGGCCTCAGCGCCAGCTCGCAGCGGCCTCCCTTGACCTCGTCGGCCAGCCAGCCATCGGCCAGCCGCGCCGCGGCCGCCACGCGCCGCGTGTCCTCGCCGGGCACCAGCTCCGGCCACTCGTCGGCCAGGGTCAGCAGGCAGCTCGGCTCCAGGCCCAGGATTGGCGTGCCATCCGCGATTCGCCGCGCCAGCGCAGGCGCCTCCGCCTGGACCATCGCCTTGGCCCGATGGAGGAAGCCCTTGCTGATGAGCACCCGACCGCAGCAGAAATCGGTGAGCTCGACCGCACGGCCGGCGCGCTCCAGCACGCGCACCGCCGCCTTGCCGACGGCCGGCTCGTTGTACGCCGTGAAGCAGTCGGCCAGCAGCAGCGCCTTCCCGGCCCGTCCGGCGTTGGCGTCGGGCCTGTGCTTGCGGAACCAGCGGCGCAGGTGGTTGCGGTGCAGCGGCGGGAGGCTCCGGCGCCGGTCGATGCCGGCGACCTGCTCCAACACCCAGCGGAAGGCGCCGCGCCGCTGCGCCCAGTTAATCAACGGCGCGAACGGCGCTCCCAGACGATTGAGATGGGGAATGGCGGCAACGAGCAGATGGCCGAGCGGGCGCGGGCGGCGCTCGTAGTAGAACTGCAACAGCTCCGCCTTGTGCTTGGCCACGTCCACGTTGCTCGGGCACTCCGACTTGCACGCCTTGCACATCAAGCACAGGTCGAACACCTCGTGTACCCAGCGCTCGCGCAGGGCGCGCGGCTCCCCCCGGACGTCCACACCCGCCGCGAGGGCGTGGCGCAGGGCGTTGGCCCGGCCGCGCGTGTTGTCGCGCTCGTCGAGGGTGGCGCGGAACGACGGGCACATGGCCCCGCCCTGGGTCTTGCGACACGCGCCGTTGCCGTTGCACATCTCGACCGAGCGCAAGAAGCCCTCCTGCTTCGCGTAGTCGAACACCGTGATCGGCTCGGCGGGGGCGTACCCGGGGGGGTAGCGCAGGTTCTCCGTCATGGGCGGGCCATCGACGACCTTGCCGGGGTTGAGCAGGCGCTGCGGGTCGAAGGCCTGCTTGACGCGGCAAAAGGCGTCGTAAACCACCGGGCCGAACATCTTGCGGTTCCACTCGCTGCGACACAGCCCGTCGCCGTGCTCGCCGCTCAGCGATCCGCCGAACTCCAGCACGAGGTCGGTCACGTCCTCCGCGATGCGGCGCATGGTCGCCACCTCGTCGGCGTCCTTGAGGTTCAGCACCGGCCGTACGTGCAGGCAGCCGACGCTGGCGTGTCCGTAGAAGGCGCCGTCGGTGCCGTGGCGGTGCAACACCTCTCGGAAGCGCGTCACGAACTCCGGCAGGCGCTCGGGGCTCACCGCCGCGTCCTCGACGAACGTGACCGGCTTGCGATCGCCTCGCATTCCGTAGAGCAACGGCATCGCCGCGCGGCGCAGGTTCCACAGGGGCTCGCGCACGCCCGCGGCCAGGGCCGGCACGGCCGCGATCAGCCCCTCGACGCCCTGGAGGTTTCGCCGCAACTTCTCGACGCGCTCGGCGACCTCGCCCTCCTCGTCGCCGCTGAACTCCACCATGAACACGGCGCGGGCGCGGTCGTCGATCGGCCTGCGGGCGTCGCGCAATGCCAAATTTCCCGCCGTGAGTTGCAAGAGCAGGTGGTCCATCAGCTCCACGGCGGAGGGGCCAAGTTCCAGACAGGCGGGCAGGGCGCTCATGGCGGCGCCAAGGCTGGCGAACTGCGGGACGAGCAGCCCGCGCACGCGCGGCCGGGGCACCAGGCGCAGCTCGGCCTCGGTGACGACGGCGAGGCTGCCCTCCGAGCCGACGATGAGCTGGTGCAGGCCGACGTTGGGGGCGGACTGCTCGACCAGCCCGGCGCGCATGGCGTCGAGGTTGTACCCACTGACGCGGCGCAGGATGCGCGGGAAGCGCCTGGCGATCTCGTCCTGGTGCAAGTGGGCGAGGTCGCGAACGGCGCGGTAGGCGCCGGCGGCGAGCGTCTTGCCGTTGGCGGCGCGCTCCCACTCGGCGGGGCTGAGCGGGCCGAACGTGGCGGTCGAGCCGTCGGCGAGGACGACGCCGAGGCCGCGCACGTGGTCGAGCGTCTTGCCGTGGACGATGGAGCGGGCGCCGGCGGAGTTGTTGCCGATCATCCCGCCGAGGTTGGCCCGACTGGCGGTGGCCACGTCGGGGCCGAACTGTAGGTCGTGCTCCTCCAGGGCGCGGTTGAGCGTGTCGAGCACGACGCCGGGCTGCACGCGCGCGACGCGCGCCGTGGGATCGAGGTCGAGGATGGCGTTGAGATATTTGCTACAGTCGAGCACGATGCCGGGGCCGATGGCCTGGCCCGACAGGCTGGTGCCGCCGCCGCGGGCCGTGATCGGCACGCGCATCTCTCCGGCGATCTGCACGGTGGCGACGACGTCCTCGACGTTGCGCGGCACGACGACGCCGAGCGGCTCGATCTGGTAGATGCTGGCGTCGGTGCTGTAGAGCCGGCGCGACCCCGGGTCGAAGCGGACCTCGCCAGCCACGTGGTGGCGCAAATGGCGGGCGAGGGCATCGCTCTGTAGTTCGGTGAAGGTGGTCATGGTGCGGTCATTGTCCGCGAGCGGCGCGCCGCTGGCAAGACGGCACCTCCTTGCTGTATCATGAACCTGTCTCTTCCCCTCGCGGAGCATGCCCGTGAGCTCGGCCGGCACCTTTCGCCTGTTCGTCTACGGCACCCTGAAGCGCGACGGGCGGCGGCACCCCTTTCTCGCCCAACAGCACTGCCTGGGGGCGGCTCGCACGCGCCCGCTCTACGCGCTCCTCGACCTCGGCGCCTATCCCGGCCTCGTGACCTGTCCCGAGGGCGAGGCCGTCGAAGGCGAGCTCTACGAGGTCGATCGGGAGCTGGTGTCCTCGCTGGACGAGGTCGAGGGGGCACCGGAGCTGTTTCGCCTGGCGCCCGTCGAGGTCGAGGACGTCGCGGGCCCGGTTCAGGCCTATTTCTACCAGCGCGACGTCTTCGGCCGGGCTCGCTGCCCTTCGGGGCGCTGGGACAACGTCCCCGGGAGGGCCCGCGATGACGCATGAGGAGGCCTTTCTGGAAGCCATCCTCGAAGCGCCCGATGACGATGCGCCGCGCCTGATCTTCGCCGACTGGCTCGAGGACAACGCCCAGCCGGACCGCGCCGAACTGATCCGCGTTCAGTGCGAGCTGGCTCGCCGACCGGCCGAGCAGCGCGGCGAAGACTTGCGCACCCAGGCGATCCGGCTGCTGCACGCCCACTGGGACGAGTGGGTCGGCCCGCTCTGTGAACTGGTCGGCCCGCGCGCCGCCCGCATGGGGGAAGGTTGGCTGGAGCTCGGCATGCACACCGAGGCGCTGCAACGGTTTCAGCGCGGCTTCGTCGAGTCGCTTACGCTGGAGGCCGGCACGTTCGCCCGGCGCGCGGAGGAGCTCTACCGGTTGGCGCCGGTGCGCCACCTGCGCGTGTGGGGAGGAGGGGGCGTGGCGACTGCCCTCGCGATGTGCCCGCACCTGGCCCGCCTGGAGCACCTCGAATTCGCGGATTACTACTCCGCCCCCCTCGACGCCAACGACGTCCGGGCGCTGGCGGCCTCTGGCCACCCGCGGCGCCTCGCCTGGCTCTCGCTGGGGCGCAATAACGTCGGCGACGAGGGGGCGCTGGCCCTCGTGAAAGCGCCCTGGTTGCGCAGGCTGCGCCGGCTCGACATCGACGACTGCGGGCTGGGGGACGTTGCCGCCCTGGCGCTGGCTAGCTGCCCCGAGCTGGGCCACCTCGAAGCGCTGAGCCTGGAGCGCAACCACTTCACCCGTACCGGGGAGAGCGCCTTGCGCGATTCTCCGTACCTTGTGGGCATGCGCTCGTTGCGAATGTAGTCCGCGACTCCGTCGCGGTGCTCCGCCGCTCCGCGGCGGACTACATTGTCGCCCGCGACTCCGCCGCGGAGCGGCGGACTACATTGGAGGGGCGAGCGCCATTCTCCGAAAAAAGGTGATGCGAGGAAATCATTCCCCGCCCTCTCGCGGACAACAAGAGGAGGCGCGGGCCGCATGAGGAGGCACCGATGACCCGGGAGGCGCCGCGGCCAGGGATGGAAGACCAACGCCGGTTGGACGACGATGCGACGTTGTGGAGCGCCTTTCTCGCCGGCGACGAGCCGGCGTTCGAGCAACTGTACGCTCGCCTCGGACCGGCCCTGCTGCGCTTCCTCGGCCGCGCCTTCGCGGTTCAGCACGCCGACGCCGCCAACCTCGCGCAGCACGTCTTCCTCTCCCTCTACGCCCGCCGCGATGCCGTCGGCTTCGACGCCACGCGCGCCCGCTTCCGGACGTGGTTCTGGCACTACGCGCGCTGCCGCGCCATCGACGAGCTGCGCAAGCGGCGCTCTGCGCGGGCGGGGCCTTCCCTCGGGGGAGGCCCCGAGGCCGAGCAGGCGCTGGCCTCGCGCGCCGAGGCGAGACAGCGGGAGCAGGAGGTGGTGGACGAGCAACGGGAGCGCGTTTTGCGCTGTCTGGAGCGGCACGACTGTCTGGACGAGCGCGAGAAGTTCGTGATTCGCAACAGCAACACGGAGGGACTGGGCGAGCTGCCGCAGACGGAGGTGGCGCTGGCGCTGGGCCTCAGCCCTGGCCAGATCAGCAAGCTCAAGCACGCCGCGATTCGCAAGCTGGGCGCGTGCGTGCGCCAGGCCCGAACTTGACCCGGGTCGCCCTTTCTGTTCGAGTAGAAGGGCGGGCCGTCTGGAGTACCCTGAATGACCGAAGAAGCCGTTTGTGCCCTGTTCGCCGCGCTTCGCGAGGAGCGCGACCTTGCCGCGACCTTGCCGCCCCTGGCCTGCCCGGGCGGGCTGACGCTGGCGCGGGCCCGCGCGCTGGCCCTGGCCCCGAGCCGGCGGGCGGCCCGCGAGCAAGCCCACCTCGACCACTGTGCGCACTGCCGCCGCGTCGTCGCCACGTTCGAGGAAGAACTGCCGCACCCCGAGCGCTGGGCGCTGTTGCGCTGGGCCCTGGGCTGGGAGAAGAGCTCGCCCGAACTGCGTACCCACGTCGAGGACGATGGCTGCGAGTGCTGCCGCGCCGTCTGCGAGGAACTGCGGCGGCTCCGCTGGCGCACCGGGGCGCGCCTCGCCGAGGCAACACGGCTCCCCAACCCCGAGGCGGCGGTGGCCGACGAATCGCGCGGGCCCTACCGGGTAACGTCGCCCGTCGGCGCCGGGCCCCTGCGCTGGTGCCTGCATCAGGAAGGCCCCCACCTGGTTTTGGACGTCGCCAGCAGTGAGCCCGCCTTGCTTCCGGCGCTCGTGCGCTACACATTGACAGTGGCGGGCGAGCCGGTGCTGATCGGCTTCGTCCCACTGGCCGGGCCCGACCGCGAAGGGCAATGCGCGGCGCATGCCACGCTGGACGCCCTGCGCCTGCACGCGCTCTGCCCCGAGGGGGACTGCGAACTGACGCTGGCGCCCGTCGTGGCGGAGAGGCTGAGCGAGGCGGAGCTCCGGCTGCTGGCGGAGTCGGCCCGGCGTGCCCCGTCGGCGGACTGGCAAGGATGGGTGGAGCGCCAGGAGGAGCGGGCGTGGCCGGCGCTGCGGGCGCTGCTGGCCCCCCTGTAGGGAACGGCCTCCGTGCCGTTCCGACGTCGCGGAACGCCACAGAGGGCGTTCCCTCCGGGTGGAGGGCCCCTCTGGGAGGCCTCGGTGGTGGAGAGCCTGCGCGACAAGTTCGAGCAGTTGGCCGAGGGCCCCGACCGCTTCCGGGCGGTCTACTGGGGCCCCCTGTTTACCCATCGCCAACTGTGGGGCGACTGTCTCGACCTCGTTCGCTCGGCCGCTGGCGACGAAGACCTCGCCGTCTGCTGGCAACTTCTCCACCAGCGCGAAGTGCAAACGTTCGTTCGCGCCGGCCGACCCGAGGCCCCGCGCCCCCGGCTCCACGGCGACGAGGTGCTGGCCCTCGTGGGTCGCACCCTGGCCGCGACCGCCATCGCCTGTCTCCTCCGCCGCGCCCGTCCCGACGAGCCCCCGCCCGAACGCCTCCTCACCTGGCTGACGCGCGCGGTGGGCCAAGGAGAGGACGAAGAACGCCTGCGCCGCCGGCCGATCTTTTCGTGGCCGCGCCTCGACGAGCCCGAGCGCGTCGAGCACGTCTTCGCCGCCCTGCCGCGCTCTCTCGCGCCCGCCGCCTGGGCATCGGCGCGGCACGTGGTGCGCGCGCTGCTCGAGCTGCCTCCTTCCTCGCAGCGCGCCTCGCGGCGCTTCTGGGTGCCGCTATTGCTCGACCATCAGTCCCGCCCGCTGGTGGTGCGCCTGTGGCTGGAGCGGGCCAGCGCCGGCCGCGGCGGGCTGTTCCTGGCCCCGCTCCAGGCGCTCGACGGGCTCGACCTCGACCATACCTTTACCGACGCGCTGGCCGAGGCCTGGGCCGGCGTCGTGAGCGAGTTGCCGGCGGCGAGCCGCTGCGACGTGTGCTGGTCGCTGGGTTGGCTGGCGGAAGAGCGCGGGGCGCTGCCGCCCTTGCGCGGCGCCTCGCACCAGGGCGCCGCGGGCGTCGCCCTGCGCTTGCTGGTGAGCGGGCGCAGCCCCGACCCGTCCTTCGCCGTCGCCGCCACGCTCCACGGCGACCAGCTCGGCCGCGTCGCCGGCGTCAACGACGTCCAGCAAACTAAGCTGTGGGGCGCGGCCGGCGAGCTGCGGCGCGGCGGGCCGCCCGTGACGGCGATCGTCTCCCTCGACAACCTGCCCGACGAGGCCGAGCGCTCGGAGTGGCAGCAGCGCGGGGTGCGCGTCATCGGGGCCCGCGACGTCGGCGAGGCCTGCGACCACGTCTGCGGCCTGCGCGACGGCGTGCCCGGCTACCTCGAAGCGGTGCGCGATCTGCTGCTCCGCCCCGACCAGCGCCCGGCCTACCTGGGCGATCACTCCTTTATCGAGGTCTACGTCCCCCATCAGGCCTTGCAGGAAGGGCCCGAGCCCTTGGCCCCGCGGGCATGGGCCGACGTCCACGCGGAACTGGCGGCGGGGCCGGGACGCGTGGCGCTGGTGTGGGGCGAGGCGGGGCAGGGCAAGACGCTGCTCCTGCACGTGAGCGCGCGGCGGCTGGCGCGGCGCGGGTTGCGCGCCCTGGCCGAGCAGCGCGCCTCGCTCCATCAGGTGGCGCTGCCCGTGGTGGTCCCGCTGCCGCGCCTCGCCGCCCTGGCCGGGGGGCGTCGCTCGCCGCGCGAGGCCCTGGCCGAGGCCCTGCGGCAGTCGGGCCACACCGAGCAGGCCGCCGTCTACGTCGCCGACCACGCGCACGAGCGGCGCACCTGGCTCTTTCTCGACGCCCTCGACGAGGTGGCCGCGCCGGAACGGCTGGCGCGCTTCTTCGAGGCGCTGCGCGACTGGCGCTGCCGGGTCGTGCTGACGGCGCGCTCCTCGGGCGCCGATCGCGCCTCGCTGCGGGCACTGCGACCTCCCGGCGCGGTGGCCTATCGGCTGGCGCCGTTCAACGACGAGCAGGTGGGCGATTTCCTGCGTCGCTGGCGCCCCGACGAGGAGCAGCGCGCGCCCCTGGAGCGCCTGCTGCGCAGCCGGGCGCCGCTGCGGCAGGTGTGCCGCAGCCCCTTTCTGCTGACGCTGCTGGCGTGGGTGGCCGGCAGCGGCGACGACCCGGGCCCGGACTTGACGCGCGCCCGGCTCTACGAGGCGGTGCTGAACCAGGTGCTGACGCAGCCCCTGCCGGGGACGAGCGCGACCAACGTCCACGACCGGGCCAGCGCCTGGTGGCCGCTCCTGGCCGAGATCGCCTGGGGCCTGTTCCTCGACCACGGAGGCCCGGGGCCCCTCGGCCACGAGGAACTGGTCGGCCGCGTCGTCCGCTCGGAGCACGGCCCGCTGCCGCTGGCGCGCGACCCGGGCGCGTTCAACCGCAGGCAGACGGCAGAGTTGCTGGTGCGCGAACTGGTCGATCGCCGGCTGCTGTTCCGTCGCACGGCACCGCGCGGCGGCTCGGAGTATCGCGCCCCGCACCAGTCGTTTCTCGAACATCTGACCGCGCGTGCCCTCGCCGACCTGATCGAGGGCCGCCGGAGCGCGCTGCCGCGCGGGGCGGGCGCCCCGCTGACGCGCGGCGAGGTGTGGACGTTTCTCGACCGGCAGGCGACGGTGCCGGAGTGGGAGGCCGTCTACCTGTTCCTGGCCGGCATCCTCGACGATCCGGGCCCGCTATTGCGCCTGCTGATGGACGAGGGCGACGGCGGGCCGCCCCTGCGGCGCATGCTGGTGGGCCAGTGTTTCGCGGAGGTGCCGGCCGACCGGCTCGATCCGGGCATGGTGCGCGAGGTGCGCCAGCGCTGGTCGCACGGCGGGGGCGAAGGGCCGGGCGGCGCGCTCGACCAGTTGCGGCGGCTGGCGGCGCTGGGGCCGGCGAGCGTGGCGACGCCGGCCGACCTGCCCGTCGATCTGCTGTTCAGCGGCGACGTGGGCCGCGAGGTGCGGCTGGCGCTGGATGCGCCGCTCCCGGAGGCGGCCAGCCCGGTCGATCGCTTCATGGAGGTGGTCGGCGAGGACGAATGGTCGGTGCGTTTGGGGGCCCTCGAAATCGCCTGCGAGCAGGCCGCCCAGGACGGGCCGCGCAGCGTGGCGCGCCTCCTCGACGGCTGCCTCAACGCCGACAGCGACGAGCTGCGCCACGAGGCCTTGCTGGCGGTCGAGAAGCTGCTCTTGCGCATGGGCTGGAACCTGGTCCCGTGCTGGTCGCCCGACGAGCCCACGGTCTTGATCCGCGATTGCCACTGGACGGTGCTGGGCCCGAGCGGCGCGCGGTGAGCGCGTAAAGACAAGCCATAGAGGGGGGGCGCCCCCCCCGTTCGTGTCGGTTGGCGCGCGGGGGCCCGCCCCGATTCAATTCACAGCGGGCGCCGCCGGGGGTGGGGCCC
>JBBSEZ010000139.1:0-21280 GCA_038239195.1 Gemmatales bacterium
TAAATGGGCTGTCCCCCAAGATTACCGACTTCGGCCTCGCCAAGCAGATGGACGTCAGCAGCGAGTTGAGCGAGTCCGGGGCGGTCATGGGGACGCCGAGTTACATGGCCCCCGAACAGGCCGAGGGGCGCGCGCGAGAGATCGGCCCGGCGGCGGACGTTTACGCCCTGGGGGTCATCCTCTACGAATTGCTGGCCGGCTCCCGCCCGTTCCGGGGGGGGACTTCGCTCGAGGTCCTTCGCCAGGTCCTGACGGCCGAGCCGGTCCCGCCGTCCCGGCTGCGCCCCGGGGTGCCGCGGGACCTGGAGGTGATCTGCCTGAAATGTCTCCAGAAGGAGCCCGGGCGGCGCTACGCCAGTGCCGAGGCGCTCGCGGAGGATTTGCGGCGCTTCCAGGCGGGCGAGCCGATCCAGGCCCGGCCGGCGGGGCGGTGGGAGCGGGCGGTGAAGTGGGCGCGGCGACGGCCGGCGGTGGCGGCCCTGTCCGCCCTGAGTACGCTGCTTTTCCTGCTCGGCTTCGGGCTCGTGACCTGGAAATGGCTTGAGGCGGAAGCGAACGCGCAGGCGGCGAACGCCAACGCCCTTGCGGAGGGGCGTGCCCGTGCGGACGCCGTGACGGGTAAGAAGGACGCGGACGCCGCCCGGTTGGAATACCAGCTACAGTCGGCGACGCTGGCGCTGGACAACGGGCTGCGGCTGTGCGACCTGGGGCAGGTGGATCACGGCATGCTCTGGCTCGCCCGCGCCCTGGAACTGGCCCCGGCGGACGACGCGGAGCTGTGCGGGCTGATCCGCACCAATCTGAACGCCTGGCGGGACCGCCTCCACCCGTTTTTGGAGCAGTTCAAGGTCATTGGCTTCACTGCCGTCGCGTTCCGCCCCGATGGACGGACGTGCCTTCTCTGGAGTAGTAATGGGGCCCAGTTATGGGATCTGACGACGGGGAAGGCGCTCAGCCAACTCATGCACCCGAGGATCGATGAAAAAACAGGGAAGCCCCACGCTTGGGCCGTCCTGGCGGCGGCCCTGAGCCCGGACGGGCAGACCGTGGCCACCGCAAGCCAGGACAAGACAGCCCGCCTCTGGGATGCCGCCACCGGCAAGCCGCTCGGCCAACCGATGCGCCACTCCTCCTGGGTTCATCACGTGGTCATCTGCCCCGACGGTCGCACGGTCCTGACCGGCTCGTACGGGATTGTCTGTTTTTGGGACGGCGTGACGGGCAAGGTCAAGCGCGAACTCTGGCGCAGCCCCAAGTCGTCTGTGTATGCGCTGGCCCTGAGCCCCGACGGTAAGACAGTCGCGGCGAGCCTCCATGAAAGGAATGCCTCGAAAGGCGAGACCCGCGTGTGGGACGCCACGACTGGCAAGCCGATTTGGGAGCCACCACTGCAGCATCAGACCAACCTCGCGGCCCTTGCCTTCACGGCCGACGGCAAAACCCTGCTGACCGCCGCCCGGGACGGTGTCATTGAGACGTGCGAGGCCGCCACGGGGAAAAACCGCCGCGTCCACCGCCTGCCGGCACCGGGCATTTCTTTCGCGGCCTTCCACCCGGACGGCCACCTGGCTCTTGTCTGTGCCGGCGGCAAGCAGGCCCAGTTATGGGATCTCAACGCCAGCTGTCCCGTCGGCCAGCCCCTCTCTCTGGAAGGCGGCGTGTCGGCGGTCGCCTTCAGCCGGGACGGCCGGAAGCTGGCCGGCTGTGCGGCTAATACGATGCGGCATTGGGAACTGGCCCCGGATCGGTTCCGCGGCCGCCTCTTCCCCCAGACGCAGAACACCCTGGCGGCGGCCCTGAGCCCCGATGGGAAAACGCTCCTGGTGGGCAGTACCGGGCGCGGGCGAGGTATCGGGGATGCCCGGTTGTGGGACGCGAACACGGGCCAGGCTCTTGGCCCTCCCCTGACTTCCCCCCGGCAACACCACATCGATTTGGTGGCTTTCGGCCCAGACGGCCGAACGTTTCTCATCGCCGACGGCAGAAGCGCCCGACTCTGGGACGCCCGCACGGGCAAGACCATCGGACAACCCCTCGCGCACGAGCATCTTATCACTTCTTTGGCCTATAGCCGGGACGGCACCAGGGTTCTGACCGGCAGTGCCGACGCCACGGCGCGTGTGTGGGAGGCGGCCACGGGCAAGCCTGTGACGGCGCCCCAGCCCCCTGCCCCTGGAAGAGCCAATGCCGTCGCATTCAGTCCCGACGGCCGGCGCGCCGTGTCGGGGTGTCGCAACTTCGCCTACCTCTGGGACGTGGGCACGGGGAAGCGCCTACCGCTCGCGCACGGGGACGAGGTTCACGGCGTGGCTTTCAGCCCGGACGGCCGGTTGGTCCTGACGGGCTGCGACGACAAAATGGCCCGCCTGTGGGAAGCCGCCACCGGCAAGCTCCTGGGTCTCCCGCTCGTACACGAGGACGCGGTCTATTGTGTGGCCTTCCACCCCGACGGTCAGACCCTGGCGACCGGCAGCGGCAAAACTGTCCGGTTGTGGGACGTGGCGACGCGCCAGCCGGTCGGCGCTCCCCTGGCCCATGCCGGCGGGGTGGCCGCCGTGGTGTTCAGTCCGGACGGGAAGATGATCCTCACCCGAAGCGGCGGGGACCAGGCCCGCCTGTGGGACAGCCGGACGGGCAGGTCGCTCGGCCCGCCTTTCCTCAACGCCCGCATTACCGCGGCCTTCGATGGGGACCGGCAACGGATCCTCCTGGGGCAGGGGAACGATCTCATCCTTCGCAAGATACCGGCCCCCCTGGCGGGAAGTGCGCAAGACATTACCTTGTGGGTACAGGTGCTCACCCGCCAGAAGCTGGACCGAGGCGGCGGCGTTCAGGTGTTGGGCCTGCCCGCCTGGCAGGAACTGCGCCGACAGTTCGCAAGGCGGAAAGGGCAGCCGTTGCCGTAGACGTCGTGCGCTGGCGTTCGGCCCGCGGCACGGGCTACGCCGCCTGCCGCGGGTTGCCGCCTTCCTCGTTGGACGAGGGCGCGAGGAGACTGAGATGGATGCTGACGCCAGGCTGAACGAATTGCTCTCTTGCTACGAGCAGCGGCGCCGGGACGGTCAGCCCGTCTACGCCGAGGATCTGTGCCGAGACTGCCCGGACCTGCTGGCGGCCTTCCGCTGGCACGTGCGGGCGCTGGAGGCGATCGGCCCGTTGCCCGCCCAGCGCGTCCCGCCCCTCGACCTGGCGCCCGACCTCGGTTCCGTCCCTGGCTTCGTCGTAACCCGGTCGAGCTACCAGGTCGTCCGCTTCCACGCTTCCGGCGGTCTGGGAGAGGTGGTTCTCGCGCGCGACGACGGCCTGGGCCGCGAGGTGGCCCTCAAGCTCATGCACCGCCCTCTCGTCCACAGCGCCGAGCGGCGCGGCCGCTTCCTGCGCGAGGCGGAGATCACCAGCCGCCTCGAGCACCCCGGCATCGTGCCCGTCTACGGCCTCGGCGCGGACTCCGAAGGCCGGCCCTGTTACGCCATGCGCTTCGTCCAGGGCGAGACCCTGGAGTCGGCCATCCGGCACTTTCACAAGGCGGAGCCTGGCCGCTCCCCCGGCGAACGCAGCATGGGTTTGCGGCAGTTGTTGACCCGGTTCGTCGGCGTCTGCAACGCCGTCGCCTACGCCCACAGCCAGGGCGTCGTCCACCGCGACCTCAAGCCGGCCAACGTCATGATCGGCCCCTACGGCGAGGCGCTCGTCATCGACTGGGGGCTGGCCAAGGCGGGGGTTGCGAGCGAGACGGACGGGGTCGGCCAGCAGACGGAAGAATGGCTGGGGAATCCGGACCCGGAAGCGACCGGGGACCAGGCGACACCGACCCCGACCGCCACGCAGACGGGGGCGGTGTTGGGCACGCCGGCGTACATGAGTCCCGAACAGGCGTCCGGTCACGGCAAGCAGGCCGGCCCGGCCAGCGACGTCTACAGCCTGGGGGCGATCCTGTACGTGCTGCTCACCGGGAAGGCGCCCTTCCAGGGCAGCTCCGTCGGCGAGGTGTGCGAGCGCGTCCGCCGCGGTAACTTCCCGCCGCCGCGCCAGGTGAAGAGCGACGTCCCGGCGGCCCTGGCGGCGGTCTGCTGCCGCGCCATGGCCCTGCGCCCGGAGGATCGCTACCCGGCGGCGCTGGCTCTGGCCGCCGACGTGGAAAACTGGCTGGCCGGCGAGCCGGTCGGTGCCTGGCCCGAGCCGTGGGCCGTGCGAGCCCGCCGCTGGATGGGCCGGCATCGCACCCTGATGACGTCGGCAGGGGTGACGTGCCTGGTGGCGGCCCTCCTGCTCGCCGGGGCGACGTGGATGCTGGCGCGGGCCAACGCGCGCGAGCGCCACCTCGCCGCCCAGGCCGACCAGCAACGGCAGGAAGCGGAAGAGAACTTCCGTGAGGCCCGCCAGGCGGTGGACGACCAGTTCACCACCTTCAGTCAGGGCAAACTGGCGCAGCTCCCCGGCACCCAGCAGGTGCGTCTGAAGCTGTTGCGCGAGGCTCTGGCCTACTACGAACGCTTCGCGGATCGGCACCCCGATGACCCGGCGAACCACGCCCGCGTGGCCGGCGCCCACACCCGGATCGGCCAGGTACTCGCGGACGTCGGCTCGATCGACGATGCCGTGGGCTCGGGCGTCAAGGGGACCGGCCTGTGGCGGCAACTGGTGCGGGACCACCCCGACGACCCGGAGTATCGGGCCCGACTGAGCGAGCAGGTGATGATCTTGGGGCTGGCGCAAAACAAGGCAGGCAAACCGGCCGAGGGGCTCCGCTCCGTCGAGGAGGCGGTCGCGGTGCTGGCCCGCCTCCTCGACGCCCACCCCGGCCACGAGAAGGCGGAGCGGCTGCTCAGTCGCGCTTACGCCAACGTCAGCATGTTGCAGGGGTTGCTCGGCAGGTTCGAAGACGCCGTCCGCTCCGCCGAGGCAGCGCAGCGGTTCCGCGAGCGGATCGCCCTGCGGCGTCCCGAGGACCGGAGCATCCAACGGGACGTCGTCATCGCTTACAACAATCTCGGTGCCGACTACGCCGACCTCGGCAAGGATACGGAGGCGCTCCGGTTGTACTGCAAGGGTCGGGACAAGGCTCTGAAACTGGTGCGCGACGAGGAGGCCGACCCGACCCTGCGCGACCACTCCCACGGCGCCGAGGTGCGCGAATCCCTGGCGAACAGTTACCAAAACATCGGCTGAGTCATGAGCCGGCAGGAGCGATCGGCGGAAGCGATCGATTCGATGGGCAAGGCCGTCGAACTTCGTGAGGGGCTCGTTCGCACCAACCCGTCCGTCCTGCCCCATCGGGAAGCCCTGGCGCGGCTCTGCATCGATCTGGCGGAGGAGCGCCTCAAAGCGGGCCAGGCCAAGGAATCGCTCCGCGCCGCCGAGCGCTGCCGCGACCTCGGCGCGGACCTGCTGCGCGCGGACGCCAGGCGCGTCGCTCACCGAACGATGCTGGCCGGCGGCTGGGACGCGATGGGAGCGGCCCTGACCCGGCTGGGGCGGCGCGAAGAAGCGGAGGCGGCCTTCGCGGCAGGGGGGCGGGAGAACCAGCGGGCCTTCGCCGGCGCCCCCGACGTGGCCGACGTGCGCTGGTCGCTGGACGATCATTCATTACTGGAAACGGGCCCGCGCCCAGCGAGAATGGGGGCTCGCCGCGGCCGCCGCGGCCGCCGCCGCCACGACGCGCCGACGGCTGGAGCTGTGGCCCAAGAATCCGCGTATGCTCCGCAAGGTGGCCCACGGCCTGGCGCTGTGCATGCCGCTGGTGGGCAAAGAGCCGCTGACGCCCGCCGAACTGGCCGAGCGTCAGAAGTACGGCGACGAGGCGATGGACGTGCTTCGCCTGGCCGTGAAGCACGGCATCGCGGACGTGGGAGCACTCCAGAAGGCGAAGGAGCTGGCCCCGCTGCGCACACGCCAGGACTTTCAGGAGCTCATCCGGGAGGTGGAAAAGAAGGCGCGCGCGAAAGCGCCGTGACTCTCCGGCGGGTCGCCGTGAAGGCCGCTATTCGCTGGGCCCTGGTCGAGCCCCCCCCTAGCCCGGAGGCAACGCCGGCAAGGCCACCGTCGCCGGGAAGCTCGCCTTCCCTTCGCCCGCCGGGAGCCGGCGGACGTCTCCACCCTTGCCCCAGGCACACCGCCTCCAGTCCCGCCGGCACCCCGACGCGCACCCTTGGCCGGCGGCGCCGGCTCGGCCGTGCAGACCTGATGCAGCAACTCGACGAGGGAGCCCGACTCGAAGGGCAGCCGGGCGGTGAGGAGGCGATAAAGGATCGCGCCGTCCGCGGTGACGCTGATCTTGTCGCCCTGAGCCGTCCTGCCGCGTGGTGGTGGGCGGCTCGGGAGGGCCGTCCTGCGGGGGAGGGGGTTTCCTGCCGACCGCCTTACTGGCGCTTGAGCGTCACGCGGAACCACGGGTCGGAGAGGACGACCGTGTTGTTGTTGACCCAGGTGAAACTGTAGTAGCCCCGGCTCGGGATCCCGGCGTTGCGGTAGTGGAGCGTACCGATCCCGCCGACGGGGGAGGTGGACTGCCAGGTCCAGGTCCCGACGTTGGTGACCCCGCCCGCGACCTGATACATACCGCTGCCGTTGGGCTGGATCACGACCGTCATCGACCCGCTGCCGTCGGCGAATGCGCCCTTCCACGTCCCCACGGGCATGCGCGCCGTCTGGGCCGAGGCCGTCGCCGGCAGGCCCGTCAAACTCAGCAAGCCCAGGCAAAACAGCAAGGTCAGTTTCTTCGTCACGGTCCGTCTCCCTCTCGCTGCCGATGAGTCGGCCGCGTTGTGCGGCCTTCTGCCAGCATTACTCGGCAGCGAGAGGCACGTGACAGCCGGTTTTCTTTTTCTTCTCCGTCAAATCAGCTCGGCGATGGGGGCGCCATCGTCGAGCAGGCGCATCGGCCTACCGCTCATGTCCGGGAGCGTGGCGCTGGTGTCGATGCCCAGAACGTGATAGAGGGTAGCCAGCACGTCCTGAGCGCCGAGCGGGCGCGACTTGGGCCGTTCGGCCCGGCTGTCGGTCTCGCCGACGACCTGGCCGACGCGCAGCCCGCCGCCCGCGAACAGGGCGAAGCCGGCGTCGGGCCAGTGGTCCCGCCCCTCGACCTTGTTGACGCGCGGCGTGCGGCCGAACTCGCCCCACACCAGCACCGCCACCTCCTTGTCGAGCCCGCGGTCGTGCAGGTCGCTCACCAGCGCTGCCACGGACCGATCCAGCAGCGGCAACTGCGAGCGCAGGCCGGTGAAGATGTTGCCAGTGCCCGAGGTCGTGCCGTGGTAGTCCCAGGTGCCGATGCGCAGGGTCACGACCGAGACGCCCGCCTCGACGAGCCGGCGCGCCAGCAGGAACTTCTCGGCCGCCCAGTGGACCGTCGCCTTCGGCTCGTTGCCGTACACGTACATCCCACCCTTCCCGCCGTACTTCTCGCGCACGCGGTCGGGCTCGCGGCTGAGGTCGAAGGCCTGCCGCGCTTTGGGAGACGTAATCATGTCCACGGCCTGAGCGGTGAAGGCGTCGAGGGCGCCCGCCTCGCCGCGGGCATCAACGTCGCGGCGCATGCCGTCGAAGGCCTGGGCCAGGCGCCGGCGCTCGTCGAGCCGGTCGAGGCTGACGCCGCGCGTCAGGCTGAGGTTCTTCACGCCCTCGCTGCCAAAGAGGAACGGCCGGTGGGCGGCGCCGACGTAGCGGGGGTTTTCGACCTCGGAGTGGTCGGCATGGTACTGGTCGAGGCTGACGTAGCGCGGCACCTGGGGCTTCTTGTCGTCGCGGAACCGGCTGACGACGGAGCCGAAAGCGGGGCGCCGGGCCGCCTTGGGGAAGCCGGTGTAGCACTCCTGGAGCTCGTGCTGCATCGGCTCGACGAACTGAACGGTGCGGACGAGGGCAAGTTTGTCGGCAACCTGGGCCTGGAGCGGAAATAGCTCGCAGACGTCCATCCCCGGGACGCGCGTCTTGATCGGCTTGAAGTCGCCGCGCACGTCGGCGGGGGCGGCCGGCTTGAGGTCGTAGGTGTCGAGGTGGCTGGGGCCGCCGGCGAGGCAGACCATGATGACGGCGCGAGCGGTGGGGCGCGAGGGCGCCTGCGCGCGCAGGCGCAGCAGGTCGGCGAGGGTGAGCCCGCCGAGGCCGAGGGCCCCGACCCGGAGGAAATCGCGGCGATGGATGCGGTCGCAGAACGGGCGGTTGTCGCCCCAGAACGTCAGCATGGCGTGCCCTCGGGGCAGGTGGGATCGTCGGCGGGGGCCGGGGCGGGCGCGGTGCCGGCGCCCCGGGGGGTAGAGGATATGTTGGCGGAAGGAGGGGGCTGCGTCAACAAGAAACGCTCTCGCGACCGCAAGTACGGGTGCGGCAGCAGGTCGCGGAGGTGAAGCTCGCCGACGCCCTCGCTGAGGACGAGGAGGCCCTCTTCGGCGAGCTCGGGCATCGCCTTCGCGGCAGGCGTCGTACGGCATGAGGAGGCCGCGGGGCGCTCCTCCTCGCGACAGCGGGAATGTCGTTGCAATCGGTCCTTCGACAAGGTAACTTCAGCCTCGGGCGTCGAAACCGAACCGGCGGCCGCGTAAGCGCAGGAACGCCACCTGCGGACGACCGCCTCCTTCTCGTGCCCCTCCCAACGAAATGTGAGATCGCTCATGTCGCCGAACCACGCGGACCGGGAGCGCAAAAAGCGCATCCTCGAAGGAGTGCGAGGCCAGGGCCTCGAACAGGCGGCGGCCGACCCGCTCCTTCGTCGGGACATGGAGGCGGAGGCCGATTCCGACGACCCGAAGAAACTCGTCAACCACGATCTGCTCGCGGTCGCGGACGCGGCTCGGCAGGCCCGGCGGGCGGGGCCGAGCCTGTCGCTGTTCTTCAGCACGGCCGACGTGATCCTCTTGCCCGGGCTCCTGGGCAGTCAGTTGGAAGACGCCAGCGGCGGGAATGGGCTGATCTGGATCGACCCGAAGCTCGTCTTCGACACCGGTAAGTTGCTCGCCCTCGCGCTCGCGCCGGGCTCCGACGACGATGCCACCTCGGGGGTCGCCATCCGCCCCAACGGGGCCGTCCCGATCATCTACGCCGGCCTGCGCGCCGCCCTGGAGGTCAGCCGGTATCACGTCCAGGAGATTGGCTTCGACTGGCGGAAACACGTGGACGTCTCGGCCAACGCCGTGGCGGACGTGATTCGCGACCGGGCGAACAACCGGCCCCGGCCCCTCCACCTCATTGCCCACTCGCAGGGGTCTCTGGTCGCCCGCCGGGCCCTTCAATTGCTCGGCCCCGACCTCGGCCGGCGGCTGGTGGACAACCTCGTGCTTCTCGGCCCGGCGACCGCCGGGTCGTTCTCCGCCGCGTTCGGGATCGCCGGGACGCACGAGTTCCTCGACACCGTCCAGCGCTACGGCATCGTCCCCCCGGACGGGTTCGCCGAGGTGCTTCAGTCGATGAGCGGGCTGTACCAACTGCTCCCGTGGCGGATGGAGCCGGTGGACGGGGCGCCGGCCGACAAGGCCATCGAGTGGGTGCGAGCGAACTTCCCGCCGTCGGAGAACGGCCCGGTCGGGCTCCGCGACCCGGCCGCCTGGAGGTCGGGGGTGGATGCCCGCCGATTGGCCGAGCTGGCCGGGTGGGGGGCGACGATCGACGCCAGCTACCTGAACGACCGGACCACGATCATCCTGGGAGACCAGCCGACCGTCGGCGGGGCGATGTTCGACGCGGCGGGCAAGCTGGTCCCCGACCCGGACTTCGCCACGGTCGGCGACGGGACGGTCCCGGAGTCGATGGCCCGGATCGTCGGCGTCACCCGGGTGTTCAAGGCAACGGGCGCCGAGCACATGATGCTCCCGGCCACCTGGGCGGTGATCGTGGCCGTGCGCGACGTGCTGGCCGGACGCACCCCCGCCATCGAGCCGGCGATGGCCGCCGCGCTCGCCGCCAGGCCGAGCGCCCCCCCCCGGCTGAGGAAGCCGCCCCCCCCGGCGGAGTTCTTCGGCGTCCCGCGGAAGCCGACCCCCGACCCGGCCAGGCCCCCCGCGGCGCCTGTCCCTCACGCTCCGCCTGTCGCCCCGACGCCCGGCCCGGCCCGGATGGCGGACGTCTCCCCGCCCCCCAGCCGGCGGCTGCGGGTGTTTTCGTTCGACCCGCTGTTCGGGTCCGACCTGGGCAACCTTGGCGTGGCCCAGGTCACCGTCGAACTGCCTTGGGAGTTCGCCGACGGGGGCCGGCTCCTGCCCGGCCCGGTCGGGGAGTACCTGGAGGTGGTCGATTTCGACTCCTCTTCCCGGTGCTTCTACCCGCCGGTCGATCTGAACCACCCCCACCTGCTGGCCCAGGACGGCATCCCGATTTCCGAGGGGGACCCGCGGTTCCACCAGCAGATGGCCTACGCGGTGGCGATGAACACCATCCGCCACTTCGAGGTCGCCCTCGGGCGAGCCGCGCTTTGGGCCCCCAACCTCCGGCGGGACCCGTTCGGGTCGGTCATCCCGCCGGAGCGGTCCGGGGACGAGTACGTCGGCCGGCTGCGCATCTATCCGCACGCGATGCGGGAGCAAAACGCCTACTACTCGCCGGAGAAGAAGGCCCTGCTGTTCGGGTACTTCCCCGCCGACGGGCAGGACGTCGGGGGCAACCTGCCGGGCGGGATCGTGTTCAGCTGCCTGTCCTACGACGTCGTCGCCCACGAGACGACCCACGCCCTGCTGGACGGGCTGCATCGATACTTCATTCAGCCGAGCAACCCGGACGTGTTCGCCTTCCACGAGGCGTTCGCCGACGTCGTCGCCCTGCTCCAGCACTTCTCGCACCCGGAGGTGCTCCGGCACCAGATCGCGAAAACGCGCGGCGACGTCGAAGGGGACAGCTCGCTCGGGGACCTGGCCGCCCAGTTCGGGGAGGCGACCGGGCACCGGGGGGCGCTGCGGCAATACCTGCGACGCGCGGGGGAGGACGGAAAGCCGGCTGGCCCGGACAGGGAGGCGGTCCGCAAGGAGACCGAGCCGCACAAGCGGGGGGCGATCCTCGTCGCCGCCGTGTTCCGGGCGTTCGCCAACATCTACGAGAACCGGGTGAAGGACCTCCGCCGCATCGCGACCGGTGGGACCGGGCTGCTGCCCCCGGGCGACCTGCACCCGGACATGGTGAGCCGGCTGGCGGACGAGGCGGCCAAGGCCGCCCGGCACCTCCTGCGGATGTGCGTGCGAGCGCTGGACTACGCCCCCCCGGTCGATCTGACGTTCGGGGAGTACCTGCGCGCCCTGGTCACCGCCGACTACGACCTCGTCCGGGACGACGACCTCCGGTATCGGGTATCGGTCGTGTCCGCGTTCCGCGACTGGGGCATTTACCCGTCCGGCGTCCGTTCGCTGTCGGTGGACAGCCTGCTGTGGAACCAGCCCGAGCGGCAGGCCCTGACCGGGCTGCGCGACTTCTTTGAGGCGGCCCCGTTCGACGACTGGGGGCTCTCGACCGACCGGCGGGCGGCGTACCTGCGGATGTGCGAGCACAACGCGCGGTTCCACGAATGGCTCGCCGACCCGAAACATTTGCCGCCCGTCCGGGCGGACGCACTGGGGCTGTGCCTCGACCCAACTACCGCACCGGGCGGCATCCGCCGGGACGCGCAGGGGAGGCCCGTCTTCCAGGTCTACATGTTCCGCCCGTGCCGCCGGATCGGGCCGGACGGCCAGGAGCTGACCGACGTGGTGGTCGAGGTGATCCAGCGGCGGATGGGGCTGTTCGACGAGGCCCGGCAGGCGGAAGTCGATGCCCTGACCGGGGAGAAATGGACCGAGAAGGCCTACAAGGCCATCCGGCCGGACTTCTTCTTCCGGGGCGGGTGTACGCTCATCATCGACCCGAAGACCGGGACCGTGCGCTACGCCGTCTGCAAGCCCATCAAGACGAAACAGGACGAGCGGCTGGCCGAGGAGCGGAAGTTCCGCCAGGGGCAGTTCCGGGGTGAGGCGGCCGTTTTTCTGGGCCCGCGCGGGGAGGACAACCCGTTTGAGGCCCTGCACGCCGACCACTGAAAGGGGACGGTTCGATGGCGAAGAAGCGCGCGCCGGCGGCGGCTAAGAAGGCTCACGACGCCCCCGCGGGGAAGCCCAGCCAGGCCCACGCGGCGGGCATCGACGATTGGCGGGACACCGCCGCGGTTCGCGTCCGGATGTACCGGCACGGCCTGGGGGACTGCTTCCTGCTCGCCTTCCCAAAGTCGCGGGGGCGGGACTTCACGGTCCTGATCGACTGTGGGGTGATCCTCGGCACCCCGCACGGGGCCGACGTCATCCGTCAGGTGGTCGCGGACCTCGCGGAGGCGACCGACGACAAGGGCGCTCCGACGATCGACGTCCTCGTCGCCACCCACGAGCATTGGGACCACCTGTCGGCGTTCGCCGATGCCCGCGACGCCTTCGACAAGTTCCAGATCGGGCAAGTCTGGATGGCGTGGACCGAAGACCCGCAGAACGCGAAGGCGAACGAGTTTCGCAAAGAACGGGCGAAGAAGGTGAAGGCCCTCCAGTTGGGCGTCGAACACCTCCGGAACCAGCTCACCGCGACCGGGGCCCTGGGGGCGGACGGCCAATCCGGGGCCGCGGCCGCCGACTTCCGGCGGGTGGCCGAGGTCCTCACCTTCTTCGGGATCGACCCCGACGCGCCCGCGAGCCCGGCCGGCGGCGCGGGGCTGGGCGCGACCGGGAACAAAGGCAAGTTGGGCATCGCCGACGCCATGGACTGGTGCCGCAACCACCCTCACGCCGAGCGCAAGTTCTGGTCGCCGGGCGACCTGATCGAGCCGAAGGAGGTCAAGGGCCTTCGGGTGTACGTGCTTGGCCCGCCGACCGACCGCAAGCAGTTGTTCAAGGCCTTGCCGACCAGGTCCGGCCGGGAGACCTACGAGGGGGGCGCGGGCCTCCAGCTCGCGACCATCGCACGCGCGTTCTTCGGGGCGGGCGTGGGGCTGCACGACGCAGAAGATGCGCAGGCGGAGTTCGACGGGACGGCCCCGTTCGACGGGAAGTATCGGGTCGAAATGAGCCAGGCCGCGGACACCGACTTCTACCGGGCCCACTATTTCGGGACCGGGGCGGACGACGCGGAAGGCTGGCGGCGCATCGACGGCGGGGCCCTCGCCGGGGCGGCCGAGTTCGCCCTCCAGCTCGATAGCGACACGAACAATACCAGCCTGGCCCTGGCGTTCGAGCTGCCCGACGGCCGGGTGCTCCTGTTCCCCGCCGACGCCCAGGTCGGCAACTGGGAGTCGTGGCACGTGGACGGAGACGGGAAGGGGCGGGCGTGGGAGGTGGGCGGAAAGCACGTGACGGCGGCGGACCTGCTCAACCGGACGGTGCTCTACAAGGTGGGGCACCACGGCAGCCACAACGCCACGCTGCGCGGCAAGGGCCTGGAGTTGATGACCGACGAGCGATTGGTCGCGCTGGTCCCCGTCGATACGTACATCGCCCACGACAAGAAGCACTGGGAGAAGATGCCGTTCGACCCGCTCCTGGATGCTTTGCGGGAGCACGCCAGGGGCCGGGTGATCCTGGCCGACCAGCCGGTCGCCGCCCTGCCGGCCAAGACGTTCCCGCCCGGGCGTGCGGTCGATTCATCCGCCACCATCGAGGTCGCCGGGCCGGGCGGAGCGACGGTGCGGCGGCCGCTGTACGTCGATTACTTCGTCCCGAAATCCTGACGCCCACCCGGAGCGCCCATGTCCGAGAAGAACAGTCACCTGGCGGCCCTGCCGGGCTATGGGCAGTGGCCTTGACCTTCCTGTTCGGCGTCGCGTCCGTTCATCGAGATGGACCAAACTGGAACTGCCATTGCACGCCCCTCACTCGTGCCGCAGCGCCGCGATCGGGTTGACGCGCGCCGCCCGCCGCGCCGGGTAGACCGCCGACAGTATCGTCAGCGCGCTCACCAGCAGCGGCGCCCCCGCCAGCAGCCACCCCGAAAACAGGAACAGCGACCCCTCGAACTGGAGCCCCGCGTGCTTCCCCACCAGCGCCTTCGCCACCCGATCGCCCGGGAACGACGCCAGCCAGCTCAGCAGCACGCCGAGGCCCCCGCCCACGGCGCCGATCAGTGCCCCTTCTACCAAAAACAGCCCCAGCACGTGCCGGTCGCGAGCCCCCACCGCCTTCATCACCCCGATCTCGCGCGTCCGCTCCAGCACGCTCATCAGCATCGTGTTCGTGATGCCCAGCCCCGCCACCACCAGCGCCACCACCGCCATGAACGCCGTCAAGAACGACACGATCAGCACGTTGAAGCGCACCTGGTCGATCACCTCCGCCAGCGAATACGTCTCGTGGCCCATGTCGCCGATCTTCTTCTGCACTCCCTTGAGGTTCTCCTCGTCGTCCACGCGCACCGTCACCTGCGCGAATGACGACCCCTTGTTGCCCGGCACGCTGAAGAACATCTCCTCCGCCGTCTTGGCCGGCACGATCGCGTCGAACGTCGTCAGCAGCCCTTCCCAGCCCGACAGCCGCTCCTCCCGGGTCGGGTCGCGGATCACCCCCACGATCTTCATCCGCCGCCGGACCACGCGCGCCTCTCCCTTGTCCGGCTTTGCCCCCGCCAGCAGCCGCGCCAGCACTTTCTTCTCCGCCCGCGTCAGGTCCGTTTTTGCCAGGGCCGCCGGCAGCTGCGCGATGGCCTTATCGAGCACGCGCCCCTCCTCGGCACTCATGCTGGCGCGGCCGGCGTTCAGCAGCGCCAGGAGATTGCCCGCGCCGGGACGGTTGTTCGGGTGCTCCAGCAACACCGTCTGACCGATCGTCGCCTCCACCGCCTCGTCCTCGACGACGCCCCAGCGGTAGAGCAGATACTCGCTGACAACGATGGTGTCGCCCGCGTCCGACGGCAAAAAAGAGCCCGCCACGATCCGGTTCTTGTAGGCGCGATTTTCGTGCTCCGCCGCCACCGTCGTCACGCTCACTTCCTTGCCGCGGTAGGTCACGTAGCCCGGGCGCGTCCAGTTCGGCACCGCCGACTCGACGTGCTCCAGTTTGGCCAACTCCTGCACGCGCTCGGGCGTCAGGCGCAGGGCCTCCCGCTCGCTCGGCTTGCCCTGCTCGCGCCGCAGGATGGCCTGGCGCAACCGCTCCCTTTTCGCCTCGCCGACGTCGCCCTTGATGGTGACCGCGTGCTCCGACTTCGCCTTGGTCCCCGGGTAGACCAGTACCTTGCGCACCTGGTCGAAGCGGCGCAGCTCGTTCAGCACCGCAACCTTCACGCCCTGGCCAATCGCCAGGCTCAGTACCAACAAAAAGGTGCCGATCACCACGCCCAGCGTCGTCAGCGACGTGCGCACCTTCTGCTGCCACAGGGCCGATAGCCCCAGCCCGATGACGTCCGAGATGCGCACCGGGCCCTCCCTTCTTCGCCGCTTGCGGCTTAGCGTTCGGCCGCTAAGCCGCAAGCGGCGAAGAGAACGAATCACGTCGCCAACCTTCCGTCGCGCAGCCAGACCACGCGGTCGGCGTAGCGCCGCGCCAGTTCCTCGTCGTGCGTCACCAGCAACAGCGTCGTGGCGTTGGCCTTCAGGTGCTCCGCCAGCACCCCCAGCACTTCCCCGGCCGTGGCGCTGTCGAGGTTGCCCGTCGGCTCGTCCGCCAGCAGCACCCGCGGGCGATTCACCAGCGCCCGCGCGATCGCCACGCGCTGCCCCTCCCCGCCCGAAAGCTCCGCCGGCAGGTGGTGCAGCCGCTCGCCCAGCCCGACGGCCCGCAGCGCCGCCTCGGCCGTTTGTCGCCGCGCCGACCGCGCCATCCCCGCGAAGATCAACGGGAGCTCGACGTTCTGGAGCGCCGTCCGCGAGGGCACCAGGTTGAACGACTGAAAGATCATCCCCACGGTCTTGAGGCGGTAGAGCGCCGCCTCGTCGGCGCTCAGGCGCGCCAGGTCGCGCCCCGCCACCTCGACCGCCCCGGACGTGGGCCGGTCCAGCCCGCCGAGGACGTTCAGCAGCGTCGATTTGCCCGACCCCGATTTGCCGAGCAGCGCCACCTTCTCGCCCTGCTGCACCTCCAGCGACACGCCGCGCAAGGCGTGGACCGGCGCCGCGGCCGTGCCGTAGGACTTCGTCAGTTCCGCCACGCGGACCACCACCGTGCCGGCAGGGGGAGCGGGCGGGGTCGCGCACATCGAGGGGGCGCTCCGAAAAGAGAGGACCAGGGCCCGCTCAGTACAGTAAACGGGAGAGCCGGGCTCGGTAGTCGTTCGACAGCGGGTGGTTGGCGCCCAGGGCGGAAAACACCTGGACCATCGCCTCGCGCACCTTGCCGCCTGCCAGCTTGAAGTCGCGCTCGGCGGCGGAGTACAGCATCTCCAGCGCCGCCTCGTAGTCGGCGCGGGCGGCCAGCGCGCAGCCCAGTTCGTAGCGCGGCTCGGCGGCCTTGGGATCGGCCGCGATCTTCTTGCGCAGCCCGCTCTCGTCGGCGGCGCCCCCCTGCTGGGCGCGGAACGCGAGCTGCGCCTTGAGGCGCTCCGCCTCGGCGCCGGTCTCGCCCTCCGTTCCCACGGGCTCGAGCAGCGTTGTGATCTCGTCGGTCTTGTTTTGAGCCAGCAGCACGCGCGCCAGACCGACCCGTATCTGCGGGTCGTCGCCGTTCTCCACCAGGGCCTGCCGGTAGAGGCGCTCCGCCTCGGCCGGGTTGCCCTCCTCCGCCGCGCGGGCCTGGCCCAACAGGCTGTTCTTCCCACCCGGGGCGATTTGATCGAGGAAGGCGCGCAGCGCCTTCTCGGGCAGCACGCCCTCGAACTCGTGGACGAGCTGCCCGTCGCGGAACGCCTTGACGGCCGGGATGCCCTCGATCTGGAAATACTCCGCCAGCCCGGGCGCCTCGTCGGTGTTGACCTTGGCCAGCAGGACCTCGCCCTCGCGCTCGTTGACCAGCCGCTCCAGGATCGGCCCCAGCGCCCGGCACGGGCCGCACCACGGCGCCCAGAAGTCCACCACCACGGGCCGCTCGTGCGAGGCCGCCAGGACGGCAGTCTCGAAATCGGCCTCCGCGACGTCGATCACCCACGCACTCGCCATTCTCGCCCCCCTTCCAAGGAGGAAGGATGAAGGATGAACCAGGCAAGCTTTCTGGTTCATCCTTCATCCTTCAGCGGAACAACTCGCCGACCGGCTCCTCCTCGATGAGCGGCAGCGGCCGGCCATCGGGGCCCGGCAGGCGCGCGCTCGACGCGATGCCCAGCCCGCGGTACACCGTCGCAGCGATCTCGCCCGGCGTCACGGGCCGATCCTTCGGCTCCGTGGCGTTCTTGTCCGAGGCGCCGACGACCTGCCCGCCCTTCACGCCGGCCCCGGCGAACAGCACCGACCACACCCCCGGCCAGTGATCGCGCCCGCCGCGCGCGTTGAGCTGCGGCGTCCGGCCAAACTCGCCCATCGCCAGCACCAGCGTGTTCGCCAGCATGCCGCGCTGCCGCAGGTCTTCCAGCAGCGCCGTGTACGCCACGTCGAACATCGGGCAGAGGACGTCCTTGTAGTCCTCGAGGCGCACGGCCAGCGAACCGCCGTCGGCGTGGCAGTCCCAGGTGATCTCGTTGAAGACGGTGTCGAACATGTTGACCGTCACGAGCCTCGTGCCGTGCTCGACCAGCCGGCGGGCCAGCAGGCACGACTGGCCGAAGGTGTTGCGGCCATAGCGATTTCTCAGCTCCGCTTTCTCGCTGGCGACGTCGAACGCCTTCTTGGTCTGCGGCGCGAACAGCAGGCCGAACGCCTTCTCATAGGCGACGTCGCGAGCCCGGCTGTCCTCGGTGGCGTCGAAGGCGCGGTGGGCGCCGTCCACGGCGTCGAGTAGCGCTCGCCGGCCGCGCAGGCGCGACGGGTCGATGCCGCCCGGCGCGCTCAGGTCGCCGATCGCGAAGGTGGGCGAGTTGGGGTCGCCGCGCAGGAAGAACGGCTCGTGGCGCGAGCCGAGGTAGCCGGCCCCCTGCCCGTGGCTGACGCTGACGCCGGTGTTGCCGATGGGCGAGGGCAACACGACGAACGGCGGCAGGCCGCCCGGGCGCGGGCCGCGCAATTGCGACAGGACGGAGCCGTAATGAGGATGTTCGCGCCCGCCGCGGAACAGGTAGCCGGTTTGCATCATCTGATGCCCGGTCTCGTGGATCGGCGCCGCCTTGTGGTGGACCGAGCGCACGATGGCGTAGCGGTCGGCCACCTTGGCCATGAGCGGGAAGTGCTCGCCGATCTGGATGCCGGGGACGTTGGTCCGGATCGGGCGGAACGGGCCGCGCACCGTGTCGGTCGCGCCGGGCTTGAGGTCCCAGGTGTCGAGCTGGCTCGGGGCGCCGACCAGGAAGAGCAGGATGCAGTTGACGTCCTTGCCGCCGCGCGCCGCCTCGAGTTGTTGCAGCTCCGGCAGCGTCAGCCCGACGGCGCCCGCGCCGAGCGAGCCAACCTTGAGGAAGTCGCGCCGCGACAGGCCATCGCAGAACCGTACGCTCTTGTTGCCCTCGAGCTCGAGCATGGTACTCGCCCCCCTTGCGTCCTTTGGCGACCCCAAACGTCTCCCCCATCGTATCCTTGCGCGAACGGGATGCAACCGGAAAGCGCGCCCCGGGCGATTTGGCCAGCTGCCTCCCGGGCGCCTCGAACCTGAACCTGTTCTTCGAGGACGGGTTGGATAAAATGGCGGCAGGGCATCGTCACATCGCAGAGGCGCTGTCCTCAGAGGGCTTTCCCGTGCCTTTCAGCGATCCGGTCGATCCGTTTGGGCCCCCGGCCAACGTCGCGCAGCCTGGTGACGGGGCCCCGGCCTTCCCCATCGTCGGCGTCGGCGCCTCCGCGGGGGGCCTGGAGGCGTTCCTGGAATTGCTGGCGGGCCTCCCCGCCAGCCCGGGGATGGCGTTCCTGTTCGTGCAGCACCTCGGGCCCAACCACAAGAGCCAGCTCCCGGAGATTTTGTCGCGGGCCAGCTCGATGCCGGCTCAAGAGGCGACCGAGGGCGCCGCGGTCGAGGCGAACCACGTGTACCTCATCCCGCCCAATACCAACCTCGCGCTGGCCGAGGACCGGATCGCCCTGAGCCCCCGCGCCGAGGCGCCCGGGCCGAACATGCCGGCCGACCACCTCTTCCGCTCGCTGGCGGCCAACCTGAAAGAGAGGGCCGTCGGCGTCATTTTGTCCGGCGGAGGCAGCGACGGGACGCTCGGCTTCCAGGCCATCAAGGCAGAGGGCGGCATCACCTTCGCTCAGGACGAGCAGTCGGCCAAGCACACCAGCATGCCGCGCAGCGCCGTCGCCGAAGGCAACGTGGACTACGTTCTGTCGCCCCAGGACATCGCGCAGCAACTCGTGCGGCTCAACGAACACCCCTACGTACGGGAGGGGGGGAGCGCTGGGGGGGCCCTCTCGGAGGCCGAGAGCGCCGTCCGCGAGATCATTGCGCTGCTGCGCGCGCGGACCGCGGTCGATTTCACCCACTACAAGCAGACCACGATCCAGCGGCGCATCCAGCGCCGCATGGCCCTGGCCGGGATCAACGACGTCCCGAGCTACCTGCACGTGCTGAGGCAGGGCCCCGCCGAGCTGAATTCCCTGTACCACGACTTCCTCATCCGCGTGACCCAGTTCTTCCGGGACCCCGAGGCGTTCGAGGCGCTCAAGGAGAATGCCTTCCCCGAGCTCGTCCAGGGCCGGGCCGCGCGCGCTCCCATTCGCGTCTGGGTGGCGGGGTGCGCCACCGGCGAGGAGGTCTATTCCCTGGTCATTTCCCTGCTGGAGTTCCTGGAGGCGGGGCCCCACGACTTCCCGGTCAAGGTGCTGGCCACCGACCTCAGCGAGGTGGCGCTGGAGAAGGCCCGGGCGGGGCTCTACGTGGACAACATCGAGATCGACGTCTCGCCGGAACGGCTGCGGCGCTTCTTCGTGCGCGTCAACGGCAACTACCAGATCAACAAGGCCGTGCGCGACCTGTGCGTCTTCTCCCGGCACAACATCGCCGCCGACCCGCCGTTCTCCCGTCTGGACCTGGTCAGCTGTCGCAACGTGCTCATCTACATGGACCTCGCCCTCCAGAGGCGGGTGCTGCCCGTGCTCCACTACGCCCTTGCCCCCAACGGCTTCCTCTTCCTCGGCGGCTCGGAGAACATCGGCACCTCCGGCGACCTGTTTCACGTCCTCAGCCCGAAGCACCGAATCTACGCCCGGAAGTCGGTGTCGAACGCCCCCCACCTACAGCTCGGGGCCTCGGGGAGCGGCGAGGGGCATGGCCTGCGCGTGCCGCGCGAGGAGGGCGCCGCCCTGTGGAGCGCGCTGGACGTCCAGAAGGAGGCCGACCGCGTGCTCCTGACGCGCTACGCCCCGGTGGGCGTGGTGGTCGATGAGACGGGGACCGTGCTCCAGTTCCGCGGGCGCACGGCCGCCTACCTGGAACCGGCGCCGGGCCTGGCCAGCCTCGACCTGTTGCGCATGCTCCGCGAGGGCCTGCTGGTCGAGGTGAGGGCGGCGCTCAACCAGGCCAAGGTGGAGAACGCCCCCGTCGTCCGGGAGGGAGCTCGCCTCGCCGAGGGCGGGCAGGTGCGGCGGGTGCGGGTCGAGGTCGTTCCCTTCAAGGCCCCCTCCAGCCACGGGGCGCGCTTCTTCCTCGTGCTCTTCCAGGACGCCCTTCTCGCCTCGGCCGGCTCGCCGGCCGGGGCCCGCCCGGCCGAGGCCGGGCCGGCGCCCTCGGACCAGCAAGCGGCCCAACTCCAGCAGGAACTGGCTGCGATGCGCGAATATCTCCAGTCGGTCATCGAGGAGCAGGAGAGCACGAACGAGGAACTGAAGTCCGCCAACGAGGAGATCCTGTCGGCCAACGAGGAGCTGCAGAGCACGAACGAGGAGCTCCAGACCGCCAAGGAGGAGGCCCAGTCGGCCAACGAGGAGCTGGCCACGGTCAACGATGAGTTACAGCACCGCAACACCGACCTGGGGCGGGTCAACAACGACCTGATCAACCTCCTCGGCGGGGTCAACATCCCCATCGTCATGGTGAGCCGCGACCTGCGCATCCGCCGCTTCACCCCCCAGGCCGAGAAGCTGCTGAACCTCATCCCGACCGACGTCGGCCGGCCGATCAGCGACATCAAGCCCAACCTCAACGTCCCGGACCTGGCGCAGCTGATCGCAGGGGTGATCGACACGCTCGCCCCCCACGAGGGTGAGGTTCAGGACACGGCAGGGCGCTGGTACTCCCTGCGCATCCGGCCGTACGTCACGCAGGACACCCGGATCGACGGCGCCTCGATCGTCCTGCTGGACGTCGATTCCATCAAAAAGAAAGGATGAAGGATGAAGGATGAAGGA
>JBBSEZ010000140.1:0-21219 GCA_038239195.1 Gemmatales bacterium
GGTCAAGCTCACTTCCCGGGGGCCCATCGTCTATTCGCAGACGCGCGTGGGCCGAGGCGGCAAGCCGTTTACGATCTACAAGGTGCGCACCATGTATCACGACTGCGAGCGCCTCAGCGGCGCCCGCTGGTCCCGGCCGGGCGACCCGCGCATCATGCCCGTGGGGCGCTTCCTGCGCCGGACGCACCTCGACGAGCTGCCGCAGTTGTGGAACGTGCTCCGCGGCGACATGAGCCTCATCGGCCCGCGCCCCGAACGCCCCGAGTTCGTCCCCCAACTGGAACAGGCCATCCCGCGCTACCGCGACCGCCTTCTGGTGCTGCCGGGCGTCACGGGGCTGGCCCAGGTCCACCTGCCGCCCGACACCGACCTCGCCAGCGTGCGCCGCAAACTGGCCTTCGACCTCTACTACGTCGGGCACATCGGCCCCTGGAACGACCTGCGCATCCTGCTCAGCACCGCCGCCCACGTCTTCGCCCCCTTCGTCGCCGCGAGGTGGCTCCTCCCGCTGACGGAGCACGACTGCCTGAAGTGCTTGGACGAGGCCCCCTCCACTGGCCCCCCGGTCGTTTGATCGGATCGCCGGCAAACCGCAGAAGTGTGCGATGACAACGCCTGTCGAGGACGGCCCGGCGGCAACGAAGGGCGGGCGCCTGCCGCCGGGCAAGACCGGGTTTAGCCAACCCGCAAGGCCGGCGCGCGGTCCAGCCCTTGCAGCAGTCTCGTTCGCGAGGCATCGAGCAAGGCTTCTTTGGCCGCACCCTTGACCAAGCGGGGCTGGCCCGCCCCTCAACGGAAGTACCGCAGTGCCTGACGGGGCGTCACGCGGAGCGCGGCGGCGAGGAGAAGCGGCCCGCCGACCTTCAGCGGCACCTGCAGGTCCCACAGCGTTACGTCCAGGGCCACCGCCAGTTGCGGGAGGAAGTCGTCCGGCCAGCCTTCGGCGTGGTGCCCGCCCGACTCTTCCGGCATGGCACAGTCGGGCAGGGCGAACGCACGCAGGGCCAGGAGGCCCTCCTCGGTGAACCGGCCGCCGGCCAGCGGCAGGCGCAACAGGTAGACCTTGCGCGGGAGCAGGTAGACGTCGCAGACGACGCTGACCAGGCGCAACTCGGCGTCGGCCGGGCAGCCCAGAGCGTGGGCTCTCGCCTTGCCCTCCCACAGCCCTCTTACCGCCGCCTGGCGCATCTTGCGGAGTTGGCCTCCGGCGTCCACCGCGAAGTAGCGCACTTTCGTCATCTCGATTACCTCCCTGTAATCAGATTTGGAGACGACTCGCTGCCCCGACGGGCGTCCTGCCCGGCGGTGCCTCTCGGCTCGGCGCGTCGTTTTTGTCCAGAAGGTGCCCGATTCAGTTCGTGGAGCAGTCCGGCGGCACGACCCGGCAGGTGCGGACGGCGGGCGAACCGGGCGGGCTTGCGAAAGCCCGCTTCCCCGAGAAGGGGCTGGCGGCCTTGCGCTTGACGGCCCTGCCCTCGGGGGGCTTCGCCAGGCTGGCCTGGGCGATCCAGCGCCCCTGATCGGCGGCCCCGTCCCAGCGCTGCAATGAGATGCGGACGACCGCCGCCCGCTCGTCCGCGTCGAGCACCTCCGCGAAAGCGCCCGCGTAGCCGGCCTGGACGTGGGGGGCCGAACGGCCGACGTAGAGCAGGCGCGTGCTGCCGTCCGCGAAGACGGCCAGCGCCCGCCAATTCTGGGCTTTCGGCTCGGTGTGGGTGAAGAGCATGGAGTGACCCTCCCTGGTCAAGGTGTGTGATGAGCCAACCCGGCGAGGCCGTCCTGGCCAGCGCCTTTGGGTTGAGGTGTTAAGTATACGACCTGGCCGGCTGAAGGCCAGGACAAAACTTGAAAAAGCTGATCGCGGGATCGCGGGATCGCGTCGCGATTCGCGGGGACTTCCTCACCGGGGGCCCGCCGCCGCTCATTGCCCCCCCCTCTTCCCCGCAATCCACCGGAGCGCCTGCGCCGGCCTCCTACGGGCCGTCACAACGCCGCCGGGGCACCAGGGCTGGTTCTGTGTGCTGGGTCAAGTTGCGGGGTCATACCGCCCGATAAGAAGCTCGATCGCGTCCCCCCGGCTTCCCCTTGCGCCGGCCGCACTCTGGAGTAGAACATGCACCGCCGGTTCCGCGCCTCGACCGTGGTAGCCGCGGCCGCCTGCCTGTTGGCTGGAGCGCCCTGCGGCTGCCGTCGCGCGGAGCTCACTCCGTTCCCGACCCCGGCTGCCTCGGGCCTCAACACGCGCGACCTGATTGACCCGGTGGCGCAGGAAGAGGCGGACGACCTCACCCCGCCGGACCAACTGGCTGCGGCCGCCGAGCGCCTTCGCAAAGACCGGCAGCAAAAACTTTCGGAGCAATCCAGGAAAGAGGGCGGGGTGGCCGCCACGCACCGGGATCGGAACATCCTCTGCTTGTCCGGGGGAGGTTCGTTCGGCGCGTACTCCGTCGGAGTCCTGGTCGGCTGGTCGCAGCGGGGCGATCGGCCGTGCTTCGACGTGGTGACCGGCATCAGCACCGGCGCGCTGATCGCCCCGGCCGCCTTCCTGGGGCCAAAGTACGACGCGCAGCTAAAGCTGTTCTACACCACGGCGGAGAGCAAGGACATTTACAAGGTGCATCGGTTCTGGGGACTGTTCCACGAGTCTTATGCGGACACGTTCCCGCTGGCCGCCCGCATCGACGCCTTCCTGACCGCCGAAGTCATGCGCGACCTGGCCGAGGCCCACCGCAAAGGCCGGCGGCTTTACGTCGGCACGACAGAGGAGGAGGGGAAGCAGTTCGTGGTCTGGGACGTGGGGGCGATGGCCGTCCGGAACGGGCCGGGGGACCGGGAACTGATCGGCAAAGTCCTCCTCGCGTCCTCGGCCGCACCGGGGTACTTCCCGGCAGTCCAGATCGACGTCACCGTGGACGGCGCCCGGCACACCGAGCGGCACGTCGATGGGGGGGTGTCGCAGGCCCTCTTCTACCGGCCCCCGTACGTCCCGCCGGACGAGCGGTCGGACGTGGCGGCCCGCGACCTCGCCGGGGCCAAGGTATACGTGATCGTGGCGGGGAAGCTGTACGCCGACCCGGAGGTGATTCGGCCGTGGTCGCTGGACCAGGCAGGGAAGAACGTGTCCACCCTCATCTACGCCCAGGGGCGCGGCGACCTCCAACGGCTGTACACCGTCTGCCTGCTGACCGGAATGGATTACTACTTGTCGGCCATCCCGCCCGAGTACCCGGCCCCAACGTCGAGCGCGGAGTTCAAGCCGGCCGTGATGACTGCCCTGTTCGAGGAGGGGCGGCGGGTGATCTCCTCCGCGAAGCCGTGGCGCACCCTGCCTCCGGGGGCTGCGGTGGGGGAGAGTGTGCTGGCGCGACTCGGGCCCAGCCTGACGCACCGGCCGAGGGGGCCCCTCCTGCCGATCAGCGGCCTGAAGGGCGCGAGCGTCCCGCCCCGCCACCCCGTCTCGCTGCAGGAAGGCATTCATCCCGTGCCGCCCCAACCGGTCGTCAAGTGACGCGAGCCCTCTCGGCAAAAGGGCAGTTGGCGACCTTCCGTGGATCGCGGTCCGGGGCGTTTTCCTCCCTGTTGCGGGTCGGAGTGGCCCGAAGGGAAGGTTGAGGGCGAGTGTGCCGCGCCCCACCGAGGGCCCAAGCGAAAAGCGGCCGCGCGGCCCAAGCCGGAGGCGGCGGCTTCGCCGCCGCCCTGATGGGGACGCGCCGACGGTGCCAGGGCGGGGCACCGTTCGGGGTGACGTGAGGCCCTCACGCCCTGCCTTCTGCCACTCGCCTCGCAACCGCTGGCAGGCGCGGGCCAGCGCCACCCGCGCGTCCGCGCTGCCTCCCAGGGCGTTGTGCATCGCGATGAAGTAGGCCCTCCGTTCGAGGTCGAGCAGGAGGCCGGTGTCGCCCTGCCCTGGACGAAGAGGCACAGCCACACGCCGGCTTCCCCCGCTTGACTGGTTCAGGGCCGCACCATGACCTTCGTTGCCCGCCGCCCGTCCCTCGCAGCGTGCCCCTCCGGCCCGGTTCACCGTCAGGTCGAGGACGGGCGAGGGGTCGAGCTTACCCGCCAGCGCAGCGGTCACCAGTTCGGCGACGTCGGCCCGCACGTGGGCCACCCCGCCGACCAGCCGGATGTTCTGCCGGAAGAGCTGCTGAAGATCGAGCCCGGCGCTGCCGTCGTGCGGCACGCCGACGTAGCCCACCGCCCCACCGGGCCAGTGTCAGCCGACCCTCGTGCCGGCCCAGCATGAGGATGCAGCCCGCCCCCAGCGGCCTGGAGGCCAGCACCGCCGCACAGCCCCGCCGCCCCGTCGGCCACGACGGCGACCGTAGCCCCGGCCTTCACGCCCGCCGACACGGCGGCGGGATGCCCGGTGCCCATCACGTCCGTCAGCGGCAGGATCGCCTCGAGCAGGTTCTCGTCGTTCTCAACCGCTTCGGGCAGCGAAGCCGAGCCCGCCTGTCAACCGCCAAATCTACCAGTAAAATGATGGCTGCCTGCTGCCCCGGTCAGCGACGACCGGAGACGGCTTGTTCTTGTTTGAGAATAAAACCCTGCCACGACCAGGGCGGAATAAGCGAGGCTTCTGGGTGCTGCGCCATGGCTGTGGCGCTTTCAGAATCGCTTTGGCGACCTGGACACACGATAGCGGCGTAGACAGGGCGGGTCATTGGTTGAAAGAGCATTACGGTCATGAGCGAGCGAAGAATAACCGGCCAACCTGTATCCTCCCCGGACATCCAGGTTCTCTTCGAGTCCGTACCGGGCCTTTATCTCGTCCTGGCCCCCGACCTCAAAATCGTCGCCGTCAGCCTCGTCCGGCTGGTGGGCGACCTCCTGGACGTGTCACGGGTCATGCGGGGGAAGATCGAGCTCCGCAAGGAGAAGGTCGAACTCGCCACAGTCGTCGCCCGTGCGGTGGAGACGGCGCAGCCACTCGTGGGCTCCCAGGGCCACGATTTGAGCGTGCGCCTCCCACACGAGCCCCTTCTACTCGATGCCGGACCCGGTGCGGCTCGCCCAGGTCGTCGGCAACCTCCTGACGAACGCCGCCAAGTACACGGAACCGGGCGGGCGCATCTGGCTCACCGCCGAACGGGAAGGCCACGAGGCGGTACTGCGGGCCCGGGACGACGGCATCGGGATCGCCCCGGACGTATTGCCCCGCATCTTCGAGTTGTTCGGGCAGGTGGACCACGCCGCCACCCGGTCCCAAGGCGGGCTGGGCATCGGCCTGACGCTGGTGAAGAACCTTTGTGAAATGCACAACGGGTCGGTCGAGGCCCGCAGTGCTGGGCTGGGCAAAGGCAGTGAGTTCACCGTGCGCCTGCCGATCTCGACCGGCACGGTTCAGAAGGCGAACGGTACTGAGGCGGGGCTCGCCGCTCGATCCATCACGCCCTCCGGCCACCGGCTGCTCGTCGTCGATGACAATAAGGACGCCGCCGGCAGCCTCGCCATGCTGCTCAGGCTGCAAGGCCACGAGGTCCGGGTGGCGTACAGCGGCGTGGCGGCGCTGGAGATGGCGGGAGCCTATTCGCCGGACGTGGTGTTCCTGGACATCGGGATGCCGGGGATGGACGGCTACGAAGTGGCTCGCCGGATGCGCCAGCACCCCGGCCTGGAGAAAGTGGTGCTTGCGGCGTTGACCGGCTGGGGCCAACAAGAAGACCGCCGCCGCACGGCGGAAGCCGGGTTCAACCACCATCTCGTCAAACCACCTGAGCCGAAAATGGTGGAGAGCGTGTTGGCTAACCTCAAGCGAACAACAGGTTGAAGATGGGCCTGTCGATCGTCCGGCGCAGGTTTTGCTGACGTTAAATGATCGGCAACCATCAAGCGCAGCACCCGGAGAGCGCGATAATGTGGCGCAGCATGTTAAAGGTGATGGCAGCGACGGCGGCGTTCGGGGTGGTCCACAGCGCTCTGGCGAGCCGCACGGCCAAGCGAGCCGCCGCCCGGCGATTCGGCGAAAGAAACCGCAACGGCCTCTACCGGGCCTTCTACCTCGCCCAATCCGCCGTCAGCTTCGGGATGCTGGCCGCTTACATTCGGCGGCAGCCGAGCCGTGAACTGTACCGTGTCGAAGGGCCGATGGCGCTCTTGATGCACGCCGTTCATGCCGGTGCGATTGTCTACGCGACCTCGGCAGCCGGGCAGGTGGGCATCCGTCGCATCATCGGCCTGGAGAGCCTGGAACATTGGCTCGGCGATGGCCCGGTCCCTCCTGAGCCGGAAGCCCAGGGCCCGGCGCTCGACGACGAAGGAAAAAGGCACGCTGCCGGCCCCTTCGCCTGGAGCCGCCACCCGCTCAACTTTGCTCCGCTGCCGATCTTTTGGCTGTGGCCGAGGATGACGACCAGCCTCCTCGCCTTCAACACGGCTGCCACGATCTATCTGGCGATCGGCTCGCTGCACGAGGAGGCCCGCTTGAAGGAAGCCTTCGGCGAGGAGTACGACGCCTACCTCAACAGTGGCGTTGCCTTCTACGTTCCGGTCCCGGATCGCAGCGCCGTCGAGCCGATGAGCGCCGTGGCGAACCTCCAAGGCTTGGCCCAATGACCCGAGCGGCTTTCAACTACGCCTTGGACTTCAAGAAAATCGACTTCCGCAAGCGCCCGGAACTGTACCGGATCGGCAGGGACGAGCAGGGCGTCCTTCTGGTCCAGCCGCACAAGGGCGAGATCCTGCCGCACTGGAGGTTCAAGACGGTCGCCGAGGCGAAGCGGTCGGCGGCGAAGATCCACAGGATGTTCCGGGCGTACCTGAAGGCGGACGACTTCCCCGGAGCGGACATGGCCCGCAAGTTCCTCCAGATGGGTTGGTCCCGTGCCCGCCGCTACGCCAACCACAAGGGCGGGCGCAAGTACGATAAGAAGACGGGGGACGAGTTGCCCAGGGGCGAGGACGCCGAGAAGGCGGCAGCGGCGGCGGTTTTCTACGAGCGCTACGTTCCCGCCCGCAAGCACCCCGAATACGTCCGGCTCAGGAAAGAGCATCAGGAGAAGTTCGAGGGGCGATGAATCGGCCGACGGAACAGGGCCACCAGGCACAGGCGATCGAGATGCTGGCGCTGGACGAAGGCCCCTGCTTCACGTTCCGCTTCGCCGATGACCGGCTCATCCCGCTTCCACCTGGAGGGCTGCGCGTGTCGGTCTTCAAGATCGACACCGCCGAGCGGCTGCGCCTGCTGACGGCGACAGCCCGCGTGAGCGAGGGCGGCTGGGCCTCGTCGGACCGATGAGCGGGCGGGCGAAGCGCTTGTCGCCGTGCTGGAACGGCCCGAGCGACCGGCGACTGGGTTGGTGAGGAAGGGATGATCTTTTGACTGTCGCAAAAGCTGAATGCCCAGATCAAAGCCGGCACTTTGGGGGCGTTGCCTCTGGACGAGAGCCCGGTTGCGGACTGGTCGTCTCATTTGTTCCTTGCCGGTCGCACGCCGTACGTCCTCCTGAGCAACACGAGATCGCTTTACTCCACGCTTCTTCTTGGCAAGGGCATCACGACCGAAAGGCACTACACCGAGCGTGCTTTGAGCGGCATCCGAGAGCTCCTGGCAGCCAACGGGCAGGAAGGCGCCTACCGACGATTCATCGCGGCCGCCGCATCGGTTCGTTTCGCCAAGGCGCTGGATCGGTCTGTCACGGGCTCGATGAACGACCTGATGAGAAATGCGGCGGCGTGGCTGGCCGAGGGCGCCCTGTCGCCGCACGACGTCGGCGCCAGGCTGAACGACACCTTGCTTTCGGCGCTGGCCCGAAGCAAATCAGCCCCTTACGGCAAGCCACGGGATGCGTTCAAGGAACTGGTCCTCAGCATCGAGGCGGGGGCGGAGTAAGCGACTGGATGTACCTCGCGCATGGCGTTTGCGCCCGCCCTGTCACTCCGCCGCCGCCCTCGCCCGTCAGAGCGAATCGGCCCGTCGATGGTAGCGCAGAACCGAGCTCGCCACGTTGAAAGCGACAGACTTCTACATGCCCGAGACTTTGAGGACCGGCACGACCTTCTCGACCTCAGCCATCGTCCTTCTCACTCACAACGTCGAGGGCCATGATGGGTCCTCGCCTCACCACATCGGCGGATACCCAAGGTGACGGCGCAGCAGGCCGATCTGCCCGGCGTGCAGCATCTCGTGGTGGGCGCACCACAGAAGTGCTAGCAGTTTCGTCTTCGCAAAGGGGTGCGGGTGCGGCACGGGCTGATCCAGTTCGGCTTCGTCCAGGCCCGGCAGTTCCCGAAGCACCTGCTCATGCACCCGGTCGAGCATGGCCCGGATTTCGCCGGGAGCGAAGGACGTGTTGGCGTCGGGGCCCGGGACCGAATTCGCCCCGAACAGCCGCTTGAATTCGGGCGAGAAGAGGGCAGCATCTTGGGGCTGCTCTCCTCGGATGCGCCAGAGCGCCAGGCGGTACTCGGAAAAAGCGATGTGGCCTACCTGCCAGGCGACGTGGCTGACGCCGCCCGGCGGTTGCCGAAACCATTCGGCTGCGGGCGTCTGGTCGAGCAGCCCGATGGTGTAGTTCCGGGCGAAGACGATCTGCTCGATGGCGAGTCGCAACCTGGACATGGCTACTTCTCCTTCGCAGGCAGCGTCCGCACGAAATTCACCGCCCGTTGAATCCAGCCCTTCAACTGGTCGTCGTCTTCGACGCCTTCAAGGCCAACCACGACCCATCCATTCATCGTGCCCCGGCCCTCGATGACGAACTCGCTGACGTGCGCCTCCTTCAAGGCATCGTCGTTCTGCTCCGGGCCAACCCGGACGAGCAGCGAGCCCCTCCTGACGCAGACGAGGAGGTTGCCGCTCAGGAGGAAGCCGACGCCGCCGAACATCCTCTTCTCCTCGACGTTCTTGCGCCGGGCCAGACGTTGGCGGGTGCGTTCGGCCAGCGATTCGTTGAAGGGCATCGGTGAATCCTGTGGTCGTCGGTGCTCCACCGTCGCTTCGGAGACCGTTACCGCCGCCTTCGCTAGCAGGTGCAGGCAGTAGCAGGCTGGCAGGAGCGGCAGCTTTTCCACGCGCATCTTCACGATGATCTCGATTTTCTCTTCAAGGGTTTTCGACGGGTTTAGGGCCCATTGGTCAGTCCTCATCGCTCGAACCAAGGATCGTCTCGGATGGCCTTCATACACTCGTCCACCGAAAGAGCATCCAGGACGCCGACCCATTCCTTTCCCGTGTGACGCATGGCATAGAGGGCAAACTTCCCGTCGCCGAGCGGCTCCATCCGAGCAAACATCCACTCGAACGTGAGCGAGAGGGCGTTCGGGCTTGGGCAGGCGTAGGCCGTGAAGAAGTAGAAGAAGTTCCTGTACCACTTCGCCCCGACGTCGGTGACGTAGTTGGACTGCTCGTCTTTGTTAGGCGGCAGGACGTACTTTGGCTTCAACACGGTTTCAATCAACTCCTTGGCCTTCGTTTCTACTTCCGTCTTGAGGGAGGCCGTTACGGAGGCTCTTTTCTTTGCCGGGCGGATGTTCCACGGTTCTCTTGGGTTTGCCATCGTCGCCCCTCCTTCGGATTGCTCCCTCGATTTCACCCCTCGGCTTATCGAACGACTTAGCGCTCGTCTACGTCACCAATCGGACTTCTTCGTTTTGAGCGTCTTCAATTGAGCGACCAGGGCCGCAATCAGTTTCTCGGCGGAGACCTTGACCTCGCCGTTCCCCTTCACGAAATCGACCGGCTCGAAGAGGACGAACTGAATCGCCGTCATCGCCACGAGCCGCTGCAAGGCTTCGTGACTGGCATACTGCCACTTCTGCGAACCGAACGGCGTGGGATGGTTGTCCCGCAGGAGAGAGTCAACGTCAGCCTGCAAGTCCATGATCTCCATCAGCTTCTTGCGGACTAGCTCGCCCGTCTTCTCGGCATCACGACGCTCTTCTTCTGGTACGTTCATGGACAGAGCTCCTCGTGGGTGACGGCCTGGGCGATCCTGACAGCTTCAGTGAATCCTCATCCGGCAGCTTCGGGTTGACGACCTTGTGGTCGTGCCTGGCCAGGAACTTCTGCTTGACGCAGCCGGGGGCCGGCTGCCGGCCGTCGAGGAACAGGACTTTTATCGCCGGCGCCGGGCCTCCTTCGTCAGAACGCTCGTCACCGTGTAGGGTAGCCGTAACGGTGCTGCTTTCTGCATGGCGAAACAGCAGTCATCTTATCGGCCAGGCCCCTTCCCACCCAGGCCACGAGCCCCCGGTCGCACCCGTCAAGGCAGGGACCATGAGCGACACCACCCCGGCTGAAGATCGTTGCCGGGGCGTGCTGCTCGGGCTGGCTGCCGGGGACCGGATCGGCGGGCCGACCCGCAGGGCCGTCCGCCTTGCCGAAAGCCTCCTCGACTGCGGCAGGTTCAACTCGTCCGACATCCTGGAGCGCTACCTGGCATGGTGGCAGGAAGGGGCCTTCGACACCGGCCCGGCGAGCGGGCGGGCGCTTGAACTCATGGCGTCAGGGGCGCCACTCCAGGATGCCCCGGCTCAGGTTCACAAGGAGCTCGGCGGCAAGACGGCGGGCTGCAACCCGGCGCACCGATCCGCCCCACTGTAGATGCTCGCCTCCGTCGCCGACGACGACCTTGCCGCCTGTGCGACGGCCGAGGCTCGCCTGACGCACCACGACCCGCTTGCGGGCGAGGTCGCCGCCGCGGTCAACAAGATGTGCCGGTCCCTGATTCGTGGCGTGGGTGGGAGGACGTCTGCCGTGGGTGGAGCGGCTTCGCCGGCCGGCAGGGGCCGAGCAACAACGGCGGGTTTGCGCCGGACGTGCTGCGGGCGGCGGCGTTCATCGTCGGCACGTCGGCGTGCTTCGGTGAGGCGCTGGGTCGGTCGCTGGCGTTCGCCGGGCTTGCTAACTACTGCCCGGTCCTCGTGGGCGCAGTCGGCGGTGCCCGCTGGGGGGCTTCAACCGTTCCGCCGTCGTCGCTCGCCCACGTCGCAATACTGCCCAGGGCCCGGGGGGCGCCGCCGCCCTGGCTGCCGGCTGGGCGGAAGGCCCCCGATGACGAGCCCATGCGAGCCCTTGTGGTAGCCCTCGTGACCACCCTTCATGAACGCGAAGCCGACCGCCACCTGCTCCGCCTGGTCCGTGACGGCAAGGACAAGAGCAAGTTTCTTTGCGGCCACGACGAGCGGCACTGGTTCGTCGCCGGCATCCCGGAATCCGCCCCTGTCGGCACCGTCCGTCAGGCCAAGGAGGCACTGAAGCCTGCCGAGGCCTTGAGCGCCCAGGCGGGCAAGCGTCTCCGGGCCAAGGCCCGCAAGCGCCGCAAGAACGCTGCCTTCGTCCGGCAGGGCGAGTGGTTCTTCCTCCCGTGCCCGGCTTCGCCGTGGACGAGGAGCTGGTCCTGGCCAACGAGCCGCTGACCCGTGGCAACGGCGGCAAGCCCCCTTGGGCCGAATTCTGCTACCGCACGGGCGGCGAGGCAGTCCACGTCTGCTCCCGCTACCCCAACGGCGTCACCGAGGGGCAGTACAAGGCGGTCTTGGCCGGCAACCCGAAGGCGAAGCGATGGGGCTGGCGCACCATGCGGCGGAACCCAGGCGTCTACGTCCGGGCCCGGGCCCGGCACGCCGACCACGCCGCGATCACCCTGCGCGGTTGGCACCGGGTCGTGATGAACACTGAGGGGCAGTCGAAGGCCATGCGGAACGTGGCCTTCCTGGATTGACGACTCGGCAGATCAGAACGACAACAACCGGTGGCGGCAATTTGCCGCTGCGGGCTGTTTCTGTTTGGTGGGAAAGCAAAGAACGTGTCCTACCGGAGGGGCCGGAGTTGACGTTCGCCGGGCCCGTCAGGCCAATGTCGCCGACATGAAAAGAGACGGGCCACCTGCGGGGGGAGGCAGGTGGCCGGGGGAAGTCCTTTGACGGGGATGAGGTAGGGAGGAAGACGAGGGAACGGCCAGATCGCCTCTGGGGGTAGGGGGTTGGCGGCCGGTCGGCCCGCTCCGGGAAACGACAAGAGCCGCAAGTCCATGACCTGCGGCTCTTTAGATCAGCGAGGACGACGGGACTCGAACCCGCAACCACCGGATCGACAGTCCCATTGTTTCGCAGCGTAATGACAAGGCAGGGCAAGAGGTTGCGCCGCAGATCGATGGGGCCTTACACGCTGCTTACACGGGGCCGGCCGGCTCGCCCCCTCCCCTGCCCCCCGAGCTGGCCCGCGTGGTCGCCGCCTGGGAGGGCCTGCCCGAACACGTCCGCAAGGCGATCATGGCGCTGGTGGGCGGCTGACTGGCCGATGGGAGGGGCGTCGCCCGCCGGTCCGGTTGTGCGGGCGCGACGTGGACGGCCGAACAGGATGACGGCGAAGTCGGCTTGCACCGCCTCGCCGGCGCTGACAGAATCACGAAGTCGTGATGAACGGCCCCGGGGTGGCGACTCCGGGCCCACGCCTTGCTTTCGATCCGAAGAGCCCCGCCACCCTGGCCGCACTCCGGCCAGCGGACCCAAGTAGACGGGCCCACCGAGACGAGCAGGGTGACGATGGCGCGCTGCGCGCCATCGTCACCCGCTGGTCGGTGGGCCTTTTTCGTGCGCGCCTCCCGGGGACCGATCCCCAACCCGGAGGCGACGTGCTCGATTTCAAGCTTACGACCGAAGCGGCCAGGGAATTGGGTGTGCCCCCCAACAGCCTGCTGTGTTTGGTGTACCAGGGCCGGATGGCCGCCCCGCCCCGCGACAGCTCGGGCCGCTACTTGTGGCGCCCTTCCGACCTCGAGGGCGCCCGGAAGGCCCTCCAGACGGACCGCCGAAAGCGCTCGCGTTGCCAGGCCCCCGCCCAAAGCGCGCCCCAGACTTCGGGGCAGGCGGTGGCACGTGGCTGAGCCCCTGCGACTGCACGAGCCCGACACCGCTCCGCCCCCTGCCCCCGACGCTCCCCTGCTGGTGACCGCCGCAGAGGCAGCGCGCCTCTGCGCGCGTTCCCTGGCGAGCTGGTGGCGCGATCAGGCCGCAGGTCGGGTGCCCGCTCCGATCAAGCTGGCGGGCCGGACGCTTTGGAAGAGGAGCGACCTCGAACTCTGGGTAGGGCTGGATTGTCCGGCCCGCGCGGTGTTCGAGGCCCGCCGGAAGTCCGCGCGGTGATCCGCGCCGAGGACGTGGATTTGTGGATATCACAAGGTGCCGGCACGCCCCGAGCTGGCAGGCCCGGGGCGTGCATGAACAAACGGCAGCGGCAGCAAGCGGACTTCAACATGGTACATCGCGGAACCGGGGCGAGCAACGCCATTGCGCGGATTTCGAGTACTGTGCACGCGATGGCGGCCCGAGCGAACGGCGCGCTCGGCAAGGGCGAACCGGGGCCTGACTTGGCCCTGAAACGTCACGATCGCGCCGTGACAGACAACGGAAAGTCGGGGGTGGAGGCCCTCGATGGTAGCCTGAGCATCAGAACCCCTGATGAGTCTGGAATTGCTGGAGAACCTGGGAGCACCTTGGAACAGCTGGGAGCTCCGCGTCGGGACGTACCCGACGCGGAGCCGTCTTCCCCACTCGTGAACCAGGACGAGGGGGAGGAGAAGGAGCCGCCGCCGTGCTTCCTGCCCTTCGACCAGTACGTCCGGTGGGCGGTCGAAACCGACCGCGAGCACCGGCAGGCCATGCAGGAGGCGTGCGCGTGGGAAAGCCCGCTGTTCCACTTCATGCGGCTGGTCAAGGCCCATGGGCAGATGGATGCCATGAAGGGAAAGCGGGCGTGTCTGGAGGTCGAGGCTGTGATTCTTGGGTGGTACTCGAAGGCGACGCGGAAGCTCGCCGACGTGTGGATGGACTACCTCGAAGTCGAGCGCGTCGAGGCCGTCGCCGAATTCTGCGGCGCGTGGGACAAGATCAAGGTGGTGCCGGGGCGCGATCCGTTCATGACGGCGATGAATCGCGCGAAATCCAAGCCGCTCGGCCTCTCTGCGGAGTTGATGGAGGACCGTCCCGACGCGTACCCGGGGTTCATCAGCCTCGCCGGTTGGCTCCAGGTCCTCATGAGCCCGGGGACGATCCTCCTGCCGGTCGAGCGCCTCGCCGAACTGCAGGGCGTGTCGCCGATCACAATCTCGCGGTACAGGACCTGGGGCAAGGAAGACCGCTTTTTGAAGGAGGTGGTCCCGGCCGTTTTTCGGAGCAAGGGCAAGAAGGGCCGGGCGACGGAATTCATGTTCGACGTGTCGCGGTGGCGGCTCCTTATGGAGGCGGCGCGGCCCGGCACGGCCGAGGCGTTTCAGGCGGCGCAAGGCATCAAGTGAGGGCGCGACGATGACGAGCTGGCAGACGGTCTTTCACAAGGGCATCGTGCCCTGCCTCAGCACGGCGGGGCTGAAGGCGCTGCGGCGGGCGCTCGCGACGGACGATTCGAGGCTCATGCAGGAGGGGACAACCTCGCCCCCGCCGCTCCAGTGCGTGCTCGACTGGCCGGTGGAGGCGGCGTGCGCCGTGGGCTACTGCGGCTGGGTGGGCGACGGGCTGGAGACGGTGGCCGAGGTGGAGGAGTTCTTCGCCAAGATCTGCTTCGACTGCGACCAGCTGCTCCAGGAGCCGGCCGGCTGCCGCTGGTTCCTGAACTGGTTCGACGAAACGCCGCGCGACGTGGTGCTGCGGGAACTGTTGCCGGAAGTGAAGTTGGCCCTCTCGGCGAGGGCGCGGGAGGAGGAAGCATCGGCAGGACGCCAGGGCCTGCGTGAGGGTGCCTGATGGCGACGGCAGCGGCGACGACGTGGTGCGGTTGGTTCCGGCCGGGCCGACGCTCCCCCTGGGAGCTCATCGCGAGCGCGGGCAGTTGGGACCAGTGCTGGGCGATCACGCTCAGCACGATCGAGGAGCGGCCCTGCGGCGAGACGGTTGTGCTCCGCGAGGGCACGCACCCGCTCGACACGGCGGCTCGGCGGTCGAGCGCGACCGGGCGGGCCCGGTCCTGAGCGGCAAGGGGAGGGAGGGCATCATGTGGCGAGGGTTCTTGAGCTGCTCGGGCCGCTGGGTCGCCGTAGCCCAGGCCGACACAATCGACGGCTGCGCCTCTGCCCTGCGCCGGGAGCAGCAGAGGCGTGGGTGCTGGAGCAGCTCGCACGCCCTGCTGACTGGCGGGGGGCCGCCCTCGATCCCCGCGAAGGCCGGGCGATGCCAGACGAGAGAGCAGGCGTCGCCGCCGCTCAGGGCGGGCCGACGGCGTTGACGAACAATTGAGACACCTCAAGGGGGAATTTCAGATGGACGAGTTGGCCCGGGCGCTGCGCGGGGAGACGGACAGCCTGGCCGAGCGGTCCCGCCGCCTGGCGGAACTGCTGGTGATCGGCGACGGCGAGCTGTCCGTCCACGTGCGGGCGGCCCTGCTGGTGCGGCTCCAGGCTGTGGGGGCCGAGGTGGACGAGCTCATCGACGGCCTGGAGGGCCTGGTGCTGCCCGAGCCCGCCCCGGCCGCGTGAGCTGGCGGGCGGAAACTCAACGGACAAGCGAGGTGGCAGATGTATCAGGGGACGCGCGCGGAGCCGATGATGAGGTCGCTCAGGGAGGACGTCGATGCGATCCACGCGATCGCCGGGGAACTGCTTCGGCAGCTGCACGAGCCGCAGGAGCGCGCCCGCGTGCTGGCGCTGCCGGCCGTCCCGCTGGCCTCGATCGTGGTGGAGTCGCGCAAGCTGTTCGACAGGATGTGCGAGTTGCGGCCAACCTGGGGCAGGGAAGTACAATTACACCTCACCCCGCCATTTTGTAGGAGGCTTGGCCATGGACCGCGCCGACTGGGCCCTGCTGACGATCGCCGCAGCAGACGGACAACCGTTGTCACCAGTGCAGTTGCAGAAGTCGCTGTTCCTCTTCGAGCAAGCGTACTCGACGGAGATGAAGGACTGCCGCTACGACTTCGGCGCCTACGACTACGGCCCCTTCGCGGTGGCGGTCTACCACGACGCCGAGCGGCATGCGTGCGATGGGCTGGTCGTCATCACCAAGGCGCCCGGGGGGTGGTCTCAGTACGCAGCCACGCCCACGGGGCTTGCGCGGGCCAACGAGCTTGCTCGGGGGGCGCCGGAAGCGCCCCTCAAGTACCTGCGCAACGTCGTCGCATGGGCCAGCCAGTTGAGCTTCCAGCAACTGGTGCGCGCCGTCTATGAGAGGTTCCCAGAGTACCGGGAACGTAGCGTTTTCCGGGGTTGACCATGACGCTCATCATCGGCATCAAGTGCAAAGACGGTGTGGTCCTCGGGGCTGATGGCGCGGCCACGGTCACAGATTCGCAGCTCCAGCCGACCATCCAGATGGCGGTCAAGAAGAAACGGAGGGAGCCCCCCAAGCCGAGGGCGGAGGAGTGGCACCTCGACGACGACGTGGTGCCGGCGAAGGGCAAGCCCCCGGCGAAAGAGCCGGCACCCGTACAACCGCTCGCCCCCGCGATCGGGGAGGCGACGGCCGACTGGTCCCACGCCGAACTGATCGACCGACTCCGGCAGCGCGGCGTCCGCGTCATGGTGGCGAACACGAGCATGGGTTCCGCGCACGGGCCCGCCATGTACTTCTTCAAGACGGGGAGCGAGGTGACGAAGAAGTACGAGCTGGACGGCACGCCCCTCTGCGCGCCTCAGTGGTGGGCGGGGGCCGCCTACGTGCGGAAGTGCAAATCGGCCCGCTCCGCGAAGGACGTGGCCGGCGTCAACCGGGACCTGTGGAACAGGCAGCGGCTCCGGGGCGACATGAGCGCTGGTGGAGTGTTGAACGCGCTGGGAGGCAAGGCGGGGCAGCGAATGCCCACGACGGACGTAACAGGGGAGAGCGCGTTCGCCTGGAACTCCTTCCTCTTCGTCGGGTGTCCGCTGTACCTCGCGGAGATCCGCAAGGCCCTCCCGTAGTTGCGGGGCCTCTCGCCCGCTGCGGGCGTGAAGGGATGCAACGATGCTTCGCTTCTGCTGTCCATCCTGCGGAAAGACCCTGAAGGCGCCCGAGAGCAAGGTGGGGGCGAAACTGCCCTGCCCCTCGTGCCGGACCAGCCTGCACGTCCCACCGCCTGTGCGCGAGCGGCCGCTCCTGCCGGAAGCCGCCACGCCCCATCCCGTCGAGGCGGACGAGCAGCCCGAGGCGGCGCATGAGGTCGCGGGGGGCAGTTACACTCCCGAGATAGCGCCCCCACCGGTCCGGGGCGCCGGACCGGACGAAGAGGATGAGGAAGCGCCCGAGGCGCCCGAGCCACAGTGCGATCCGGCCGACCACGACGGGCCGAGACAACCCTCCCGCAAGGAATGGCTGCCCGTGTGGCTGAGCCTTGCCGTGCTGTACCTGCTGCTCGGCCTCGCCGCCTGGCTCATCATCAGGGACGACGCGAAGGAGACGGAAAGGGAAGCGTTCTGGGGCGTCGCGGAGGGGATCATCCGGAACGATCTGCTGTCGGCCCAACTGGCGCTTGCGGCGGCGAAGGCGAAGCACGCCAGCTTCTGCCGGAAGGTGATTTCTGAGTTCGTCGCGGTCGCCCTGGTCCTGACTGTACTGATGGTGTGGATGGCGCGGGACGCGAAGGCGCGCGGGGTGCGCATCTGGTCCGCCCTCCCGGCGTTCGTCCCGCTGACCGGGGGGCTGTTCTTCGTCGGCTACCTGGTCGGCCGGCCCCCCGGCTACCTCGCGCCCTGCGCCAGATGTGGCGGCCGCCTCCTCGCCCTTGCGGAGACGTGCCCGCACTGCGCCCAGTCGAAGGGGTGATCGCCGACTCGCCTCACTTCCCTCCGCCGCGCCTCCGCCTAGGCTTGTCGTCGGGCGCCGAAACAGGCGCCTCGGGCTCCCGCGCGAGCTCGTCCGTCGTGGCCCCCAGGGCCTTCGCCAGCGCCAGGATCGTGCTCACGCGCGGGTCCGGCCGGATGCCTTGTTCGATGTGCGTCACCACCGACATGCTCAGGCCCGCAGCGCCCGCAAGCTGCTGCTGCGTCATCCCGGCCCGCTCGCGCAGCTCCTTCACGCGGCGCGCCAGGTACGGCAAGGTCGGTTCGGCCATGAAGGTTGTCATCCGGCGGATACCTCCAGCGGCGGTGTCGGTGCCCGCCATTGAAGATACCACAAGTGTCGTATCACAACACGAAGAAAATCCGACCTACCATCTTGACAAGACCACTACGTTCGTAGTATCCTACAGTCATCACCTGTCCTCAGTTGACAGCACCTGTCGCTGATGACCTTACAAGTTGGGCCGGAGATGACTTGTCCTCACCCCCGGCCCTGACACCCCTGTTGAGGAGGGATGGCATGTCCACCACTGTCGCGAAACGCAACCCGCGCGTCAAGCCCCAGAGGGCGAAGCCCCAGCTCGGCACCTGGTGGCCGGTCGCCAACCGCGCGAAGGCCGCCTACCGCCTGAGCCGCACGCGCGTCGGTGAGGACGGTTTGCGGCGCTGCAACCTGTCCCTGTTCAACGTGCCGGGGCCGGGCCCCTGCGGCGGGCACGAATGGGCCGAGGTCACCGAAGACCCCATGACGGTCTACGGCCCCGGCGGCGCCGCCGAGCGCGTGGTCCGCGGCTACGTCCTCCGGCACCCGCTCAGCGCCGTGCAGTACGAGGTGACCATCGACCCCGTGGACGGCGACACCTGCACCTGCTCCCGCGAGGGCATGGTCGAAGGCCAGTGCCCCCACCTCCACGCGATCCGCGTGTACACGGAGAAGGGCACGCTGTCGTTCTGAGCAGCCACCGGGGCCGGCGCGTCGCGCCGGCCCCTCACCCTTGGAGGCATCCATGAACAGCCCCTCTCTGCCCTCGGACCTGCTCCGCGTCGAGGAGGTGGCGCACCGCCTCTCGGTTTCGATCCGCACCGTCTGGAGGTTGGTCGCGCGCGGGGAAGCCCCCGCCCCGATTCGCCTCTCTCGGAAACTGGTCCGTTTTCGCGCCGACGACCTGGAGCGATACATCCGCGGCCGCGCGTCGTGACCGCCCCATCCCTTTCAAGCTACAACGGAGGTGCGCAATGCCTGATTTGCCCGCGAGAACGACGGTGGTGAACGTGCGGACCGCGCCGCGCGGGAGCTACGTCTACGTCGGCCGCGCCGTGCGGGGCGGCTACAAGGCCAGCCCGTTCGGCAACCCCTTCAAGGTCGGCCGGGACGGGACGCTCGCCCAGGTGCTGGCCAAGTACCGCGCCCACGTCCTCGCCTCGCCCGAGCTGGTGGCGCTGCTGCCCGGCCTCCGGGGGAAGGCGCTCGGCTGCTGGTGCTGCGAGGGGACCGCCCGCTCGCCCTCGCCGCGACAGTGCCATGCCCAGGTGATCGCCGCCCTGGTGGACGGCCCCCTGGGCAACGCCCGCTGACGATACCGGAGAAGAGGAGAGGCACGGGCCCGGCGCTGCGTCGCGCCGGGCGGGACACCGAAGGACCACAGGAGATAGACCCTTGAGCCCCAGGAACAACGCTATCGCCATGCGTCGGTACGAAGCGCTCGCCCTCGCCCTGGAGGGCGCCCACGCCGCGGCCCTCGCCTTCCTCGCCGCCCCCCAGAGGGCGCGCGAGGACGTGGAGCTCGCCGACATGCGCGACGACGTGAACGGCATGGTGTGGCAGCTCGACCTCTTCCGCAGCATCGTCCACTCGGACTTGCCGGCCGTGGATAGCCTGCGCCTGTTCGCCCCGGCGGGCCCCAGCCGGAAGCGCCAGACCGCCGGGGCCTGACCTCCCCGGCCGATGGAAGGGGAGGGGCGCCTGCCCCTCCCCGGCTTCCCCTTCACTCGGATGGAGAACGTCACCGTGAACGACCACGAACCGACCGACTGCCTCAACGGCAAGCGCGACGCCGAGCCGGCCCTCGCGCAGGGCCCGCCCGCCGCGCCGACCCCGGCACCGCTCCCGGCGAGCCCGCCCCTGCCGGCCCCCGTCGCCACGTTCAGCATCGCGGACCTCCAGGCGGCCTTGCACTCCCTGGCGGCCCAGGGCCAGCCCCGCCGCCCGCGGCGGAAGCGCGGGGCCAGCCCCGAGCCGTATCGCGTCACGATCACGCGCTACCACATGCCCGACGGCAATCGCTGCGCGGCCCGGGCCCCCGGCTCGGTCAAGACGACCACCAAGTCGGAGACGTGGTACGCCGACTTGCCCGGGCCCGACGGCTCGCGCGTCTGCACCAGCCTGAAGACGAAGGACGAGCGCGCGGCCTGGCTGCGGCTGCGCGCCATCCTCCAGGCCCGGGCGATGCGCGAGCTCGGCGTCCCCGTCGAGGAGGCCAACCAGGGGGCCAGGCCACTCCCCGAGCTCGTCGCGGAGTGGCTGGCTGAACTGGCCGGCAACGGGACCACGGCGAAGCAGATCGCCCAGCAGGGCCGGCGCGTGAACAGGCTGATCGAGCTCGCGGGCTGGAAATACCTCTGGGAGATCAAGCGGTCGAGCTGCCAGTCGGCGCTGGCCATCGTCCAGGCGCAGAGGGCCCGCGGCATGCCTGCCGGGTACGTCGGCTGCTCCGCCCGCACCCGCAACTCCTACCTGTCCGCCCTGAAGCAGTTCGCCAGGTGGTGCTGCGACACCGGGCGCCTCGACCGCAGCCCGGTCGCCTCGCTCAAGAAGCTACGCGTGGAACACGACCTGCGCCACCAGCGGCGCGTCCCCAGCAAGGCCGAGCTCGAGTCGCTCTTCGCCTACCTCCGGCGCCCCGACGCCCCCGACCGGCAGAAGCTCCCCGCCCGCTGCCGGGCGCTGGCCTACCAGGTCGCGCTCGTGGGGGGCCTGCGCGCCAATGAGGTCCGCTCCCTGACGAGGCAGAGCTTCGACCTCGAGGCCGGCACGCTCACCGTCCAGGCCGCCTACAGCAAGCACCGGCGGGCGGACGTGTTCGAGTTGCCCCCGTGGCTGGCGCAGGAGCTGCGCGACCACTTCGCCGCGGGCGGGCGCGACTGGTCCGGGCTCGGCGACCAGGCGGTGGGGCGCATCTTCCGCGCCGACCTCGCGGCCGCGGGCATCGCGCGCGTCGTGCAGGGCCCGGCTGGGGCGATGCACCTCGACTTCCACTCGCTCAGGTACTGGTTCTGCTCCCAGGTCGCCAACTCGCCCGGCATCAGCCCCCGGTGCATGCTGGAGCTGACCCGGCACAGCACGGCCGAGTTGACGCTCAAGGTCTACGCCCGCGCCCAGAAGGACGAGGTGCGCCGCATCGTCAACCAGCTGCCCCGCCCCGGCGGGGGAGGCGACGGGCAGGCCGCGCGGCCCGCGTGAGCTGCCCCGTCAGTCAGGGCGGGGCGGCGCCGCCCCGCCCGGGCCGTTCACCCCCCTCCCCCTACCAGA
>JBBSEZ010000141.1:0-21186 GCA_038239195.1 Gemmatales bacterium
CTTGCCGATCGCTTTCGGGGTTGAAGACGAGGTCGGGGTGGTCGTTCAGGCCGATCTCGCAGGAGTTGCAGTAGGGGCATTGGGCCAGTTGTCGGATCATGGAGCAGCTCGGTGGCAGAAAGGGCCAGTACGGGGACAGTGCACCCGACGGCGCTCCCTTGCGTAACGAAAAAGGGCCCGTCACTGGGGCTCGCGGCTTGCCGGCCGGAAGGGCCCCATCCTGCGCACGTCCCGCGCCAGATGCCCCAAACACCCCAGCAAGGCCACCAGGAGCAAGCCCGTGCCCGGTTGGCCCCCCCACCGCCACATCCCGGCCGACGCCAGCACGGCCCCCGCCCCAAACATCAATGCGGAGAGGCGTTGGTGGAAACGGCCGACGTCGGTTTCCGCCCAGCCGGCGAGCGAGCGGAAAAGATGGCGGCCCTCGTCGTGGGGGGTGCAGGCCCCCTTGAGAGGGCAGTTGTTACAGGTCGAGGCGGGGGCGCGGTAGACGGCCAGCCGATTGGCCTCGTCGAGGACGTGCAGCGACAGCCGCTCGCCCTCGGGGCACTCGTAATGGTCTTCCGCTTCGACGTACTCGAACCCCCGTTCCCCGTGCCGCCGCGCCCGCGCGAAGTGGACGCGAGCCAGGGCCTCGACCGCGCGGGCGCCCAGCAACACCCCACCCACGTACGCGAGGATGATCCAGAGCTCCCCTTCGGCCGGGAGGCTCAGCAGCGCATCGACCAGGCTCATTGACGCCTCCTCGCACGGGTTACGGCGTCGGCGCGGGCGGGGCGACCTCCGTGAAGAGCGGGCCCTCCAGAGCGGCGCCCGAAGCGTCCGTGGGGGCGCGCAAGGGCGAGGGCCGGATCACCGCCTTTGCCGTCAGGTAGACCAGCGGTACCACCCCGGCGATGAAGACGACGTCGCCGGGCAGCCGCAGCCATTCGATGTACGTGTGCTGCTCGAAGAACTCCAGCGAGCGCGCGTGCCAGTAGCCGTTGGTCACCACGTCGGCGAGTTGCAGCACGCCGAGGGGAAAGAGGTTGGCAAAGACCATCCAGGCCAGCCCCAGGTTCAGCGCCCAGAACGAGAAGCCGATCAGCCGCTCGCTCCAGTCTTCCGGCCGAAGCAAGTAACGCAGGCAGAAGACCAGCAGGGCCATGGCCAGCATCCCGTAGACGCCCATCATGGCGGCGTGGGCGTGATTGGCCGTCAAGTGCGTGCCGATCTCGTAGTAACTCACCACGGGAAGGTTGATCAGGAAACCGAAGACGCCCGCCCCGAGGAAGTTCCAGAAGCCGACGGCGGCGAGGTACAGGACGGCCCAACGGTGCGGGAACTGCGTTTGGCCCCCGCCCACCTGCTGTCTCGCCCCCAGTTGCAGGAACGTCCAGGCCTCCACCGTCAGAAAGGTCAGCGGGATGACCTCGGCCGCGGAGAAGAAGGCGCCGAGCGCCATGTGGATCGCCGGCGTGCCGCTGAAGTAAAGGTGGTGCATGGTCCCGACGACCCCACCCATCGAGTAGAGCAAAATGTCCAGATAGACGACCCGCGTGGCCGTCTTCTCCGACACCACGCCCAACAGGACGAACACGTACGCGACCATGATGGTCGTGAACAGCTCGAGGAAGTCCTCGACCCACAGATGCACGACCCAGAAGCGCCAGAAGTCGGCGATGGCAAAGTCCGTCCTCGAATAGCAGAGCAGGCCGACCGCGTAGAAAAAGGGGATCGTCAGGGCGCTATAGAAGAACAGGTGGGGCAGGTTCCCCCGGCTCTCGGTCGCGAGCTTTGCCCGCAGGCCCCGCCAGAGGATGACGCACCACCCCGCCAGGCCGCCGATCAGCAGCACTTGCCAGACGCGGCCCAGGTCGAGGTATTCCCAGCCCTGGGCGCCGATTTGCGACCGGGCCGCCCCGGTGATCCAGCCCTTGTAGCTGGCCGCCTCGCCCGCCATGCTGCCGACCACGACCACGACCAGCGCCGCCAGGAGCCCGAACACCAGCAGGCGCTGGCCGCGCGGCTCCGCGCCCGTGATGATCGGGGCCAGGAACACGCCCGCGGCCAGGAACGCGGCGACCACGAAAAAGAGGGCCAGTTGCAAGTGCCAGGTCCGGGTCAAGTTGTAGGGCAAGTACCGCGCCAGGTCCATTCCGAAGAACCCGCCGGTCTCGGCGTGATAGTGCGCCGTCGCCCCACCCAGCAAGGTCTGCACCAGGAAGAGGGCCGCGACGACGAAGAAATACCAGGCCGTGGCCCGCTGGCCCGGCGTCAGGGCCACGTCGGCCGGCGGGCGGAACTGCAAGCGCCGCTCCTCGGCGGCGTGCCAGCCGAGGAAGGTGGCGTAGCGCCCGAAGAGGGTGAGCAGCAGGCCGATGCCGCCGAGCAAGGCGATGATCGACAGGGCGCTCCAGACGACGGCCTCCTGGGTCAACTGGTTGCCGACCAGGGGCTCGGGGGGCCAGTTGTTCGTGTACGAATGAGGCCGGCCCGGCCGCCGGGCCGAGGCGGTCCAGGCGGTCCAGGCGATGAAGGCCACGATGCGGCGCGACTCCTCCGGGTCGGCCACGGCGTGAGGGCCGAGGCCGCCCCCGCCGCTGTGCTCGCGGTTGAGGACCTCCTTTTCGTAATGGCGGCGGACGACGGCGAAGGCTGCAACCTGCCCGTCGGTCCAGGTCAAGACGTCCGTCTCCGGGTCGTAGCGGTTCGCCTGGAGCTCTCGACGGACCTTCTCCTCCGCCTCGGCGGTCCCGCCATACAGCCGCCCCATCTCCACGGCCTGACGGTGGAGGTAATCGGCGGTGAAGTCGGGCCCGAGATAGGCCCCGTGGCCATAGATCGAGCCGTATTGCATCATCCCATAGGTGAGGAACAGCTCCTGGCCGCTGCGGACGTCCTCGGCGGTGAAGACCGTCTTCCCCGCCTCCGAAGCGACGCGGCCGGGGATGGGCGGATGATCCTGGTAGACCCGGATCGCCAGGTAGCCCAGGATCGCGAAGCCCACGAGGAAGGTGAGGACGACGACCTGGAGCCACAGCGGAGAAACCGCCATCCGGGACCGTGGTGCATTACTCATCGGCAACCCTCTGTCGGCGAACGGCGGGCTCACCCGCCGCGGGATGTTCGCGCCACCTCCACCTCGAGCCATTCGGGAGATCGACCTTCTGGCCCGGGTCAAACTCGGCCCTGCTTACGCAAGGTGTATGCCCGACGCCCCGCGCTGGCATCGGAATGGCCTCAATTGTTTCGAGGCGCGGGGGCGCGTGGCCTCTCGACGTGGCCCCGCGGTGCGCGGGCTTGGGGCCAAGCGCCGTTTCCGCACGGGCGCTGTGCGGGCCCGGTACAGCCCCCCACGCCAACAGGGGTCCTCGCCTCTCGCCTGTCTCGATTTCGCAGGCCCCAAACGACTTGCCCCCCGGCTTCTGGCCGCGCGGCACCTCCCTTGCTAGGCTTCCGTCAGGAGGCGCCCGAACAGGAGGACACCCGTGGACTCGGATGGACACCCCGGCGACGACAAGCGCCTCAAGGTGCTCGACGTCGCCATGAAGCGCCACCTCTACCGGCCCGACGCCCTCATCGAGGTGCTGCACAAGGCCCAGGACCTGTTCGGCTTCCTCGAGCCCGGCGTGCTGCTCCGCGTGGCCCGCGGCCTGAAGCTCCCCCCCAGTCGCGTCTACGGCGTCGCCACCTTCTACCACCTGTTTACTCTCAAACCGCAGGGCGAGCACACCTGCGTCGTGTGCCTGGGGACCGCCTGCTTCGTCAAGGGCGCCGGCCGGCTCCTGGCCGAGGTCGAGGGCATGGCCCGCGTCAAGGCCGGCGAGACGACGGCCGACCGGAAGCTGTCCCTGCTGACGGCCCGCTGCATCGGCGCTTGCGGCATCGCCCCGGCGGTGGTCTACGACGGCACGACGGCCGGCAAGCAGGCGCCCGAGGACGTGCGCGCGCGACTGAAAGGATGGCTGGCGAATGGATCGAAGTGAGCTGCTGCAACTGGCGGAGAAGGAGCGGGGCTCCTGGAAGCCGACGCGCGTGCTCTGCTGCACCGCCTCGGGCTGTCAGGCCTCCAACGCGCTGGGCGTCCGGCGCGGCCTCGAGCAGGCCGTGCGCGACCGCAAGTTGGCCGACCGCGTCCAGGTGGTCGGCGCCGGCTGCATGGGCCTGTGCGGCAGCGGGCCGCTCGTCCAGGTCGAGCAGGGCCCCGTGCTGTTCGAGCAGGCCACGCCGGAGGGGGCCGGCTCGCTCCTCGACGCGCTCGACGGCGGCAATGCGGCCGTGCGGCGCGGCGACCTCACCCACCCGTTCTTCACCGCGCAGACGAAGGTGGTCTGCGAGACGAGCGGGCGGATCGACTCGGAGCGCATCGAGGAATACGTCGCCGAGGGGGGCGGCTACCAGGGGCTGTGTCACGTCCTCGCCGAGATGACGCCGGCCGAGGTGGTCCAGGCCGTCGCCGACAGCGGGCTGCGCGGCCGGGGCGGGGCCGGCTACCCGACCGGGCTGAAGTGGGGCACGGTGGCCAAGATGCCGGGCCGGCAGAAGTACGTCGTCTGCAACGGCGACGAGGGCGACCCCGGCGCGTTCATGGACCGCTCCGTGATGGAGAGCGACCCGCACCGGGTGCTGGAGGGCATGGCCATCGCCGGCTACGCGACCGGCGCCCATCAGGGCTTCGTCTACGTCCGCGCCGAGTACCCCCTGGCGGTCAGCCGGCTCCAGAAGGCCATCACCCAGGCCACCCGACTGGGAATGCTGGGCAGCGGCGTTTTCGAGACGCCCTTCGACTTCAAGATCGACGTCCGCATCGGCGCCGGCGCCTTCGTCTGCGGCGAGGAGACGGCCCTGATGGCGTCGATCGAGGGGCGCCGCGGCCTGCCCCGCCCGCGCCCGCCCTACCCCGCCGAGCAGGGCCTTTTCGGCTGCCCAACGCTGATCAACAACGTCGAGACGTTCGCCAACGTCCCGGCCATCCTGCGCAAGGGCCCCGCCTGGTTCGCCTCGATCGGCACGGCCAAGAGCAAGGGCACCAAGATCTTCTCGCTGACCGGGAAGGTGCGCAACACCGGGCTGATCGAGGTGCCGATGGGCACCACGCTGCGGCACGTCGTCGAGGTGATGGGCGGCGGCGTCCCCGACGGCGGGCGCGTCAAGGCGGTGCAGACCGGCGGGCCGTCCGGCGGGTGCCTGCCGGCCGACCTGCTCGACACGCCGGTGGATTACGACTCGCTGACGCAGCTCGGCTCGATCATGGGCTCGGGCGGGATGATCGTGATGGACCAGGACACGAACATGGTGGACGTGGCCCGGTTCTTCATGGAGTTCTGCATGGACGAGTCGTGCGGCAAGTGCATCCCCTGTAGGGCCGGGACCGTGCAGATGTACCGGCTGCTCGACAAGATCGTCCGCAAGGAGGCGGGCCCGGACGACCTCGCACGGCTCGAGGAACTGTGCCCGATGGTGCGCGACACGAGCCTGTGCGGCCTGGGGCAGACGGCGCCCAACCCGGTGCTGAGCACGCTGCGCTACTTCCGCCCCGAGTACGAGGCGCTGCTGCGCGCGCCGGCGGCTCGCAACGGCCGGGTGCCCCTGCCGCTGCGCCCGGCGTGAGAGGGCCATTCCCAACCGAGGACCATCCGCATGAGCGTCGTGACGCTGACCGTGGACGAGAAGGCCGTCTCGGCCAACGAGGGACAGACGTTGCTGGAGGTGGCGCGCGAGGCGGACATCGCCATCCCGACCCTGTGCCACCTCGACGGCACCTCGGACGTCGGCGCGTGCCGGCTGTGCCTCGTCGAGCTGGCGGGCAGCCCGCGGCTGTTCCCCGCCTGCGTCACGCGCGTGGCGGAGGGGATGGCGGTCCGCACGACCACCCCCAAGCTCGTCGAGTACCGCAAGATGATCCTCGAGCTGCTCTTCGCCGAGCGCAACCACGTCTGCTCGGTGTGCGTGGCCAACACCTCCTGCGAGCTGCAAACGCTGGCCGCCAACCAGGGCATGGACCACGTCCGCTTCGAGTACCTGCACCCGCAACTCCCCGTCGATACCAGCCACGAGCGCTTCGGGATCGACCACAACCGCTGCATCCTCTGCACCCGCTGCGTGCGAACCTGCGACGAGATCGAGGGGGCGCACACCTGGGACGTGGCCGGGCGCGGCGTGAAGTCGCGCGTCATCACCGACCTGAACCAGCCGTGGGGCGAGGCGCAGAGCTGCACTTCGTGTGGCAAGTGCGTTCAGGCATGCCCGACGGGCGCCATCTTCCGCCAGGGCTCGACGGTCGCGGAGATGCAGCGCGACCGCGAGCAACTGGCCTTTCTCGTCCGCGCCCGGGAGAAGAAGCAATGGGTAAGCTGAGGTTCGCCACCGTCTGGCTGGGCGGCTGCTCGGGCTGCCACATGTCCTTCCTCGACCTGGACGAGTGGCTGATCGAGCTGGCCGAGAAGGTCGATCTGGTCTTCAGCCCTCTGGCGGACGTCAAGGACTATCCCGACGGGGTGGACGTGGTGCTGGTCGAGGGGGCGGTGGCCAACGCCGAGAACCTGGAGATGGCCCGTTGCCTGCGGGCGCGGAGCCGCTATGTAATGTCCTTCGGGGACTGCGCGGTGACCGGCAACGTGACCGCCTTGCGCAACCCGCTGGGGGTGGCCCTGGAGGTGCTGCGGCCGGTCTACCTGGAGAACGGCGATCTCAACGCCCGCCTGCCCGACGACCGGGAGGTGGTGCCGGTGCTGCTGGACAAGGTCCTGCCTCTCCATCAGGTGGTCCCCGTTGATTTCTACCTGCCGGGGTGCCCGCCGCCGGCCGGCCGCATCCGGGCGGTGCTCCAGGCCCTCCTGGAAGGCAAGGCGCCCGCGCTGGAGGCCGGGCAGCGGGGCTTCGGCTGAGATAGGCGCGGCCGGCAAGGAGCGAGGAGACAGGCTCATGCAGCGCATCGTCATCGACCCGGTGTCCCGGATCGAGGGGCACGCCAAGATCAGCATCTTCCTGGACGACTCCGGGCAGGTGCTCGACGCGCGGTTCCACGTCACCGAGTTCCGCGGGTTCGAGCGCTTCTGCGTCGGCCGGCCGTTCACCGAAATGGCCGGGCTCAGCGCCCGCATCTGCGGCATCTGCCCCGTCAGTCACATCATGGCCTCGTCCAAGGCGGGCGACCGCATCCTGGCGGTCACCATCCCCCCCGCGGCGGAGAAGTTGCGCCGGCTGATGAACCTCGGCCAGATCGTGCAGTCGCACGCCCTGAGCTTCTTCCACCTCAGCGCGCCGGACCTGCTCCTGGGGTGGGACGGCGAGCCCGCCGGGCGCAACCTGTTCGGCCTGATCGCGGCCAACCCGGAGCTGGCGCGGGGCGGCATTCGGCTGCGGCAGTTCGGGCAGGAGATCATCGAGGCCCTGGGCGGCCGCAAGATCCACCCAGCCTGGTCGGTGCCCGGAGGCGTGCGCGAGGCGCTGTCGGCCGAGCGGCGCGAGTACCTGCGGCAGCGCCTGCCCGAGGCGAGGGACACCGCGCTGGCCGCGCTGGAGCTGTTCAAGGGCCTGCTCGACAAGTACCGCGAAGAGACGGAGGTCTTCGGCAAGTTCCCCTCCCACTTCCTGAGCCTGGTTCGTCCCGACGGCGGGTGGGAGCACTACGACGGCCACCTGCGCGTCGTAGATGCCGAGGGCGCCGTCGTGGCGGAGCTCGACGACCCGACGCGCTACTCGGAACTCATCGGTGAGGCGGTCGAGCCCGACTCGTTCCTGAAGTCTCCCTACTTCAAGCCGCTCGGCTACCCGGAGGGCGCCTACCGGGTCGGCCCCCTGGCCCGGCTGAACGTCTGCGAGCGGATGGGCACTCCCCTGGCCGACAAGGAACTGGAGGAGTACCGCCAGCGCGGCGGGCGAACCGTGACGTCGTCCTTCCTGTTCCACCATGCCCGGCTGATCGAGGTACTGGCGGCGACCGAGCTCATCGAACGGCTCCTGGAGGACGCGGACCTCTCGTCGGACCGGCTGCGGGCCCGGGCGTCGATCAACCAGTTGGAGGGGGTGGGCGTCAGCGAGGCGCCGCGCGGCACCCTGTTCCACCACTACCGGGTGGACGAGAACGGGCTGCTCACGAAGGTCAACCTGATCATCGCCACCGGGCAGAACGCCCTGGCGATGAACAAGGCCATCACCCAGATCGCCCGGCACTACGTCAAGGGGCCGAGCGTCCCCGAGGGGATGCTCAACCGCGTGGAGGCCGGCATCCGCGCCTTCGACCCGTGCCTGAGCTGCTCGACCCACGCGCTCGGCCAGATGCCGCTGCACGTCCGGCTGGTCGGGCCCGAGGGCACCATCCTGGACGAGAAGAGGCGCTGAGCATGGCGGCCATCGGTCCCCCTGTTGCGAGTGGCACGGCCCTGGTGATCGGCTACGGCAACGCCCTGCGCGGCGATGACGGCGCCGGGCCCGCAGTGGCCGGGGGGGTCGCCGACTGGGGGCTCCCGGGGGTGCGGGCCCTGGCCATGCCCCAGTTGGTCCCCGAGTTGGCCGAGGAGCTCGCGGGCGCCTCCCTCGTCGTGTTCGTGGACGGCTGGCTGGGACCGGAAGGTGAAAGCGCCCAGGTCGAGGCGCTGACGCCTTCGGACCGATCCGCGGCGCTGGGGCACACGAGCGACCCGGGGGCCCTGCTGGCGCTGACCCGGGCGGTTTACGGCTGGTGTCCCCCCGCGTGGATCGTCCGCATCCCCGCCGCGAACTTCGAGCTGGGGGTCGGGCTGTCGCCGGCCGCCACCCGAGGCGCAGCCGCTGCCCTTCGGGAGGTCGCCCGCCTTGTCGCCCTCGCCAGGCCGCGGCCAGCTTGTCCTGTGACCCGGCGCGCCGGGACGGGGGCCTGATGCACGAATTGTCGCTGATGGAATCGGCGCTGGAGATCGCCGAGGATCAGGCCCGCAAGCAGAGGGCGGCGCGCATCCATGCGCTCACGCTGCGGATCGGCTGGCTGGCAGGCGTGGAGCCCGAGGCGCTGGCGTTCGCCTGGGACGCGGTTACGGCGGGCACGCCAGCCGAGGGCGCCCAGCTGAATGTCACGATGGTCCCGGTCGTCTGCTTCTGCACCTCTTGCACAGAGGAATTCAACCCGGACGGCTTCATCTTCGCCTGCCCGCGCTGCGGGCGGTCGAGCAGCGAGGTGCGGCAGGGGACGGAGATGGAAGTGGCTTCTCTGGAGGTATCGTGACGTGGCGAGCGAGGAAGAGCAGGGGGCCGGGGCTGCGGAACGGCGCGAGCTGAGCGTGCGGCGCGGGCTGCTGGTCAAAAACGATGAGCAGGCGAGACGCAACCGGGACCTGTTCCGTTCGCGGGGGCTGCTCGCGGTCAACCTCCTGTCCTCGCCCGGCTCGGGCAAGACGGCCCTTCTGGAACGGGCCTTGTCCGACATGGGCTCGTGGGCTCGCCTCGGGGTGATCGTCGGCGACCTGGCGACCGACAACGACGCCCGCCGGTTGCGCCGGCCGGGGGCCCAGGTGGTGCAGATCACCACCGGGAGCGTTTGCCACCTGGAGGCCGCCATGGTTGGCCGGGCCTGCGAGCAGATGAGCCTGGACGGGGTGCAGCTGCTGTTCATCGAGAACGTGGGCAACCTGGTCTGCCCTGCTTCCTACGACCTGGGCGAGGCCCTGCGTGTGGTGCTGCTGTCGGTAACCGAAGGCGAAGACAAGCCTCTCAAATACCCGAAAGCGTTCAAGACCGCCGACGCCGTGGTAATCACCAAGACCGACCTGGCCGAGGCGGCTGGCTTCGACCGCTCCACCGCGCTGGAGAACGTCCGCCTCATCGCCCCGCAGGTGGCCGTGTTCGAACTGTCGGCACGTACGGGGCAGGGGATGGGCGCCTGGTACGCGTACCTCCGGGAGGGCATGGAAAATGGAGGCGGCTAACCGGGTTGTGCCGACCTCGGGCCTCGGCGCTGTCGAGGTCGCGGTGCAAGGGGTCGTTCAGGGGGTCGGCTTTCGGCCGTTCGTCTACCGCCTGGCCCGACGGCTCGGCCTGTCGGGTTGGGTGAGCAATGACACCCAGGGAGTATGCATTCACGCGGAAGGCCCCCTCCGCCAGTTGGCCCGGTTCGAGGAACTGCTGGCCGAGCAGGCCCCGCCGGCGGCGGCTGTCACGGGCGTGGCAAGCGTGCCGGCCCGGCCGGCCGGACATGCCTCGTTCCGCATCCTCCCCAGCCGACGCGACGAGGGCGCTCGCCCGGGCGACGCTTGCCTGGTGCGCGTTCCCCCCGACCGGGCGGCCTGCCCGGAGTGCCGCCGTGAAACCGCCAACCCTGCAGACCGACGGCACGGCTACCCGTTCACCACCTGCACCGATTGCGGGCCGCGCTACTCGATCCTCCGCCGCATGCCCTACGACCGGCCCGATACCACGATGGCCGGCTTCCCCCTGTGCCCGGCGTGCCGCGCAGAGTACGAGGGCCCCGACCACCGGCGCTTCCACGCCCAGCCGATCGCCTGCCCGGATTGTGGCCCGCGCGTGGCCCTCTGGGGCCCGACGGGGCGGGAGATGGGCACGGGCCCCGACGCCGTGCGCCGCGCCGCGGGCCTGCTGCGGGAAGGGCGGGTGCTGGCCCTCAAGGGGCTCGGCGGTTTCCAGTTGCTGGTGCGCGCCGACTCGTCCGAGGCCGTCGCCCGGTTGCGCCAGCGGAAGGGCCGGCCGACGAAGCCGCTGGCGGTCATGGTGCCGACGCTCGCGGCGGCGGCTCGCCTGGCCGAGGTCGGCCCGACGGAAAGGGGCCTGCTGACCAGCCCCGAGAACCCCATCGTGCTCCTGCGCCGACGGAGCGGGGCCGAGGCGTCTCTGGTGCGTGAAGTGGCCCCTCGCCTGGAGGAGGTGGGGCTGCTGCTGCCGACGACCCCGCTGCATCACCTGCTGCTGGCGGAGGTGGACTTCGCGGTGGTGACCACGAGCGGCAACCGCAGCGAGGAGCCGATCCTTACCGACGAGCGCGAGCTGCCGGGCCCCCTGGCGGAGGTCGCCGACGCCTTCCTGGTACACGACCGGCCGATCGCCCGCCGCGTGGATGATTCGGTGGTGCGCGCGGCGTCAGCCGGGCCGGTGGTGCTGCGGCTGGCGCGGGGCTACGCCCCTCTGCCCTTGCTCGCCCTGGAGCGATGGATGGGGCGGCACGCGGCAAGCCCAGGCACGCCCCGGGCAGTCCTGGCCGTCGGCGCGCACCAGAAGGCGGCCGTCGCCCTCTGGACGGGCACCCAGGCCGTGCTGTCGCCGCACGCGGGCGACCTGGACAGTCCCCAGACGCGGGCGGCGTTTGAAGGGCTGGCGCAGGGCCTGGCCGACCTGTACGGCTGCGTCGTCGGGGCGGTCGCCTGCGACTTGCACCCCGACTACTTCAGCACGCGCTGGGCAGGGCGGCTCGGCCTCCCGCTCGTACCGGTGCAGCACCACCACGCCCACGCCGTGGCCTGCCTGGTCGAGCACGACCTTCTGGACGAGGAGGTGCTGGCCTTCGCCTGGGACGGCACCGGCTACGGCCCCGACGGAACCGTCTGGGGCGGCGAGGCGCTGCTGGCTCGACTGACGGAATACGAACGGGTGGCCTCGCTGCGGCCGTTCCCGCTGCCGGGCAACGAGGCTGCGGTTCGCGAGCCGGCGCGGGTGGCGCTGGCCCTGCTGGCCGAGGCCCTGGGCACGGAGGCCGTTCTGAACGACGCGGGCCTGCTGGCCCGGCTCGGCCTGTCTGCGGCCAAGGCACGCACACTCCTTCGGCTGGTCGAGCGGGGAGTGAACGCCCCCTGGACGTCGAGCGTGGGCCGGCTGTTCGACGCCGTTGCCGCCCTGTTGCTGCCCGTCGGCAAGGTCTCTTACGAGGGCGAGGCGGCCACGCGGCTGGAGTCCCTGGCGGCCGGCGGAGCGGTCGGGGGGTATCCCTTGCCCCTGACCGCGCCGGCGCTCCCCTCCTCGGTCTCAGGCGCCGGCCAGGAACGGCCGCACGGCGACTGGGGGCCGTTGCTGCGAGCGCTGCTGGCCGACCTGCGCTGCGGGGTGAGTGTGGACGTCATCGCTGCCCGCTTCCACCAGGCCCTCGCGGACTGGGCCGCGGCGGTGGCCTCGCTGCGGCCGGGGCCGGCGGTGGTCCTCGGCGGCGGCTGTTTCCAGAACGCCCTTCTGCTGGAGCGGACGCGAGCGGCCCTGGCGGAGGGGGGCCGGCGCGTGTACCATGCGGGGCGCATCCCCCCCGGGGACGGCGGGCTGGCGGCGGGCCAGTTGGCGGTGGCGCTCGGTCGCCTGCTCGAGGGACAATGCGGGGAAGCCTCGATCCAGCAACGGGCCCCCCTGGAATACTCCGGGCGGTAAGGCCATCGCCTCGAAACCGAGAAAGGGTTGCGACCATGTGTCTTGGCGTCCCCGGGCTTGTCGTCGAGCGCCTGCCGGAGAACGACGGGCTCGCCTTCGGGCTGGTCGAGTTCGCCGGGCTGCGCCGCCGCGTCTGCCTGGCCTGTGTCCCCGAGGCCGGGCCGGGGGACTACGTGATCGTCCACGCCGGCATCGCCATCAGCCAGCTCGACGAGCACGAGGCGAACCGTCTCCTGGGCCAGCTCCGCGAGCTGGGCGACCTGGATGGCTGGGACGGGGCGGAGGGCTCGGGAAAAGAGGGCCGTCATGAAGCACGTTGACGAATATCGCGACCCGAAGATCGCCGACCGCCTGTTGCGAGCGATCCACCGCACGGCGACCCGATCGTGGACGGTCATGGAAGTGTGCGGCGGGCAGACGCACGTCCTGCTCAAGAGCGGCATCGACCAGCTTCTGCCCGAAGGGCTGCGCGTGCTGCACGGCCCGGGCTGCCCGGTCTGCGTGACCCCCCTGGAGCAGATCGACCGGGCGCTGGCCATTGCCGCCCGGCCGGGGGTGATTTTCTGCTCCTTCGGCGACATGCTGCGCGTGCCGGGCACGGCCACCGCCCTGCTGCGCGTGCGGGCCGAAGGCGGCGACGTGCGCATGGTCTACTCGCCCCTGGACGCGGTCCAGTTGGCCCGCGCCAACCCGGACCGCGAGGTCGTTTTCTTCGCCGTCGGCTTCGAGACCACGGCGCCGGCGACGGCGCTGGCGGCCTGGCAGGCCAGGCGGCTGGGACTGGGCAACTTCTCCCTCCTGGTGGCCCACGTCCTCGTCCCGCCTGCCCTGGAAGCGATCCTGTCGGCGCCTGGCAACCAGGTCCAGGCGTTCCTGGCCGCCGGCCACGTCTGCACGGTGATGGGTTACGAGGACTATTTCGACCTCGCCCGGCGTTACGCAGTCCCCATCGTGGTCACCGGCTTCGAGCCGGCCGACCTGCTCGAGGGCATCCTGATGGCGATCCGCCAGCTCGAAAGCGGGCGGCACGAGGTCGAGAACCAGTACGCCCGCTCGGTCCGGCGCCAGGGCAACCGGGCCGCCAGGGAGGTCGTCGCCGAGGTGTACGAGGTATGCGACCGGCCGTGGCGCGGGCTGGGAGTGATCCCCCGCAGTGGGCTCCGCCTGAGTGCCGCCTACCGCGATCTGGACGCCGAGGCCCGCTTCGCCGTCCGCACGATCGCGGCCATCGAGTCGCCCGAATGCCGCAGCGGGGAGGTGTTGCAGGGCCGCCTCCGACCCGAGCAGTGCCCCGCCTTCGGCAAGAGCTGCACGCCGGAGCGCCCGCTGGGGGCCCCCATGGTGTCCGCCGAAGGAGCTTGCGCAGCCTACTGGAAGTACGGGCGTGTCGCGCTGGAGGTGCGGCGATGAACGATACGCCGAATGACGGGCCCGGCGGCCCTTCGAGCTCCTGCCCGCTGCCCTATCCTACCGCCGACCGAGCCCTGTTGGCGCACGGTGAGGGCGCCGGCCTGTCCCGCCGCCTGATACGCGAAGTCTTGCTCGAAGCGTTCGACAACGAGTTCCTGAGGCCGCTGGCCGATGGGGCGCTGCTGCCGGCGTTCGATGGCCGCGTGGTGATGAGCACGGACAGCTACGTCGTCAGCCCGCTGTTCTTCCCGGGAGGCGACCTCGGCAAACTGGCCGTTCACGGCACCGTCAACGATCTGGCCGTGTGCGGGGCGGAGCCGCTTTACCTGAGCCTGGGGCTCATCGTCGAGGAGGGCCTGCCGCTGGACACGCTGCGGCGGGTTGTTTGGAGCGTGCGGGACGCGGCCCGCTCCTGCGGGGTGCAGGTGGTGACCGGGGACACCAAGGTGGTGCCCCGCGGCGCCGCCGACGGGCTGTTCGCGAATACCACCGGGCTGGGCCGGATGCGCCCCGGCCTAGACCTCGGGGCGCACCGCGTCCGGCCCGGAGACCGGGTGCTGGTCAGCGGGACGATCGGCGACCACGGGATCGCGGTGCTGGCCACCCGGGAAGGCCTCGAGTTGGGCGACGGGCTCTGTAGCGACACGGCCCCACTGCACGACCTCGTGGCGGCGCTCCTGCGTTCCGGCGCCGACGTCCGCTTCTTGCGCGATCCGACGCGGGGCGGGGTATCCGCCGTGCTGCACGAACTGGCCGAGGCCGCCGGCGTCGAGGTGGTGCTGGAGGAGCTCGCCTTGCCAGTGTCGGGGGCGGTGCGCGGCGCCTGTGAGTTGCTGGGGCTCGACGCGCTGTACGTGGCCAACGAGGGGAAGCTCCTGGCGGTCGTCGGGCCGCAAGACTCCGAGCGGGCCCTGGCCTGCCTGCGCGAGCACGAGAGCGGGCGCCAAGCAGCGCTCATCGGCGAGGTGGTGTCGGTCGGCGGGCAAGGGAGGGTGCTGGTGCGCGGGCCGCTCGGGGCGCTGCGCGTGCTCGACGAGCCCAGCGGCGCTCCCCTGCCACGCATCTGCTGAGGCGCCGGGCGGGGCCACCGGAGCGACAGCGGGCTCGGCGTCCTCGGGCCCGCCGCGGTGCGGGCTTGCAGGGCCACCGGGCCCGCAGGGAAGGTCTTCGCGGCACTCGTGGGACTACTACCCTCCGTCAGGTGTGTGGGGAGCTCAATAATCCGTGAGCGACCGCGGCGGGATCGCCATGCGCAGGGCGTTGAGCACGGCGACGACGTCGATTACTTCCTGGAGGACCGCCCCGGCCACGGGAGGGAGGAGCCCCGCCGCGGCAAACCCCATCGCGACCAGGCTCAGCGCCGTCCCGCCCACGGCGCTTTGCAGCGCGATCGAGCGCAGCCTGCCGCTGATGTGCAGAAACACGTCCACTTTTTCGAGCGAACTTTCGAGGATCACCGCGCCGGCCGCCTCGGAGGTGACGTCGCTGTTCTGGCCGAAGGCGATCCCCACCGTGGCCGCCGTGAGCGCCGGCGCGTCGTTGACGCCGTCTCCCAGGAACACCGTGTTCGCCTTTCGCGTCTCGGCCCGGACGATCTCCAGTTTCTGCTCGGGCGTCTGGCCGGCGTAGACCTCCGCGATCCCGACCTGCTCCGCCAGATGGCGGACTTCGGCCTCCCGGTCCCCGGAAACAAGGAGCATCCGGTCGAACCGATGCTTGGGCCTCAGGTGGTGAATGAACGACGCGCTGTCGGCGCGGGGCTGGTCGCGGAACCGCAGCGTCGCCGCGTAACGACCATCGACGAGCGCAATACACTTTAGTACCGCGACGCGGAAACGGGCCACCATGGCAAGTCATCAACCCCCAGATTGCCCAGCCTGTTTTCTGGCTTGTTGAATTGGGATTTACGTCTGGAGAGGGCGCCCCGTACACGCCCAATTGAACGGCTTGGCAAAGACCTCATTGAAGTACTTGAAGAAGGCGAACAGCTTGCTCCGCAGGTCCTCGACCGATTTGAAATTGCCCCTGCGGACGACCTTCCGCATCACGACGCCGAAAGTTACGTTGAGCAGGCCTCCCGCTGAGTGTCGTCACGGGGCTGGCCTTCGCTCACCTGCCGGCGGCCCAGCGAACGCCCTCGACGACGTGCATGCGGCCGAAGCGCGTGTCGAGGGAACGCAGGTCGTGGCCCAGCTCGGTGTAGAAGAAACGCCCGCCGCCGTGTTCGCGCACCCACGCCACCGGGTGGTCCTTGCCCATCGCCTTGCCGCCCCTCGTCTTGAAGTAGTCTCGCACCGGCTCGTAGGTGGGCTCCTCGACGCGCAGCAAGACCTTCACCCCGGGCAGGCCGGTCACGGTGCGATCGTGGTTGGTCCAGTCCGCCGAATACGAAAACTTCGGCCCGAAGCCCTTGACCGCCGGGTGCTCCTTGTTCGCGGGATCGACCACCAGCTTCGCCTCGAGGAAGTCGGAGTCGCTGTTGAAATCGCACCCGGCCAGGTCGTTGAACCACTTCCACTTCGTCTGATGCACCAGGGCCGCGTGCAGCGCGACGATGCCCTTGCCGCCCTTGTACCAGGAGGCGATGGCCTGGCGCTGCTTCGCGTCGAAGACCACGTCCAGCGCGGTCGTGTTGTTCAGCACGAGCACCCGGTAGTCGGCCAGGCGCTCGGGCGTTACGTCCTTGGCGGTCTCCGTCACGTCGGCATTGTAGCCGGCCTCCCCCAGCACGCGCACCAGCCAGCCGTTGGTCCTGGCGATCTCGGGGTGGCGATACCAGCCGGTCGCGGAGAAGACGAGGACGCGTTTGCCCGCGCCCGCGGGGGCCGGCCCGGGCTTGCCGTCTCGGCCCGAGGCCGCGAAGACGAGGCAGGTCACGGCGACGGCCAGGGTGAGCAGGGCCGCGAGCGGCCGGGTCGGGGAGCGGCGAGTCATGGCGGTCCTCGTGGCGGGGCAATGGTCGAACGCGGCGCAGCGCGGATTGTACTTCAGGCAGGGGACGGCTGCAAAGCCTTCCCCGCCGAAAAGGTCGCAGGGCCTGTCCGCAACGATCGCCCTGTGCCTCGGAGGCCCGTCTTTCCATCCTCGGGGCGAGCCTCTACAATCAACTCCTGTTCGACGTTCCGGCCGAACCAGAATCGCTCCTGCTGTTCCCCGAGCGCACCGTTGGACGAGCGGCAGACTTGTTTCTTGTAGGACGGCTCTCCTGAGCCGTCCTACAGGGAGGCATTCTCCTGCCGGTCGCCTTGCCGCGGGCGCCGGAATGACTTTGGGCCAGAAGTCGCCCCTCAAACAAGATAGGCCTCTCGAATGTCTCAAGCTCTTGCCCTGACAGTCGCCCCTCGTCGGGCCCGTTCCCGGCTCTGGAACGGCCTGACCTTTGCTCGGCGCGCCGCTTCGCTGGGCGTGGTCCACGTCGGCGCCGTCGCGGCCTTCTTCGTCACCTCCTTCTGGTGGGAGTGGGCCCTGTTGTTCGTGTTCCTGTACATCCGCGGACTGCTCGTGACGGTCGCCTTCCATCGGTACTTCTCGCACCGCAGTTTCAAGACCAGCCGGCTCGTGCAGTTCCTGATGGGCTTCTTCGGCTGCGCCAACCAGCAAAACGGCCCGGGGTGGTGGGCTGCCCACCATCGCCTGCACCACCGGCACTCCGACGAGCCCGAAGACGTACATTCTCCTTTCCACGGGGGGATCTTGTGGGCCTACGGCGGCTGGGTATTTGCCCGGCTGGAAGAACCCGACTGGGATGGCGTTCGCGACCTCCGGCGCTTTCCCGAGGTCGTCTGGATGGACCGATGGCCGGAAGTCTCCGGCCTGCTCCTGGCCGGCCTGTGCTGGTGGTTCGGCGGCTGGGGCCTTCTGTGCGTCAGCTTCTGTCTCAGCGCGGTGATCACGTTCCACGTGACCTCCACGTTCAACGTCATCGGGCACCTGGTGGGCTCGCGCCGCTACCCGACCGGCGACCACAGTCGCAATAGTTTCCTCCTCTCCGTGCTGACGCTGGGCGACGGCTGGCACAACAATCACCACCACTACCCCCACGCCGCCCACTCCGGCTTCTTCTGGTGGGAAGTCGATGCCAGTTTCCGCGTGATCCGCCTGATGGAGCGCGTCGGCCTGGTGTGGGACGTGCGCCGCGTTCCCGCGCACAAGTTGCATCCCGTCGCGAGCCCTGAGGCGCCTGCGGAGCAGGCCGTGCCGGTCGGGGCGTTGAGCGCCGAAACGCCGGTCTAGCAAGGGCCACCGGCGGGCTCCACGGCCGCGCCGCTCGCCTCGATGCTTTCTCGCCCTCTCGGCCAAGAGCGCGAACGACCAAGGGCCCCTGTTGCCATGCCAGCAACAGGGGCCCCTTCGCTTTTCTTCCTCCGTCGCGCCATCACGGCCCCTTGCGGAGCAGCGCCTCGTAGCGCTCGGCCTCCTCGACGCTGATGAGCCCGTCGCCGTCCGTGTCGATCTGGCGGAACTTCTCCTCCGAGAAAAGCCACTCCTTGCGCGACACGTCGCCGTCCCGGTTGCGGTCCATCTTGCGGAACCACGCCGGCCCGACCCCCGGCGCCTCGCGCTCGCTCCCGCCGCGGCCGCCGTACAGGGCCGCGAACGCCCCCGCCTGGCCGACGTCGCCCCCCGGCCCCGGCTGCAACGTGAGCCGGTAGGTGCGCGGGACGTCGGCCTTCGTCAGGTAGCCCTTGCCGCCCCGGTCCAGGCGCTTCAACAGCCCGACCGCGCCGCGCATCTCGCGCACGCTGAGCCGCCCATCGCGGTTGGCGTCCAGCAGGTCGAACAGCCCCCGGCTCGCGTCCGCCATCTCCAGCGACGCGCAACTCGCCTTCGCGCGGGCCTGGAACCGCTCGTACTGATCGAGAAAGGCGACGACCTCCTTCTCGTACAACTGGCCGTCGCCGTCGCGGTCCATCGTCTTGAACAGGTTGCGGTACGTCCGGCTGGCCTCGGCCTCCTTCTTGTCCAGGTAACCGTTGCCGTCCTTGTCGGCCGCCTTGAACTGGGCGAGGAGCTGCTGGCGCACCAGGCCGCCGAAAAGGTTGCCGCCTTCCTTCGCGGCGTCGCTGCGGAGCTCCACGCGCGTCATGCCCAGGTCGAGCAGGGCCACGCCGCCCGCCCTCGTGACCTTGTCGGCGAGGGAAGGCCGGCCTTTCGGGCGGACCAGTTCGACGCTGCCCTCCCTTTCCTCCGCTCCCAGCCGCACCACCACCTCCAGGTCGGGCCCTCTCTTCGCGAAGCCCGCCAGCTCCACGCCGTCGAGCACGCCGTCGCCGTTGACGTCGAGTTTGCGGAACGTCGCCTCGTCCAGGCCGAGCTCCTGGCGCGTGAGCGCCTTCTCCCCCGGCCTCTTCGTCTTCGGGGCGTAGCGCTCCAGGAGGGCCTTGTCCAGGCCAGGCGGGGCCACGCCCGGGGCGGGGAGCACCAGAAGGGCCTTGGCCTTGCCCGACGCGGCCTTCTTTCCCCCACCCATCATCATTGCCGCGCCGAACAGCCCGCCGCGCGATTTGGCGTTGGGCACCAGCTCGCGCGCGGTGACGATCTCGTCCTCGTTCTCGTCCATCCGCAGCAGGGCCGCAGGCGCCAGCGCCAGCTCCCCTTTCGTCAACTTGCCGTCCCCGTTGGCGTCGAGCAGCGCGAAGATGGCCGCGCTCACCGCCTCGACCGAGGGCTCGGTCGCGCGCCCCAGCAAGGCCAGCCCGCCCAGAGGGCTCGCCTGCTCGCCGGCGAAGTGGACCTGGAAGGGCGCCAGGCCGTTCTTGCGGTAGTACGCCGCCAGTTCCGTCGGCGTCACCTTGTCGTCCTTGTCGGCGTCCAAGTCCGCCATCGACGGTCCCTTCGTCGCGCCGCCGCCCCTCCGTCCTCCCAGGTTCACCCCGCCGCTGCGCACCTGCTGGGCCGACGGCGCCCGCTCGGCCTCCGTTTTGTCGAGCACGCCGTCCCCGTTGACGTCGAGGTAGGCGAACAGTTCCTTCATGAAGTCGTCCCAGGCGGCCTGGACCGGCCGACCGTCGATCCGAACGTACATCCGGATCAGCACCGGCCGGGACTCGCCGAGGAAGACCAGGTCTTGCTCGTCCTCCGGCGGCCGCGTTGGGGGCGCCGCCGCCGGGCTGACCGCGAGGCCCAGCCCCAACGAGAGGAAGGCCAGGCACGCCCCCAGCTTGCTCCACAACGTGGCTTTCATGCGAGCACCTCCTGGATCGGCCTGGCGGTCGGCTCGACGAGGCGAATGGGCCGGCCGACGTTGGAGTTGTTCTGTTTGGCGGGGTCGAGGCCCACGGCCCGCGCGACGGTGGCCAGGAGATCAACAACGCCGACCGGCCGCTCCGTCACCGCCATCCCGTCGGCGCTGGTCTTGCCGACCACCTGCCCGCCCTTGATGCCACCGCCGCCCAGCACCGCCGTCCACGAGTTGGCCCAGTGGTCGCGGCCGGCGTTGCCGTTGATCTTGGGCGTGCGGCCAAACTCGCCCATCCAGACGATGAGCGTGTCGTTCAGCAGCCCCCGACTCTGAAGGTCCTCCATGAGCGTGGACCAGGCGGGGTCGAGGATCGCGCTGAGTCGCTTGACGCCGTCGAAGTTGCTCACGTGCGTGTCCCAGCCGAGCGTCACGTTGGGCGCCGAGGCCAGCGACACCTCGACGAACGGCACGCCGCGCTCGATCAGGCGCCGGGCGAGCAGGCAGCCCTGGCCGAACAGGTTGCGCCCGTAGCGGTCGCGCAGTTCCTTCTTCTCCTCGTCCAGGTCGAACGCCGCGGTGGCCCGGGACCGCATCAGTGTGACCGCGCGCTGGTAGGCGCTGCGCTGGCTCCGCGAGGCGGCCGAGGACCGCTTCTGGAGGAAGTCGTCCTGCATCTCGCCCAGCAGGTGCACGCGGGCGGCCGAGCGCTCGGCATCGACGCCGCGGGGCAGATCGACGTCCTGCACTTTGAGTGCGTCTTCGTAGTTGCTCTGGCGGCCCGGGATGGGGAACAGGGCCTGCTGGCCCTCGCCGATGACCAGCGGCGCATGGCGCGGCCCCAGGAAGCCCGGGCCATAGGCCGCCGGGCTGAAGAACCGGTACGGCGCGATGCTCACGAAGCTGGGCAGCTCGGCGCCTGGCCGTTCCAGTTCCTTGGAGAACAGCGAGCCGAGCGTCGGATACTGCACCGGGCCGCCGGGAAGGTGCCCGGTGCGCATCTGGTAGGTGGCCCGGCCGTGGTCGGCCTCCTTGGTACTCATCGACCGCACCAGCGCCAGACGGTCCATCTGTCGAGCGATCCGGGGCAGGTGCTCGCCGATCTTGATGCCGGGGACGTTGGTGGCGACCTCCTTGACGGGCCCGCCGTTGGCATGGCCGGGCTTGCAGTCGAAGGTGTCCATCTGGCTGGGCCCGCCGTTCATCCACAGCAGGATGCACGACCGCTTGCGCATCGGGTGCGCCGCGGCGGCGTGGGCCAGGTTCTCGATCCACCCGGA
>JBBSEZ010000142.1:0-21179 GCA_038239195.1 Gemmatales bacterium
AGGTATCATCGTCCACACGAGGGTGCCTCCCTTTATCTCGAGACCACCTACTCTTGGTCTAGGAAGGCACTCCTCTTTTTCTAGCTACCTCCGTACTCCCAATAGTGGACGAACGATCAGACAAATCTGCGAAAGTTCAGACAGGGCAGTACGCGAGACGACGAGTTCGCGATCCCGTGTTCGTTGGTGAATTCCACCGTATCGGACGCGACCTTTCCGTGGAATGCGCGGATGTCGGGCAAAGCAAGCCAAGGTATTGATCCACCCCACCACTCGGGGCGATATCTGCTCGGTGTATGTCCGCTTTCCAATCTCGCGAGGTCTCGAAGCAACTGCCATTCCCAGCCCTTCAGACCCGGACCTGGGATCGGCCGCACGGATAAGGGTGTGATTCCGTTGAACGCGTCCCGTAGATACCCGTTTGCCAAAGCATTGGCGGCTTCGAGGCGGACCCCAGCGGCGGCTCGCGCCCGCTCCACGGCGGCTATCTGCCCGCGCAGGATAGATGCAATCCGCTGTTGTTCGGTGATGGAAGGCGCTATCAGGGGGAACCTGGCTAACACCCCCTGATTGATCGTTGCGATGCCGGTCGTCTGCTTTGCGTGGGCCAAGAAATAGGCTTTCCCACACGGTGACGCAATTTGCGCAGAGATGAACTCTGGCGAGAACTGCTTCGGGTCAAAACGTACCCGGAAGATGTGGTTCTGGTGGATGCACAGCGGCAGTTCCCCCTGCCAGAGCGTGCCACGGCCCAACTTATCGACGTCCCCGCCCTCTGTCAGAAGTAGGTCCCCAACCCGCAGACGAAGCTTCTCAATCTCCTCTTCACTCGCCTCGACCTCGTATACGTCCGACAGGTCCAAATGGGCATCCTTGACGTTGGCAACGCGAAGGTAAGGTACTTTACGGGCCCGGCTACCGCCCAACTTCCTCCCAAGCGTCACTCCCGAGACGATCTCCCCGACTTTCCCCAGATGGACGCACTGCCACCCCGATGGAGGAAACGCCGGTTGTGACCAGTTATCGCCCTTCGCCTGCGTCATGCCGCAAACATCCCCGCCTTGGTTTCGAGCATCCGCTCAGCTAACTGTGCCGCCGCCTTCACTCGGTCGGGAGCGTCCAGTGCTTGGCGGGCTGACCTGGCTCGATCATCATGACTTCGGCATAGAGCGGCCGGACATTCTCGACCTCGGTGTAGGTCCCGTCCACGTCCTGCCATTCAAAGATGACGGAACCATTGACCCCGGGGGCGACGCGGTGGGGTGGGGGCACGCCAGTCTGGTAAAACGTGTAAGCCAGCCCGATGGCCGAGGCGAGGAGCTCTAGCGACGGTGCTTCGGCACCATAGCCGTCCCAGTTGTCGTCGAGGTGTTGATAGGAAACGATCTCCTGCACCGCGGGCTCCCACGGCCCGGCGTCTTCAAGCGGTTTCTCGGCAGGGCGCTCCGCCGACGGCATGGAAAGGCCATTCCACTCACCGACCTCGTGGGCCCAGTCTTCTTTCGCTACGGGGCAATCCAGCACCGGCATGGCTCTACCTCCGGGGCGACCCGCCCAGCGGCATCGCAAGAACGCCGTCCTCTCGCTACAGGCCACCTTTTGCGATCAGCGTTGAGCCCAGTCCTCGACCGTGCCGACTTCCTTGGTGACGACCCAAACCGGCTCACTGTTCGGCAGCCTCTCGGCAAGCCGCTTTCGTGCCGCCTCCGCCGCTTCTTCCGTCGGGAACCGAAGCTGCGGGTGGTCTTCACCAAACAGGATCGACGCGCCTTCGTCGATCAGCGCCTTGCGGCACTGCTCCGCCGTCACCGGGTCGCTCTTGCGGACGGCGGCGATCACCTGAAAGCGCAACATGCCGGCCGCGTGCGCCTCCGGCACTGTCAGGCCGCTGGCGAGGGCGATCCGATCGCGGTATTCCCGGCCCTCGGCCTGCTCGTACGCCCGGAGGATCGTGGCGGTTCGGTCCTCATGAGGGGCCCGGTCCCATTTGTCCCAGATCACGTTCACGCGGAGCTTCCCCGTCGGGAACTCCTCCTCCTCGATCATCGGCTGTCCCGACTGCCGGTCGGACTTCAGTTCGTCAACCAACCGCTCCACGAGGCCGCCGACCGTGCGGCGCGGCGGCTCCTCAAACCCTCTTCGATTCCGCGGCATGGTTCGTCCTCAGAAGTCGTCCGAATCGACAAGAAGCCATCCCGCGGCGCCCCGAACCATCCGGGCCTCTCGTCAATCGTCTGCCGCCACCGCGAAATCGTGCGGATCGTTGAGCCTGAACGAGCGCCCTTCGCGCAGCAAGACTCCGTGGCAGACAACAGTCTGCTGCTGATCGTGGGCAGCGATCGCCCCATGATACTCCTTTTCTGGCAGGTCAAAGGCCACCTTTCGCGCCTGAGCGTCCACAAAAGCCAGCACGGTCACGCGGCCCGTCGCCCCACCCTCGGCGCGCTCCAGCTTGACAACGGGCCCACGCACCTCGAAGTCCTCCCGCGGCGACGTCTCCTTGAAATAACGGCCGGCTTCCTCGATCACCGGAAAGGCATCGGCCGGGAAGACGATTTTGCTTGGAACGGCATGATCCGGGGAAAGGGGGCGGCTGCGCGACCAGGTGAAGGCGACTTCCAGCTCGTGACTGCCTTCCGGGCTACCTGTCATGCCGACCAAGGCGTCGCAGAGGTTGGCACTCACGCCGGTTCGGACGGACTGGATGAAGCTCTCCAACTTGCCCGAGGAGGCGGCGGTTTCTGCCGCCGCCCGCGTGGCCGCCAGGGCACGGGCCAAGGTGAGCGTCACCCTGCGCTCGAAGGGATCGTCCATCTCGAAAAGGAGCCCGTTCCCGCCGGACAGGCTCGGCGCGACGCGGGAGAGGATAGTCAGCACGAAACTTCCTTCTTCCGTCTGGCCGAAGCGTGCTTTGCGCAGATATTCCATCGCCTGGACCGGCTTCCGGCTCGGGTAATAGGCTCGGGGCTCGGCTGCCGCACAGGCCGCCGCCAACATCATGTCCTTCGCCTTCTGAAAGAACTGCGCGCCCTCCTCGAGCGGCAAACTGCCATCCCCCGGGTGGTGGGCCGCCAAGCGGAGGCGGACCACGTCGGCCGAAGTCATCAGCAGGTCGCGGAGTATCTCTAACTGGGACCGCTCCTCGACGGCCTCCAACGCACGAACGGCGTCGCTCATCCTCAAGGCAAAGTCTCGGAACGCGTGATTCAGTGGCAGGGCGATCTCGACTTCCTCGCCGTCCGGGTCGCGGTACAGCCAGGTCGATGAGTGGTTGGGCTGTTCGGCGACCATCGTCCACCCGGAGGAGCGCAGGTAGGCTGCCACCTCGAGTGGCCGCAGCGCCGAAAGCGCGATCGCGTCTCGAATGGTGACCTTCATGGAAGCCCTCCCCCACCCACACGCTGCATGATCTGCCTGACGTCGGCCACGCCGACAACTTGCGCCCGCGGCAACCGAACGGTGATCGTATCAACATTCGGTACGTCGGGGTAGCCCCGCAGGGACAGCCAGTACCCGCAACGATGCAACGCCAGCGAGGTTTCTGTCTGAACCAGCCATGCATTCGCGTCCTTCGGGACGACGATCACCATCAGGATGCGCGGGACCTGATAGTCGGTGTGCCGCAAGTCGTGATAGTTCTTGACTGGCAACGGGAACGCAACGTACGAGTCCTTCACCACGTCTTGACTGGTGCATTTCAACTGCAACTCAACCCGCGGAGAACGAAACATTCCTTTACCACCGCGCTCGCCCATCCCCCAATCGACGCTATCGTCGTCCAGGTCTGGCTTGTAGACATTGTACCCGGCAGTGGCCACGACAGCCCGGAAGTAGGCGTTGCTGAACTGTTCCTTCTGCTGGTTTTCGTCCATCATGGCCGTCGCCCTTTTCCCCAAGCCCGGCGGCGGAACGCCCGCCTCAGGCCGCGAACATCCGCTGCTTCGTCTCCCGCAACAGCTCCGCCGGCTGCCCCGCCGCTTGCAACGCCGCCAACCCGCCGGCTGCCTTCACCTCCGGCGTCTGGAATATCTGCGAGCTCTCCAGCCCCTCGGTGCCGCCGCGTTCGAACTGGCTGGCGATGGCCTTGATCGTCGCCGCCGCCCTCGCCGGCAGCCCGTCGAGCCAGTCCTCGTGCTTGTACGTGAACGCCAGGGCCCGGTCGTGCCGCGTGCGCGGCCTCATGCCCCAGCCGAGCTCCCCTAGCACGTCGTACAGGTCGTACTCCTCCTTCTCGTCCACGAGCCGGACCAGGCTGGGCGAGTACCCCGCGCTCACCAGCACGCCAAGCAGTTCCTGCCGCGACGGCGGGTCGATCCACCGGCTGCGGAAGTCCGCGAGCGCGCCGACCTCCTTGACCAGTCGCGCGGCCAACTGGCTCTTGTAGTCCTCGAGCGGGACGGGCATTGCCTTGCCGTCCACCTGGGCCACGATGAACCGGCCCGCGTCGGTCACGTGGACGTCGAGCCCCTCGACGCTGATGGTCGGCTCGGGGGTGGGCGGAGGCGTGGGTGGACTATCCTCGCCTCCGTTGCCGCGCGGTTTCGTGCGGAAGTCTTCGCCGAACAGTCGCGTCGCGTCCGTGTAGTCGTAGACGCGAAACATCAGCTTGCCGGTCGGCAGGTCGATGCGCGTGCCGCGGCCCACCATCTGATAGAAACTAATCGGCGACTTCAGGTATTTGAAGAAGACGACGTTGCGGATGCAGGGCACATCCACCCCGGTGGTGAGCAGCTCGACCGTGGTGGCGATGAAGTGACTGCGGGAAGAACCGCGCAGGTCGGGGAGCTGATCGTTGCCGTCCGACTCGGCCGTACACTTGAAGGCGTAGCAGTCCAACGGCGCCTTGCCGTTCTTCGCGCACCAAGCGACGTAGAGGTTGTTCAGGCAAACGGCGACGTCGCCGGCGTGGCGGTCGCGGGCACAAAACACGATCGTCTTCTGCTCGGGGCCCCCGGTGGCAAGGAGATGGTCGAACAGGTCCTGGCAGGTGGCCTGCACGCGGTCGGGCAGCAGGATGCGGTCTTCGTACTGCGTCTTCTCGTAGCGCTCCTCGAGCTGCTCGCGCGTGACCGGCAACCCGGTGCGCGCGTCGGTCGGATGGAGGGCCAGGATTTGATCGAGCGAGATGCCCGTCTCGTCCAGGTCGATGCGCCCTTTCTGGATCTCGCAGGCGGCCAGGTAGCCGTCCTCGATGGCCTGCACCATGTCGTACTCGTATGCGGGCTCGCCGAAGTAGCGGAGGTTGTCGGCGCAGACGGCGGCGTCGGCCCGGGCCTCCTTCGACGTCAGGGCCGTTCCCGCCCCTTCGCCGCCCTTGACGCGGTAAGACGCGGAGGCCTCGGCGGCCAGCAGTTCTCCCTCCCCCAACTCCGGCATTTCCCAGGGGCTCGCGTCTCGGTCGCCCTCGGCGATCGCGCGGAGCTTCTCCGCCAACTGGCGCGGCGTGGCGGTAAGGCCGACCTGCACGGCGCCGGGGTTGCGCGTGAGCACCTGCGACCACTTGCCCCAGGCGGAGCGGTGGCATTCGTCGATAACGATGTGGGTGAAGTAATCGTTCGCGTAGAAGGTCGTCAGCAGGCTGGCGTCGCCGTCCTCCCGGTCCACGCCGAGCGCCTGATAGGTGGCGACGTGAACCCGGGCGTTCTTTGCGTTGTTGGTGCCGTCGGGCCTCTTGAACACCTCGGCGGCCTCGGCGCCGAAGACGTCTTGCAACGCTTTCAGGGCCTGGGTGCGCAGCTCGTCGCGGTCGCAGACGAACAGGGCCCGCCGGAGCTGGCCCGCGTCGGCGATGCGCTTGAGCAGGTTGACGGCGATGAACGTCTTGCCGGCGCCCGTGGCGAGCGACAGCAGAGCGCGTTTGGGCTGCCCCAGGAGCTCGCAGCGGGCCATCTTTTCGAGCACCGCGCGAACGGCGGCGTCCTGGTAGTAGCGCCGCGTGGCCTCGCCGCCGGCATAGGGCTGGAGCAAGGGCCGGGCCGAGTCCGCGTCCAGGCGCAGCCCCACGGCCTCTTCGTAGCGGGCGCGCAGATCGACCGGCGTCGGGAACTCCGCCAGGGGCTTGGGCGCGCTCGTGAGGCCGGTGAAGCGGTTGAACTCCACAAACAGGTGGCCGTTCGAGGAATAGACGAAGGGGACGTTGAGCCGTTTGCAGGCGGCATAGCCTTTGGCCTGGTCCAGGCCGTGCCCGGGGGGCAGCGCTTCCTTCTTGGCCTCGATCAGAGCGACCGCGACGGGTTGCGTGTCCGGGTTGACTTTGATGCGCAGGGTGTAGTCCACCCGGCCTCGCGCACGGCGCCGGCCCTTGCCGCCGAGCACCTCGATGGCGCCCGCCGTCTCCTCGCGCCGGATGAGGTCTTCGGTCCAGCCACGCTTGTGGATGGCGGGGTCGATCAACTTGGCTCGGGTGTCGGCTTCGTTGTGGCTCATCGGCTGCGACCTCCACCGCGGCCTGTTGCCACGGAGATGGCGAGCGCCCGGAGAAGGGGGCATCCGTTCGACGTTGCCCTCCTGGGAACATCGGAACCAGTGGGCATCCGTTTAGTAGCATTTTGGCAGGCGAGGACGACGATCGCAGGCCCGGACGGAGGGCGGCGACCCAGCGGCGCAAGATCGATGCGCCGGAGGAGCGCGACGGGATGACTGCCTCCGCGGTCGTCAATCGACACCGATCGCCGCGCGCTCCAGGGCCGCCGCCCACTGGATGCGTCGCTGGCGGAGGGCCCGGGTAAATTCCTCCACGCGCTGCCTGAGCCGAGGGGGGAGGTCGCCTCGAGCCAGGAGTTGGCTTCCCAGGCAGATGGCTTCGTGAAAATTGCCCGCCTGCGCCCAGCAACTCGCGGCACTGAAGCAGTGGACCCAGCTCTTCTCTTTGAGCCCCTGGGCCGCGCAGGCCTCACTCAGCCGTTCCTCGAGTTCGGCGGCCCGGGCGAAGCGCTCGGCGGCGGCGTCCGGTTGCTGCTCGGCGGCGAGCAACCGTCCTTCCACGATCAGGTTGGACTTCAAGGCCTCGTCGGCCTCGAAGGCTGCGCCCAATCCGTGCCGATCAATCCCCCGCGGGGGTGGCTGGTTCATGGCTGCCCCTGGCCAAATCTCTCGAAGGAAAAAATGACTCTCCGCGTCGCGAGCCCGACAACGACCACGTAGCCGTCGATCCCATAGGGGTTGGCCTGGAGCTGCCGAACCTTCTCCCGGTGCCGGGCCTCCAGGTCTGTTCCCATGGTGCCGCTGATTTCCAGGCCGAGCTCCTGCGTCCCTTGCCACACCCAGTAATCGAAGCGGTCCCCTTGAGCCGCGACGGCGTGGAGACGAAGTCCACCATAGTGGTAGATGACCGCACACGCCACGCCCAGGGCGGCCCATTCCGTGAGCGGGCTCTCCTGAATGGCAAGCGGCAGTTGAGGCACGCTCTCGATCCCCCACCACAGGCGCAACTGCCGCTCTTCCTTTTCTTCCTGGATCCCCCGCAACTCCACCCCCAAGAGCGCTTCGGTGTCCTCGGGGCGTGTCTGGAGTCGAGTCACGGCGAAGGGGACGAATAGGTGCGTGGCGATCGCCTGGACTTCGCCGATCGTTTCCAGACGAAAGGAGCCCACGACGGATTGTCCCCTTTCCCCTCGCGCCCGCGTTTGGTGAGGGGCAGTTCCTGCCACCCTTCACCCTCGGCTGATTATAACGACCGATCCCATGTCGGGGAGCCCGACGTTCGCAGAGAGGACGACGGGAGGACGCGATCCTCCTCGTCCGGGCCTCTCGGCCCGCTTCTTGTCGGTCAACTCTCCTCGGTCCCTTGCGGTCCCGGCGCCGGGGGGGGCGTCGAAAATCCTGTTCTCGCTCGGCGTATTCTCTGGCATGCGAGCCCCGCCGCCACGATCGGCTTCGCGGCCAGGGGCCACGCGGGAGAACGGTCGCCTCAGCAAGAGCGCCCCGGCCCCCGACTTTTTGCGTTGCGCGCAAGTGCGGGGTGCGGTAGAATGCAAGAAGATGGGCCACCTGGCAAACGAGCAGCGGAGGAACTCATGTCCGAGCAGCGGTTTCGCTACGTGCAACCCAGCACGGAGCAAGGCGTCCTCGTGTTGACCCTGTCCCCTTCCCGGCTGGAGGGAGACGAGATGGCCCAGGCCATCTCCGTGGAACTGCAGGCCGCCGTCGCGCAGGCCGCAGCGAAGAACGTGGCCATCAACCTCGAGCACGTCGATTACCTGACCAGCGCCAACTTCCGGCCCTTCCTCACCCTGCGGAGACACCTCCTCGAGACGGGTGGACGGCTGGCCCTCTGCAACCTGTCCGAGACCGTCCTCGAAGCCTTCCAGGTCACCCGCATGGTCGGCTCCCTCGGCGCCCCCTCGGGGATCTTCGAGGCCCAGCCGGACGTCGGCGCGGCCGTCGCCAGCCTCCTGCGAGGCTAGGGCCGCCCCGCACCAGCCCAAGGGCGCTCGGTGTCCGGCGGGAACCGAGCCATCCGGCCTCGTGGGAGCACCCGATGGACGCGACCGCCGCCTCCGCCCTGTTCGCCTGGCTCAACCGCGAGGTGTGGCTGGTGACGGCCGCTGCCGATGGCCTGCGGGGGGGCCTGATCGCCACCTTCGTCAGCGAGGCCTCCCTCGTGCCGGAGCTCCCCCGCGTCGTGGTCGGCCTGGCCCGGCAACACCGCACCTGGGAGCTGGTCCAGGCCAGCCGCGCCTTTGCGCTCCACCTCCTCGGCGAGGAGCAGATCGAGTTGGTATGGCGCTTCGGGCTGAGCTCGGCTCGCGACGCCGACAAGTTCGCCGGGCTGGACGTCCACGCCGACGCGACGGGCAGCCCGCTGCTCGAGCAAGCCATCGGCTGGCTCGACTGCCGCGTGGAGGCGAGCCTCGACAGCGGGGACCGCACGCTCTACCTGGCGGAGGTAATGCAAGGGCGAGTGACCCACTACGGGCCCCCCCTCACCACGAAACGAATGCTGGAACTGGCGCCCCCGGACCATCTGGCGGAGCTGAAGCGCCAGCGCCACCTCGACAGTTCGCGCGATGCGGAGGCGATCCTCGCCTGGCGCCATCGAAGCACGAAGGAGGAAGGATGAGAACAACGGGCCTGTTCAGGGCTCGCCCGCGCGGGTAACATCGACGAGCATGGAAGAGCAGACGATCACCCACGGCGACCTTGCCGCCAAGATCGCGCGTCTGGTCGAGGAGCGCGGCTGGAACCAGGAGGAGTTCGCGCGCATCGCCCGCCTCAATCGCCACACCGCGCGTCAGATCCTCCTCCCCGGCGGGCAACGCCGCCTCCGCAACGCCACCGTCTCCGCCTGCGCCAAGGCCCTCGGCCTGACGGTGAACGACCTGCGCACTCACTCGCTCGAGCGCTTGCTGCCGCGCATGGCCGACGGCGCCTCCAACGGCGCCGAAGACGCCGTGCGCCGGATGTATGGGCTGGCGACTCAGCCGGAGCTCCGCGCCTGGATGGAGCGCAACCCCGACCGGGCCCGGCAACTGTCCGAGGAGGAGATCGACGAGGTGCTGTCGCGCCAGGGCGACGATGGCCCGCTCGTGGCCGTCGGCGTCGATGCGTTCGTCAAACGCATCGAGCGGCGCCGCAAACTGGTGCAGCAGGTCCACGCCATCACCGACACCGAATACATCGACCTGCTCGAACAGTTTGTCGCCCTCCTCCACGACAAGGTGCGCCCCGCCCGCGAGCAAGGCGGATGAGAAGAAGAGGAATTAGCCACAGATGAACACAGATGAACACAGATGAAAGAAGGAAGGATAGTAGAACGATCAGATCTTCTGTCCTCTGCTGTCTTATCTGTGTTTATCTGTGTTCATCTGTGGCTAATTCCTCTTCTCTCTTCTTCTCTTGACCGCGCCACCCGTTCGGCCCTAATGTACGAGCATGGCCACAGAGACCACGCCGGGCGGCCCGGCCCGCAGCCCCACCTTCCCTCTTTCTCCCGAGACTTCCGGTCGCTGGCGCCCGGGCACCTTCCGCGCCCTGCGCCACCCCAACTATCGGCTCTACTTCCTGGGCCAACTCGTGTCCCTCACCGGGTCGTGGGTGCAGGCGGCCGCCCTCACCTGGGTCGCCTACGAGCTGACCGGCCAGAACCGCTTCACAGCCCTCGTCGCCGCCGCCCAGGTAGTGCCGACCCTGCTGCTGGGCGTCTGGGGCGGGGGGCTCGCCGACCGCTTGCCCCGCCGCGCGCTGATCTTCGGCACCCAGACGGCCTTGCTCGCGCTGGCGGGCCTGCTCGGGGCCTTGGTCCTGATGGGCCTGGCGACGCCCGCCGCGCTCCTCGGCATCGCCGCGCTGATCGGAGTCGTCAACGCGGTCGATACGCCGACGCGCCTGGCCTTCGTCATCGACATGGTCGGCCGCGACGACCTCGCCAACGCCATCGCCCTCAACTCGCTGCTTTTCAACGTCGCCCGCGCCGTCGGCCCCGCAGTCAGCGCCGGGCTCTTGCCCTGGCTGGGCGCCGGGCCGTGCTTCCTCCTCAACGGCCTCACTTTCGTCGCCGTCCTCGTCGCCCTGGCGCACATGCGCCTGCCGGCGAGGGCCACCCCCCTCGTTCAGCGCCACGAGGCCCACTCGCTGCGCGAGGGCTTCCGCCACCTGGCGCGGCAGCGCCCCCTCTTGCTGTTGCTGCTGCTGGCGGGGGCGATGGCCTTCTTCGGCTGGCCGGTGCTCTCGCTGCTCCCCGACGTATCGGTCAAGCGCCTCGGGGCAGGCAACGCCGGCTATTCGTGGATGCTCAGCGCCGTAGGCCTGGGCGCCCTCCTGGGGGCGCTCGCCGTCGCCTCGCTCAGCTCGCCGCGCTGGCGCTTCCCGCTCCTCGGGGCCGGCGTCGTGCTGGGCGCTGCGGGGCTGGGCGGGCTGAGCCTGGCCCGGGAGCTGCCGCTCGCGGTCGGCTGCTGCGTTCTGATGGGTGGCGGGCTGATCCTGTTCTTCGCCACGGGCCAGGCGGCGATGCAGCTCGGCTCCGACGACCACAACCGCGGGCGGATCATGGGCATCTGGCTGATGGTGCTGAGCGGGGCACACCCGCTGGGCCACCTGAGCGCCGGACAGGTCGCCGACACGTGGGGCGTGGCGCCGGTACTCGGCTTGCAGGCGGCCGGCATCGCGGTTGCGGGGGCGTGCGTCTTGCTTCTGGCGCTCGCCAGGCCCGGCGAAGCGCCCCAGGCCCGGTGATGCCCGCGTTAGCACGCCCGGCGCGGAGGCGCGGGCGCGCTTTCGGCGCCGGGCGGGAGGGGTTGCGTCGCCTCGGGAGCGGCCGGCTCGTCGCGGATGACCGGCAGGCGGAGCACCACGGTAACGCCGATCAGCCCCAGCACGATCAGCATCGCGACCAGATACCAGGGCAGGTTGCCGAAGTAGGCGCTGGAGGAGATCGCCACGACCACGAGCAGCACCGCCGTCACCTTGACCCGGGGGCGCACCGCACGGTACTGCTGCCAGTCGCGAAGCAGCGGGCCGAACACGCGCGAGCGCAGCAGCCAGGCGTTGAGCGCCGGAGAGGAGCGCACGAAGAAGTAGCTGGCCAGGAGCAGGAACGGCGTGGTGGGCAGGACGGGGGTCACGACGCCGACGGCGCCGAGGAAGACGAAGAAGAGGCCGAGGAAGACGTAGAGCACGCGCCGCCAGCCGGTGACGGTCGGAGGTGGGGCGAGGCCGTGGTCCTGCATGCGCGCGGCTCCGGGAAATGAGGGGAGGGCGGCGCCCTCCCCTTCAGTATAGCCGCCTCGGGTGCCGCACGCCTCCGCGACGCCAAGATGCCGCAACTTGGGAGGTTCGTCGCCCCTCGTACTTCCCCGCGCAACGAAAGAGCGGAGTGACGGGGGAGAACGACCCGCCTCTCCGCTCGTCAGGAAGACAGCCCGGCCCGGGCGCGTCAGCGGGACGTGCCAGAGTCGTTACCGAACGCGCGCTGATGCAGGTTGGCGATGATCGAGCGGGCCTCGTTCCAGTAGCGGCTGCGGGCGAGCCGCTCGAGCTGCTCGGCGGTGCCGCGGCGCTCCTGCTCGGTCGCCTCGGCGAAGGCGACGCCGGCCCGGCGCAGCAGCGGGTCGTCGCGCAGGACGTAGAGCGGGACGGCCGTGCTGCTCTCCAGATAGCGGCCCGTCATCTGCAGGCCGATCACCTGGTGCGTTTCGAGGTCGAGCAGCGGGGCGCCGGCGTTCTGGCCCAGGGGAGCGCAGTCGTGGCGCAGGAGCTGGACCTCGTGGAAGGTCAGCGCGCCGCGCAACTGGCCCGGCTGGACGCGCTTGACGTTGTACACGTCGCGGAAGATGCGGGCGATCGCCTCCGGTTCGTTGCGGCGGGCATCGCGCACCGGGTAGCCGATCAGGTAGGCCGGCCGGCCCTCGAGGCGCTGCGGCCGCTCGGCGGCCAGGGCCAGCGGGGCGGGGGAGGAGCCGTTGCCCTGCGGCCGTTCGACCTCGAGCAGGGCCAGGTCGTACGTGTCGTGAACGCCGACGACGGCGCGGACGCGGTAGCCGGCGCTGGCGACGTCCTGGTAGGCCGTGCGGTAGTTCATCCACGTGCTGATGCCGGGGCGGAACTGCCAGCCGCCGTTGCGATTCTCGACGAACAGCTCGGCGACGCGGCGCGTCGTCATCAGCGTGTTGTCGTTGACCAGGAAGGCGGTGCCCGCCCAGTCGTACTCGGGATGGCCGAGCAGCTCGATGCGGCCGACCCCGCGCGCGGCCATCTCGATGTCCTCGCGCTGGTCTTCGAGCAGGTTCCACGAGGGCGGGGGGCTGGCCAGATCGGGGCCGTTGACCAGGACGGCGGGCCGGCCGTAGAGCAGCAGCACGCACTCCAGCCCCAGCACCTCCTCCGGCGTAAGGTTGGCGGCCTCGTTGCGGGCGGCCTTTTCCAGCCCCACGGCGCCGACCTCGAGGAGCTGCCCGGTCGCCTCGCGCTGCTGCCCGCGCTCGGGCTCGCCGGCGGTCCGCCCGAGCTCCAGCTCGGTCAGGGTGGTGCGCTCCGTGGTGTACGTCGTCCCGGCGCTTTCCTCGCGCCCCGCTTCGCGGACCGCCCTCCGGGCCGCGCCGCGCACGTGGGCCGGCTCTTGCCAGCCGCGCAACTCCTGCCGATCCTGCCGCACCATGTGCAGCACGTCCTCCACGCGCTCGCCGAAAAACTCCCGAACGCGCTGCACGACCATCTGTCTGCGATCCATGCCGAGCCCTCCGTTGGGGAGAGGTGCCGTCCCGGCGCCTCTCAATCCGTGGACAAGTCCTTGACCACTGGGGCGAACGTAATGGCACTGCGCGGTTGAAGGACGGAGTGGCTCGCATCCATGCGATTGGAGCTCCTGCACGATCGAGAGGGACGAGGCCACCTCGCGAATCGGGTGGATCGCGGAGAGCCGGGCCCGGAAAGGGGGATCATCGGAAGAGATCGCCGCGAGGAAGTGTCCTCGCGAGCGGAAGGGCCCCCGTCGAATCGGGCTCGGGCATCCTGCACGACCAGCCCCCGAAGGGGCCCGCATTCCAATACGCTCCGCTTGAACCGATGGGATGATGGTAATCGCCGCGAACGAGTTGTCAAGGAAATCTTCGGATTATTCGCCGCATGGACGCCCGGCGCCGCCCCGCGTACATTCGACCTTGTGTCTCCGCGTCGCTCACCGTTGAAGGGGGGAAGCTCATGATCTCGATTTCGCGTCGCTTCTTGCTGGTCGGCCTCGTCGGCCTGTTCGCGCTGCCCGGGGCGGCCGTGCGGGCGGAGGAGAAGAAGCCGGCCCACGGCGCCGTCACCGCGACGGCCCGCAAGGACGCCTGGTGGGCCAACCGCCACCAGAGCTTCGTGAATCGCGCCAAGAAGGGCGACGTGGACGTCGTCTTCCTGGGCGATTCGATCACGCAAGGCTGGGAAGGCGCCGGCCGGGCCGCCTGGAAGAAGAACTTCGCGCCGCTCAAGGCGGCCAACTTCGGCATCGGCGGCGACCAGACGGGCCACGTGCTCTGGCGCATCACCGAGGGCAAGGAGCTGGAGCCGATCAACCCAAAGCTGTTCGTGGTGATGATCGGCACCAACAACGGGCACAGCGCCGCGCAGGTTGCCGAAGGCGTCGAGGCCATCGTCCAGGAGTTGCGGCGACAGAAGCCCAACGCCAAGGTGCTGGTGCTGGGCATCTTCCCGCGCGACGCCAACGCGAAGGCGGGCATCCGCGGCAAGATCAAGGACACCAACGCCCGCATCGCCAAGTTTGCCGACGGCAAGAAGGTCTTCTACCTGGACATTGGCCCCAAGTTCCTCAGCGAGGACGGTACGCTGACCAAGGAGGTCATGCCCGACTTCCTGCACCTCTCGCCCAAGGGCTACGAGATCTGGGCCGAGGCCACCAAGCCGACGATCGAGAAGTTGCTCAAGTGACGCAGAGAATTTGAACAGAAGGGAACGAAGAAAGAAGAGGAGGACCATCGAGGAGCGGTCGCCCTCCTTGGCCTCCGCCCTCCTCGCCGGCCGTTCCTTTTCCCCTTCGTTCCCATTTCTTTTGGAGGCCCCGCATGTCGCGCTTCTGTCTGCCCCTCTTCCTGGGCGCCAGCCTGCTGCTGGCCTCGCTGCCGGCGCGGGCCGAGTTGCCGCCCCTGATCCCGCGCAAGGTGCTGTTCGGCAACCCCGTCAAGGTGTCCCCCGCCATCTCGCCCGACGGCAAGCGGCTGGCCTACCTGGCCCCCGACGCCAAGGACGTGCTCCAGGTCTGGGTGCAGACCATCGGCAAGGACGACGCCCGGCAGGTGACCAAGGACAAGAAGCGCGGCATCAGCATTCACCTGTGGACCTACGCCCCTAACACCCTGCTCTACGTGCAGGACACCGAGGGCGACGAGAACTACCACGTTTACTCGGTCAACCTTGAGGACAACGTCGTGCGCGACCTGACGCCGTTCCAGGGCGTGCGCGCCACCCCGCTCGGCCTCAACCGCGAGTTTCCCAACCGCCTGCTCGTCACCATGAACGTGCGCAACCGGAAGCTCTTCGACGTCTACCGCGTCGATCTGACGACTGGCGCCGTCGTGCTCGACACGCCCAACCCTGGCGACGTGGTCGGCTGGGTGGCCGACAACAAGTTCCGCGTCCGCCTCGCCCAGTCGCCGACGCCCGACGGGGGCATGGAGCTGCGCCACCGCGCCGACGAGAAGGCCGAGTGGAAGGTGCTCCTCAAGTGGGACATGGAGGACGTCAATAGTCGGGTGCTCGGCTTCAACAAGGACAACACCAAGCTCTGGCTCGCGACCAGCGAGGGGCGCGACACGCAGTCGCTGGTGCAGCGCGACGTCGCGACCGGCAAGGAGAAGCTGATCGCCAGCGACCCGCGCGCCGACTTCGCGGGCGCGATGGTCAACCCCAACACCTACGAGATCGAGGCGGTCGCCTTCAACCGCGAGAAGGTCAAGTGGAAGGCGCTGGACAAGGACGTCGAGGCCGACCTCGCCGCCCTGGCCAAGGGCGCCCCCGGCGAGCCTCGCGTGATCGATTCCGACCGCGCCTACAAGACCTGGGTCATCGCCTACGCCTCCGACGTGGTGCCGACGGCGTACTACCTCTACGACCGGCCGACGAAGAAGCTCACCAAGCTGTTCGTCGCCCGCCCCGAGTTGGCCAAGTACAAGCTGGCGCCGATGAAGCCGGTGACGATCAAGAGCCGCGATGGCCTCGAACTGGTGGCGTACCTGACCCTGCCGGTGGGCGTGAAGGCCGAGAAGTTGCCGATGGTGCTGATGGTCCACGGCGGGCCGTGGGCGCGCGACACGTGGGGCTACAGCTCCAACGCGCAGTGGCTGGCCAATCGCGGCTACGCCGTGCTCCAGGTCAACTACCGCGGCTCGACGGGCTTCGGCAAGAAGTTCCTGCACGCGGGCAACCGCGAGTGGGCGGCCAAGATGCACGACGACCTGATCGACAGCGTCAACTGGGCGGTCAAGCAGGGCATCGCCGATCCGAAGCGCGTCGCCATCATGGGCGGGTCCTATGGTGGGTATGCCGCGCTGGTGGGCGTGACCTTCACGCCGGACGTGTTCTGCTGTGGCATCAGCATCGTGGGGCCGTCCAACCTGGTGACGCTGCTGAACTCGATCCCGCCCTACTGGGAGCCGATGAAGAAGCAGTTCGCCCTGCGCGTCGGCGAGGGCGAGGCGTTTTTGAAGTCGCGCTCGCCGCTGTTCAAGGCCGAGGCCATCCGGGTCCCGGTGCTGATCGGCCAGGGGGCGAACGACCCGCGCGTCAAGCAGGCCGAGTCGGAGCAGATCGTCGCGGCGCTGCGCAAGGCGAAAAAGCCGGTCGAGTACGTGTTGTTCCCCGACGAGGGGCACGGCTTCCGGCGCCCGGCGAACAACATCCGCTTCCAGACCATCGCCGAGGCGTTCCTGGCCAAGCACGTCGGCGGTCGGGCCGAGCCGGCCGAGAAGCCCGCGGCGACCACGTCGGCGCCGCGCTGACGGCGGGTAAATGGCGGTCAACCCCCAAACTGGACGGCGAGCGCCGGCCTTACGAATGCCCGTTGCGCTCCTCGCGCATGCGGATCACCTGGCGCTCGATCATCGCCCGGCGATCGGCCTGGAGCTTGTACGCCTGGTGCAGGCCAAACCGCCGCGTCGCCCACAGGTCGATGGCCGCGAGCGCCACCACCACCAGCAGCACGACGAGAATGGCGATCCAGTTCCAGCCCCAAAGGCGGAGGACGTCGCGCTGCTCGGGAGTGAAGGGCGGCGCCGTGGAGGCGTCGTGGCCCTCGCGCTGCTCGGCGATGATCTGGGCAGGGGCCTCAAGGTAGGCCAGGGCGACGGCCAACAGCCCGGCCAGCACCAGCAGCAGGGCACAGCTCGCGAGCCGGCGCCAGGCCTTGCCGCGCTCGTAGCGCGCCTCGTCGTCGGGCAAGTCCCCCGAACGCAGCGCGCGCAGGGCATGCACTTGCCGCACGGCATAGAAGAGCGCCAGGAACAGCAGCGCCGCGACCAGCAGCACGCCGAAGACGATCTGCGGCCAGCCCACGGTCGCCTCCTCCACCCTACTTGGTGCGCTGCAGCCACGTGCTGACGACCTTGCTCACCTGCTCCATCGTCTCGCCGGAGCAGTTGCGCGGCACGTCGGTCAGTCGGTGCCAGTGCGCGTAATCGAAATCGATGATGTCGATGGCCGGGATGCCCGCCCGGTTCAGGGCGATGTGATCGTCCTGCACCTCGAACTTGCTGAAGCCGGTGTTGAACGAGCCGACCTTCAGCTCCCCAGCGATCCCCCACACCTCGCGCACCAGCCCCGGGGCGAACGACCACGAGCTGCGCTCGATCGGGAAGCGCGCGTTCTTCCCGCCCACCATGTCGAGCAGCACCGCGGCGGTGTAGCGCTTCTTGCCGACGCGCCGCTCCTTGACGTACTCGCGCGCGAACTGCTGCGAGCCGAAGAAGTACTTGTCGTCGTCGCGGTCGAAAATGTACTCCTCGCCGTCGAAGAAGACGAAATCGACGCCCACCTTCGTCTTCAGTCCCTTCACGTGGTGGGCCAGTTCCATCAGCAGCGCCACGCCCGACCCGCCGTCGTTGGCGCTGACGAAGGGCTCGCGCCAGCGGCGCCGGTCGCGCTCCTGGTCGGCGATGGGCCGCGTGTCGTAGTGGGAGCAAACGATGACTCGCCGGTCGCGCTCGGGAAAGTAGGAGACGATCAGGTTGGCCATCGCCACCGGCTTGGGCACGCTGACCTGCCGGGCGGTGAAGCGCTGCCAGGCGATCTTGCCGCCCTGGGCCTTGAAGTGCTTTTCGAGGAGCTCCTGCTGCTTGGTCATGCCCGCGCTCCCGCTGATGCGCGGGCCGATCTTGCAGACCTCCTCCAGGTACTTCATCGAGCGCTTGGCGTCGAAGGGGGCCGGGGCAGCGCCGCCGGCCGGCGGGGCGTCGCGGTCGGCGGCGAAGCCGTCGCGGGAGCGGGCGGGGGGCTCGGCGTTGCCATGCCAGGGCTGGAACATGAACAGGCCTACCACGAGAAGAACGCCGATGGCCAGCGCCCCGACGAGCCGGGGGGCAAAGCTGCTCGGCCTATCGGGGACCGGAGAGGGCGAAGGCGGGGGAGGAGCGGGAGGGCCCTGCGTCGGGAGCTTGTGCTGGGCCTTCGCCCTCTTCTTACGAGCCGACCGTGCCATGTGAGGGCCCTCGGAGGCGGAATCCTGCCACAACCGCTCGGGCATCATACCGCGCCCTCGCCGTCCCACGCGAGACGGCTTTGTCCCACCCGGGGGCGTCCGGGGCGTCCTCACTCCAACGCGCGCAGGTTGGCCTCGCTCACGAGATAAAGGAAGTTCTCCGGGTCGGTCGCGTTGAGCTTGAGCTTGCCCGTGACGCGCACCTGGCCGCGCGTCGGGCGCGCGGTGCGCCCCGCGGGCAGCTCGACGAGCACGATGGCGACGATCTCGGGCATCTCGCAGTACCAGCAGCCGATGGGGTGCTCCACCAGCAGGAAGGCGCTCAGGTCGGGGTCGTCGCCGACGGGCTGCACGTACCCGCTCAGCACGACCTGCTTGCCGTTCAGCTCTTGCAGGTAACGGGCGAACGTCGGCCGAAAGCGCCGGTCGAGCACCGTGTCGGCCAGGAGCTCCCAGGCCATGACGTTCGGCCCCTTGGCGCTGATGGGCGGCAGCGCCGCGGTCACCAACTTGCTCGCCAACGGCCGGGAGGAGCGCGGCTTGAACAGCAGAGCGTGCCCCTCGTGATCGACCTTGGTGGTCTCGGCCTTCTTGACGCGGGCGTCCACAGCCGCGCGCACCGACCGGCGATGCGCTTGCAACTCGGGGGCGCGCAGGCCGAACTCGGTGACGCAGCCGTCCATCATCGCGGCGGCGACGGTCACGTCGCCGTGGGCGTTGGCCAACTCCGCAAGCTGCCACAGGAGGCGGGCGTCGGCCGGCAGCCACAGCGCGAGCAGCTGCGCCTGCGCGACGGCGCTGGTGGGCAGGGCCTTGCGCTGGGCCGGCGCCAGCTTGCCCGCCTCGTAGGCCCCGCCGGGGCCGACGTACCGAACGCCGAACAGATTGTCGAGGTTGTCGCCCTTGGCCCGCGCCCGGCCGCGCACCAGCTTCAGGTGGAGCTGCTCGGCCTTCTGGTACTTGCCCGGCGCGAGGCGCAGGGCCAGCTCGAGGCAGGCGGCGGCCTGGGCGAGGTCGCCGTGCATCTGCCAGGCAGTGCCGAGGTTGGCGGCGAGGCGGTAGTGGGCGGGGTGGGCGCGCTGGGCGGGGCGCAGCACCTCCAGGGCCCGGGTGGTCTCGCCGAGGCGCACGTAGACGGCGCCGAGGTCGGCCGCGTCGTCGGCGCCGAGCTTGCGGGCCTCGGCCAACTTGGCGAGGCGGGCGGCCTCCTGCTCGTAGCGCGCGCGGCCAGCGCCGGCGGGGGCGCCCCGGGCGGGCTTGACGGCGAGGTTGCGCAAGAGGCGTTGATCGAGCAAGAAGCCGCGCCAGCGCGAGGGCAGGTCGGCGAATGTCTCGCCGGAATAGTGCAGGCCGGCGCGGGCGGCGGGGCCCAGGAGAAGCAGCAAGGCGCAGGCGAGCGCGAAACGCATGGTGAGGCCCCTTGGGCGAGCGGCAGGGCTTGGTTTGCGGTAGGACGGCTCTCCCGAGCCGTCCGGACGGCTCGGGAGAGCCGCCCTACAAGGAGGCGAGCCGGCTGCGCGAGCTGCCGGTGGGCGCTATCCCTCCTCAGTGTAGCAAATGGGGCGAGCGGAGCGCAAGAAGCGCCGGAGATGATCTTGACAACGGCGAGGCCTTATCGTATCTGCCCTCCCTCACTCCAACGCACGCGACGGTTGCGGACTGGCCCTTGAGGGGGGCGGTGGCTCTCCTACCGCCCGGGGGCACAATTCGCCAACCAAGGTCAGGCCCGCCAAGGGGCAGGGCCCTTTGCGCCCGTCCCGAGGGGACAAAGGGGCGAACGCTCTCCGAAATCGGGAGGGTTTTGGTGCAGGGAGGACGGCGGGTGGTCGATAACAAGACGACGAACGGCCACGGAGAAGGCCGGGACGGGGGTTGGGCGAGCACGAGGTCGAGCGCAGGGACAGGCCAGGCGGGAAGGCCCGGGCCGATGGGGAGGAACGGTAGCGCCGCGAGGCGCGTCGCGGAGGGCGGGGGAGCCCTCGTGCGGCCGGTCCAGGCCCGAGCCATTCCCTCAACGCGACCGGGCGCGACAGCGCCGCGGTCGGGCCGAGAGACTGCCTTGCGGCGAGGGGGCGCTTTAGGGGCGCTCCGTTGGCCGCGGGGGCTGCGAACGATCGCTTGCCTCACAGCAGGGAGGAGTCCATGGTGACGCATGCGGACATCGATCTGGGACAGGTGTGGCGCGACTTCCGGGCCCACCCGTCGATCGATCTGCGAAACGTGCTGGTCGAGCGCTACTTGCCCCTGGTCAAGTACAACGCGGAGCGGATCTGGCAGCGACTGCCCGACGGGGTCGATCTCGACGACCTCATCAGCGCGGGCATCTTCGGGCTGATGGACGCCATCGAGGCCTTCGACCTCGAGCGCGGCGTCAAGTTCGAGACCTACTGCGCGCCCCGCATCCGCGGCGCCATGCTCGACGAGCTCCGCACCATGGACTGGGTGCCGCGCCTCGTCCGCAGCAAGGCCACCAAGATGGAGGAGGCCCGCAAGTCGCTCGAGGCGTCCCTGGGCAGGCCGCCCCGCCCCGACGAGATGTCCCAGAGGCTGGGCGTTTCGATCGAGGAGTTCAACAAGATGCAGGGCGACGCCACCGCCGTCAGCCAGGTCAGCCTCAACAAGAAATGGTACGAGACCGACAGCTACAAGGACGTCCGCGAGATCGACATCCTCGAGGACAAGAAGGCCGAAGACCCCACCCACCGCATCCAGAACCGGGACCTGATGCGCCTGGTGACCCGTGGCCTCAACCGCAACGAGCGCCTCATCATCATCCTCTACTACTACGAAGACATGACGATGAAGGAGATCGGCGCCACGCTCGACCTCAGCGAGTCGCGCGTCAGCCAGATGCACTCCAGCATCGTGGCCCGGCTCCAGTCGCAACTGGCGCAGCGGCGGCCGGAGTTCAGTAGCTGAAGCGGGGGGCGAAACGGCAAGACGCAGGGGGGGAGAGTCGTGCGCTCTCGCCCCGCGGCTTGGCGGGTCGGCCCCCCCTTCCGCTACGGAACTCCGGCCGCCGCGGCGCCCCTGGCGGCAGGAGCCGGGCCACGAT
>JBBSEZ010000143.1:0-21001 GCA_038239195.1 Gemmatales bacterium
CAGCTCCTGGCCGTGCCGCAGGAAGTAGCACCAGGCGTCGCACGGCCCGCTCAGTCGCTCCGCCGCGGGGAGGTTGGGCAGTTCCAGCATGTGAATCGCCAGGTCTTTCGTCAAGACCACCTGGCTCCTCTCCTCGCGCAGCGTGTAGATGCCGTGGTATCCAGGCACGTCCTCGAACAGCACGCCATTGAGGAAGCAGATGGACACGGTCGGCCGCAGCGTCTGGAAGAAGTCGCCCGCGAGCAGGCGCTGCGCGTGCAGCCGGCACCAGTAGTAGAGCGTGCGGCTGGGGAAGAACCAGTGCGCCTCCGTCTGCATCTCGACGTGGAACTGCAGCCCGCCCTGGTCGCGCGCCTTGACGTCCACCGCCGAGAGCTTGTCCTCGGCCCGCTCCTTCTCGTTGAACGGGTTGAGCAGCTCCAGCCCCGTCACCTGTCGCCCCGCAGGTAGCTGGAGGACGGCGTTGAGCAGGTGGATCAGCAGGGGCAGGTTGGCCTCGCTGCCGAACAGCTTCTTGAAGGCGTAGTCCACCTTACGGGTCGATTCCCGGACGCATGGCCTGTTACCTCCCCAGGGCCTCGGCGATCCGCCCGCCGCCCAGGACGCGCGTTCCCTGGTAGAACACCACCGCCTGGCCTGGCGTGACGGCGCTCTGCGGCTGGTCGAGATCGACCTTCGCCCCGCCGTCCGGCAGCGGCGTCACCGTTCCGGGCACCGGCACGTGGCGGTAGCGGATCTTAACCGCGCAGCGCAACTCGCCGGACGGCGGGGCGATCAGCCAGTTCACCTGGGTCGCGCGCAGGCCCGAGGCGAGGAGGTCTTCTCGGTCGCCGATCACCACGTCGTTGTCGCCCGGCACGATCTCGAGGACGTAGCGGCGCGACTCGGCCGCGAGGCCCAGCCCCTTGCGCTGGCCGATCGTGAAGCGCTCGATGCCGTCGTGCTCGCCCAGGACGTTGCCCGCGCGATCGACGAACCGCCCCGCCGTCGAGCGGTTGGGGTGGCGCGCGCGGATCAGGGCGGCGTGGTCGCCGTCGGGCACGAAGCAGATCTCGACGCTGTCGGGCTTGTCGGCCACGCCCAGGCCGGCCTCGCGGGCCAGGGCGCGCACGGCGTCCTTGCGGAGCCCGCCGATCGGGAAGAGCAGGCGCGGCAGGATTGAGCGCTGCAGGCCATAGAGAACGTAGGACTGGTCCTTGTCGGCGTCCTCGGAGCGGTGCAGTTCCACCTCGTCGCCGTGGCGCACCTGAGCGTAGTGGCCCGTGGCGATGAAGTCGGCCTCGAGCTGCTGGCCGTAGGACCACAACTGGCCGAACTTGAGCCAACTGTTGCACACGACGCAGGGGTTGGGAGTGCGGCCGGAGAGATATTCCTCGGCGAAGTAGTCGATGATGCGGTCGAACTCGCGCTCGAAATCGAGCGCGTAGAACGGGAGGTCGAGCTTGTCGGCCACGCGGCGCGCATCGCCGGCGTCGAGGGCGCTACAGCAGCCCTTCTTGCGGTCGGAGCGCCCGTCCTCGGTGCCGTGGGCGCCGGTGCGCATGAACAGGCCGATCGGGTCGTAGCCCTGCTGCTTGAGCAAGTACGCCGCCACCGAGCTATCGACCCCGCCGCTCATGGCCAGGACTACGCGCGCCCCCATGTCGTGCTCCTCTTCGACCGAAACCGTGCCCTCTCTTCAGAATACAGGGACACGCCTCGTCTCGCGATGGTTCCAACGCCTCTACCGCGCTTGCTCGATCGCGGCGCCGCGCGCATAATCCGAAGAACGCCCTCCACTCCGCCACGGAAAGGCCAACCTCCCATGCCCCTCTTTGGCGCTCACGTGTCGATTGCCGGCGGCCTTCACAAGGCCATCCTCCAGGCCCGCGCGCACGGCTGCGAGTCCGTGCAGCTCTTCACCAAACCGCCCAGCCAGTGGGAGGGCAAGCCGCTCGCCGACGAGGACGTCGCCCTGTTCCGGCGCGTCCGGCGAGGCTCGGGCGTGCGCGTTGCCATCGCGCACGATTCCTACCTCATCAACCTCGCCTCTCCCGATGAGGCCCTGTACCGGCGCTCCATCGAGGCGTTCGTCGTCGAGATGGAACGTGCCGAGCGCCTGGGGCTTCATTATCTGGTCTTGCACCCCGGCGCTCCGCTCGACAGCGGCGAGGAGGCGGGGCTGGCGCGCGTGGCGGCCGCGCTCGACGAGGCCCATGCGCGCTGCCCCGACTACCGGGTGCAGGCCCTGCTGGAGACGACGGCGGGGCAAGGCAGCACGCTGGGGCATCGCTTCGAGCACCTGGCGAGCATTCTGGCGCGGGTGGCGCAGCCCGCCCGGCTCGGCGTCTGCTTCGACACCTGCCACGTCTTCGCGGCGGGCTACGCGCTCTTTCCCGAGGCGGAGTACCAGGCGACGATGCGGGCGTTTGACGAGGCGATCGGGCTGGGCCGGCTGCGCGTCTTCCACGTCAACGACAGCCTCAAGCTGCGCGGCAGCCGGGTCGATCGCCACGCCCACGTGGGGCGCGGGGAGATCGGGCTGGGGGCGTTTGGGTTACTGGTGAACGATCGGCGCTTTCGCGCCCGGCCGATGGTGCTGGAGACGGCCAAGGAGGAGGGCGAGGAGACGGACATGGATGCGGTGAACCTGGCGACGCTCCGCGGGCTCAGCGCTTCGCCGGAGGGCCCATCGCGGGCGGGCCGGTCTGGTTGCTGAGGGTGCGCAGGCGCTGGAGGGCGACGCGGACGAGGTTGCGTTCGCGCTCGGGGAGCTTCTGCACGGTGGTCGCGAGGTCGCCGGCGGCGCCCTGGCAGGTGACGGTCTGCTGCAAGCGGCCGTCGGCGTAGAACTCCATCGTAAGCTTCATCTTACCGCCGTCCAGAGGGGTGGCGACGATGCTGACGGAGGCGAGCGAGGTACTGGCTGGCCGGAGAGGGCCTCGCGCCGTTCCCGGGGCGTTGGTGTCGGTGATGCCGCCCGGGCCGGTCTTGCCGACGCCTGGCTTGGTGGGGCGATAGCTGGGGGCGATGCGGAGGGCCGGGCCGAGCGCGAGGGTGGCCTCGACGGTCATCTCGCGCTTGTCGCGGGCGATGAGGAGCTTGACTTTGCGTTCGGGCTTGTCGTCGCGGATGAGCAAGGCGAGTTGTTCGCAGTCGCGCACCCGGGCGCGGTCGTAGCCCAGGAGCACGTCGTGGCGGCGCAGCCCGGCCCTGGCGGCGGGGGAGCCGGGCAGCACGTGGGTGATGAGGACGCCAGCGGCTTCCGTGGGGGCGACTTTCACGGACGGGGTGATCTTGTAGTCGAGCGCGAGCTTCTCGGTCCCGCTGCCGGAGGTCGGGGCGGGCGTCAGAGGGCTGAAGAGCAAGCCGAGGAAGGTGCCCTTGTCGGCAGCAGGTGGCTCCTGAGCGAGGCCGGCGCGCAGGGGCAGCAGGCCCAGGGCCAGCGCTCCCACCAGGGTGAGGAGAGGGTATTTCATGCGAAGCCCTCCGGCGCGGAGAGAAAAGGAAGGGGCATGGCTCGCATCCATCCTGCTCACTTCTGGGGCCCGGTTTTCGGAGAAGGGTCTTCCTTGACGTTGATTCGAATCCGGACCCCGTCCGGGGCCACCAGCAACTCGTCCAGGCCGGTGGTTTTCGCCGTCCCCTGCTTTGCATCGATGGGCACGCTCTTGCTATCGCTCGCGAGCCGCGCCCCGTGGCCCGGAAGCAGGCCCGGGACGCACCAGGTGCCAAAGACGATCAGCGCGACCGAGGCCGCCAGGGCCAGCCGGCTGCGCCCGAAGGAGAGGCCCCGGGCGGGGGAGAGAGAGGGCCCGGGGCGGCGCAGAGGGAGCGGGGGCGGCGCTTGCAGGGGCGCCGTGCCAGCTCGGGAGGCGGGCGGGCGGAACGCCGGCCAAGGGGCCGGCATCTCCTTTCGATAGAACGCGGTCAGCAAGGCATCGACTTCGTCGCCTGGCTGGCCCGAGGTCGGGACCATCCGATTCATGACAGTTCTCACAAGGCCAACGTCTCGCGCCTGCCGTGGGCCCCGAGACCGGAGAGGGGGCGTGGCAGGCACGTTGACGACTCAGGGAAGTTGGCCAACGCCCTGAGCTTTCAGGCGGTCCGCCAGGCGCTGGCGGGCCCGGCTCAAACGCATGTGGACGGCGGTGGCGTTGATGTTCAGCAGGTCGGCAATCTGGCCGGTGTCGTACTCCAGCGCGTAGCGCAAGGTCAAGATCTCGCGGTCGGACTGCGGCAATTGTTCCATCGCGTCGCGCAACTGGCCAAAGGTCTCCTCCCGTTCCATGTTTTCCAGCGGCAGGGGCTGGTGCGCCTGCACGCCGTTCATGGTCTGGGGCGGATGGGTGCCGTTGCGCCGAAACGCGCTCTTGGCGTGGTCCTCGGCCAGGTTGCGCGCCACCCGCAGCAACCAGGCCCTTGGGTTGAGGATCGCCTCGCCGTCCTCCCATTTTTTCCACAGCCGAAGAAATGCTTCCTGCACGACGTCCAGGGCGGTGTCGGCGTTCATCCACCGCGCGTAGGCCAGCGCCCAGACTTCCCGACTGTGACGCTGGTAGAGCACCTCGAAGTCGGCCCGCTCCTGACTGGGCGGGCCCCCAATTCCATCACCTGGGACGGCATGGGGAGCCCCATTGACGCCGTTGCGACCGATTGCGGCGTCCTTGCCGTTGAGCGCAGCCGAACCTGATCCGATGGCCGCGGGGCCCGGAGGATCGGATCGAGGCACGTTGGCCGGTGGCGGGGTTGCGTTCATAGTTCCATTATTCATCCGCCCCCACCGACGAGCCAGCGAAAAAACTGGCCCGCCTGTGCTATCCCATAGGACGACCGTGGGGGCGCGAGCTAACGGGCCCGCGAAACGACAAGCAAGAGCGCCCGAGAAAAAGATGGCCCGGCCCAAAGAACAAGGGTATTGTAGCAGGATGACGCCCATCCCATGTCCGAGAGGTTTTTATGAAGTGGACACTCGTCAACCGCGCTGGGCTGGTGCTCCTGGCCGGCGCTCTGGGCCTGGCCGGCCTGACGGCGGCCCCGCGCCCACCCGACGTCACCACGGGGACCGTCAAGGACCGCAAGGCGTTCATTCCTCACCGCAAGTACCAGGCGCTGCCGGGGAAGACGGTCGGGGTGCTGGTGAGCGACGTCCGGGCCATGATGGGCCATGACGGGCGGAGCGGCCCCCCCGACGCGATGGGCTTCAGCGCCAACGGCAACGGCTATCGGTGGGTGTACGTCCCCGTGAACGACCGGCCCATGATTACCAACCTGAGCGTTCCGGTGGGCGAGAAGGGCGAGCGCCGCAAGACGTATGCGAGCCTGAGCATGGCGAGCCCGACGACGGTGACCACGTGGGGCATCACCGTGCCTTACGCGCTGGTGGAGGTCGAGGTCAACGGCGGCGAGGGCTCGCCGGCCGGCGAGAGCTTTGTCGGCACGAACATGAAGCGGCTCGACGGCACGCGGGCGTTCCCCGCCAAGCTGCCCGACGTCGTGACCGACCTGAAAAAGCGGTACAACCAGTCGCTCAAGGCTCGGCAGGCGAAGATCGACGCGGCCCTGGCCGAGGTACAGAAGAACGTGCTCAAGGGCCGCAAGGTGACGGGCCCCAAGCAGACGGAGGAGCTGTTCTACGTGACCTACTTGCCGGCGACGGAGCGCGTCCGCGTCCACTTCCGCACCAAGATCTCCGACGGCGCGTATCAGTACGCCGATTTCGGCGGCCGGGTTCCACCGTTCGCGCTGCCCCCACCCCCCCTTCCGCCGGGCAAGGCCGGGGCCCTGGCGTTTCGCCCGCCGGCCCCGCCCCGGCCGTTCCGCGTGCGCTACGGCCTGACGTTCGGCGTCGAGCTGGGCATGGCGTACGAGGTGGACAAGAACGGCAAGGTGGTGACGATGCTGGAGCTCCCGGTGGAGAGCTTCCACCAGGAGACGCCTCCTCCTCCGGGAGGGAAGTTCCCGGGTGGCGGGCCGGTCCTCGATCCGCGCGACTCGCCCGCCCGTCCGGCGCCGGGGGGGAAATAACGAAGGGTCGAGAGAGCCGCCGGCTTGATGCCGGCGGTCTGGACGGCGGGCAGGAAGCCCGCCGATCACCGCGAACGACTTCGGCGCCCGGCAGGAGTTGGTTTGCCGTAGGACGGCCCTCCCGAGCCGTCCTACAGGGAGGCCTTTTCCTGCCGCTCGCCTTACTTCGCGTCGCGATAGGAGAACTTGCAGACGATCTTCTCTTGCGGCCAGGCCTTGCCCGCGACCTCGACGTGAGGGTAGATGAAGAAGTTGAGCGGGGGCGAAGCCTGTTTGGGGACGAGGTCGAGGTCGCGGCCGGTGCTGAAGGTCACGCGGTCCTCGGTGAGGTTCCCGAAGTAGTAGTCGCGCATCGCCGGGTGCTTGTTGGCCTCGGAGACGTCCACGGGCACCCAGCCCTTGCCCTCGACGCGGAAGAACGCCCAGCAGTGGTAGCCACCGAGGGTGCCCGACCCGCGCTTCTCGGGGAGGCCGAAGCCGATCTCGAACTTGGCCGGGACCTTTTGCGACCGGGCCAGCGAGATGAACAGGCTGTGGAAGTCGCTGCAATTGCCGTACTTGCTGTCGCAGGCCCACGCCGAATCGCCGCGGCCCCAGCCCTTGCCCTTCTTGCTGTACTGCATGTGGCCGTTCACCACGTCGTAGAAGGCCCTGGCCTTTCCCATTGCGCCTTCGGGCAACTTCTTGTCCTTGATCAGTTCCAGCGGCTTGCCGGTGATCGGGACCAGCGCATCGGCGCGCAGAAAGCGCTCGAAGTCGAAGGCCGGCAGGGGCTCGCGTTTGTCGGTCGCGCCCTTCACCTCGGAGCGCTTGATGGCGTAGGTGACGGAGAGGGGGGCCTTGCCATCGGGCCCCGCCGTGGCCTCGAGGAACAGAATGCGATTGCCGTAGACCGGCTCCGCCTCGATCTTGCCCCTGACCGGAAGCACCTGTTTGACGATGGACGCCTGCTGAACGGCCGTGCTGCGCGGGACGGGCAGCCAGATGCGCGCCTTTTCGCCCGGCTTCAGCCCGGTGACGGTGGCGGAGTACGCGAGCTCGAAGGTGCGCTGCTTCTGTTCCTTCAGCCGGGGCAGGACGACCTTGGGCTCCTTGTTGTCCGCAGCCTCGACGGGCGCGGGGAAGAACGGCAGGGCCAGCGCGCCAAACAGCAGGCAGGGGGAGAGAGAACGAGGTGACATGGGACGGTCCTCAGGGACGAGAAGGGGCCTGATGAATCGACGTTAGGAAGACAGGGAGAATTTTGCGCGAGCGCGCGAATGTCGTCGAGGGTGGAGAAGGCGGGTGGGAAAGAAAAAGCCGGCTGTGGGAATACAGGTTCCCACGGCCGGCTGAGGAGCCGGGGTGTTCGATTTTGAGGGCGCGGGCGTATCAGGGCGCCCCAGCGGGCGAAGGGCGATCACGAAAGCACGGCCGACGGCGACTTGCGGGCGGGCGTTTCGCCGGCGTCGCGCAGGAGCAGTTCCTGGCGGAGGATGGTCACGCCATCGGGGGCCTGGATGCCGATGCGCACTCGGCTGCCGACCACTTCGAGCACTTCGACGATAATGTTGTCATCGATGACAATCCGCTCGCCAGCTTTGCGGGTGAGAACGAGCATGGGGACAACCTCCGTGCAAAGAGAAGCCTCGACTCTCCGCTCGAGTTAGAAAGGGCACCCGAGCAACAAAAAGAACTGCAACTGACGTGCCGAGGCTTTCCCTCACCCCCCCAACTCCCTCTCCCAGAACGGTGAGGGGGAGCCAGAGGGGAAGGCGCCTTCAAACGCCGGCCGGGATGGGGGCCTCGCTGGCCGCTGTCGATGCGAGCGCCTCGGCGGGTTGCGGGGCGAACTGGTGCAAGCGGACAACGCCGTCGGCGACGGTGAGGTAGGTGCAGGGCAGTTCGGTCCAGCAACCGCTGTTGTAGTAGGGGATCGGCTGCTCGACGTTCGCACAGGGCGAGTGCGTATGCCCGCAGATGGCGGCGCTACAGCCGCGCTTGCGGGCCATCTCGACGGCGCCTTCCTCGATCTTGCGGGCACAGCGGAGAAAGGCCTTGCTGCCGTGCTTGGCGCGCTTGGCGAAGGAATGGCTGCGGTCGATGCGCTGGAGGAAGTTGTAGATGCGATCGGCGAGCCAGGTGAGGAGGGGGTGCTTGTCGATGAACGCATCGAAGCGATGGCCGTGGAGCACGAGGAAGCGCTGGTCCCCGCTTTCGAGGACGAGGTCGTCCTGAACGGTGACGCCGAGGAGGTGGGAGACGATCTCGGCGGAGCCGTCGTGGTTGCCGGCGAGCCAGGCGACGTCCACGTGGTCGGAGAGCTTGCGGAGGAGGGAGAGGACCTTCCAGTGGCTCTTGTTGAGGCGGCGGAAGTCGATGGAGTCGAAGACGTCGCCGTTGAGGATGAGCCGGGCGGTGCGGAGGTCGCCGTCGTGGATGCGATCGAGCAACTCGCAGACGTGCTTCGCCTGGCAGTTGTCGCAGCCGAGGTGGAGGTCGGAAAGGATGACGGCATCGAGCATGCTGGGGGCCTCCGGGGTTGGCGACGCCCGCCTTGACGCACTTGGGCTCGTAAGCATACGTAGCCGATTTCCGAGTGGTTGTGATGAGGGCGGCGTGAAAAGGGGCCGAGAAGGTGGGAAAAGGGCGCGGCTGTGCGGGCCCTGGAAGGGGTGGGGAGCGCGAAATAGAAAGAACCTGTCGCTCGACGCGCTGCGCACCAAGGGCCCGATTCGGAAAGGTAGAACGAGATGCCGCAAGGCGAGGAACCCAAGACGGTCAAGGCAACGAACATCACCTGGCACGAGGGCCACGTGGGCCGGGAGGAGCGCGCGGCGCTGCTGAAGCAGAAGGGCGCGACGCTGTGGTTCACGGGGCTGAGCGGGTCGGGCAAGAGCACGATCGCCTTCACGCTGGAGCACGCCCTGGTGCAGCGCGGTCGGCTGGCCTACGTGCTGGACGGCGACAACATCCGGCACGGGCTGAACAAGAACCTGGGGTTCTCGGCGGCCGACCGCGAGGAGAACATTCGCCGAATCGGGGAGGTGGCCAAGCTGTTCGCCGACTGCGGGGCGCTGACGATGACGAGCTTCATCAGCCCGTATCGCAAGGACCGCGACGTGGTGCGCGACCTGCACGCGAAGGGGAAACTGCCGTTCATCGAGGTCCACGTGAACACGCCGATCGAGACGTGCGAACAGCGGGACCCGAAGGGGCTGTACAAGAAGGCCCGGGCCGGCGAGCTGAAGGGCTTCACGGGCATCGACGACCCGTACGAGGCGCCGACGGCGGCGGAACTGACCCTCGACGCCACCGCGACGAGCCCGCAGGAAGCGGTGGCGATCATTCTCGAGTATCTGGAGAAGCAGGGGCTGCTGGTGACAGGGTGACAGGGTGATAAGGTGACAAGGTGAAAGAGGGCGTTCGCACACCGGGCTGAAGCTTGGGACCGCCGCCGAGGACACTTCTCGCCTTGTCACCCTGTCACCCGTCGTCACCGCAGCGGCCCTAAACCGTGTGGGCGCCCCACTTTTCCGCTGCGACCGGGCGGGCGGACGCAGTTGCTGTAGCTTTCGCCTTCCCACCTACCTCCCCCAACCGTTGCAGTCCGAAGCCCGGCGAAGAAAAAGGCTGAGTTTTCGTGAAGCGGCCTTCATGGAAGCGTTGACACCCCCGAGCGCCAGACGTATGCTTGGCCCGAGACTTGAGTGGATTAAGTTGTTTCAGGCCAACAGGTTCGCGATTCGCCCCTACCATCCGTAGAATCGTTAATTCTGGACCAGGGCTCTCATGGCGCACCCCAACCTCTTCTCTCGTTCGTCTCGCCCCGCGGAGGGGTTTTACGTGTCGGAAGTGGCGGCACCGCAGGCCTGGCCACTGCGGACGTTCCTGCCGACGGGCTACGAGCCCAACTACCCCTATCCGCTGCTGGTGTTTCTGCACGGCCGCGGCGGCAGCGAGGAGCAAGTGTTGCGCCTCGCGCCGCGCCTGAGCCGGCGCAACTACGTTTGCATCGCCCTGCGCGGACCGCACGTTCTGGGCCAGCACTCCGACGGCCGGCCTTCGTGTAGCTGGGGCCCCGAAGACCAGGACGACCCGCTCGTCGAGGAATACGTCTTCCGGGCCATCGAGCAAACCCGCCGTCACTATCACGTCCACTCCGAGCGCATCTACCTCGCCGGCTTCCACGAAGGCGCTGCCCTGGCCTATCGTCTCGGCCTGCTGTTCCCCGAGAAGTTTGCCGGGGTCGTGTCGCTGAACGGCACGCTGCCGCGCCGGGGCGGGCCGCTGCTGCGGTTGCCGGAGGTGCGAGGGCTGCGGGTGATGATCGGCCACGGCATCGCCAACTCGATCGTGCCGCTGTCGATGGCGCGGCAGGATTATCGGGTGTTCTATGCGGCGGGGATGCCGGTCGCGATGAAGACGTACCCGACGACGCACCGAATCCACCCGACGATGCTGCGGGACATCGATCGGTGGGTGATGGAGCACATCGCGGAAGAGAACGAGATGCTAAGCGAGTGAGGGGGAAGAGACCATGGCAGGGGCGAGCGAGGGCCCGGCGCCGGGAGAGGCGCCGGGCCTTTCTGTTTGTCCGCGGTGACGTGGCAGCGGGCGCGGTGTCGGGGCTTGTCGTCGCGGGCCCTTGCGATAAACGCGCGCCCATCCCGGCCGAGGCCCCTCGGGAAGTTGCCGATCCTCACGTCAGGGGGCCGAGTGGCTCACCACGCGGACTTCCCAACCGGGGGAAGCCAGTTGCTGGGCGGCAATTTCGGCATCGCGGTGGGAGTCGGACCGGCGGTTGGCGGGGCAAAAGGTGTCGAGTGGATCACGCCGGCTCCACGATGACGACTTTCCTCCGCTTGCGCAGGCGCCCCACCGCTTCCCCGAAAGAGAACGGCAGCGTACCGACGGGCCGAACGCGCACCTCGAAGACGACGATCTCCACGTCGGCCCAGGGCGTGTTATGGCCGTAGAGCTTGTTGTGCGACCCGGCGGCGAGGTGCGCCCGCACGCTGGAGAGCCGTTCCCATTCCACCCCCCGGGCCGACCATTGCACGTGGCGCTCGCCGCCCTCGGAGAACAGGCCGTCCGACGCCCGGCGCACCTTGAAGCGCGCCTCGGAAACGCCCGCCTGAACGCGCTGTACCATCGCCCGATACGGACGGTCGTGTTCCTCCAGCCAGTCGGCGTACGCCAGGCGGGTCGTCGGGTCGGCCGCATTGTTCTCGAGGGGCTGGAGAAAGCCCCATTCTTCCTCGTTCGCCACGTAGCCTCCTTTCGCGCACTCTCAGAGGCGCGATCTCGCTCGGCGGGCGCCCTCGGACGTAGTATGCGCGAACGAGGAACGCGGCGAGGGCGTTTCCTCGTTGACGGCCCGGTCCCTCCGGTGGCGCGAGAAGGGGCTGGTGCGCATTGCCCGATGGGTGAAGGGGGCTGCTCTTTTCCGCTTGCCGTTGCCGCGGGCGCTTCGTTCATTGTCGAAGGTGAGGTTGGCCATTGTTTCTCGAGGAGGGGCCCATGAACGAGCGCACCTGTCCGGCATGTGGAGAGACGGTGTCGGCGGACCGTGGCGCGGCCACGTGTCCGAGGTGTGGGGAGCGCCTGGCGCGGGCGGCCCCCTCCCTGGCGCTGCCCACGTTCGAGGCAGTCCCTTACCACGCGGCCCCAGGGGCGAGCGTGGTGGGCGTCGTGCTGATGCTCGCGGCCGGCCTGGCCGCCGCCCTGGTGATGGGGGCCCTCGCCAGCACGATTGGCCAGTTCGTTTACTTCATCTTCGTGTTTCCTCTGGCAATCGGGCTGGGGGTCGGGCTGCCGATGATGGGGGCGGGCAAGGTGGCCAAGATGCACAGCCCCATCGCGGCCGGGCTGCTCGGGCTCTGGTGTGGGGTGGTGGCGATGGTCACCATGCACGTCGTGGACTACCTGTGGTTGAGGACCAAGTTGCCCGCGGGGGTGGACCTGTCGTTCGTCGAGTTCCTGCACCTGCGCGCGGAGGCGGGGGTCGTTTTGGCGGGCAACCTCAACCTCGGCTACTACGGGTCGATCCTCTACTGGTTGATCGAGGTGGCCGTGGTCGCCGGCATCGTGTTCGCGTGCTGCCTCGGGCAGGCCTGTCAGCCGTTCTGCCCGAGGTGTGAGCTGTGGAAGAAGGAGACGACCTACGGCCCGTATCGCGGCAGCCCCCAGGCGGCGAAGGAACTGGTGGAGGCCGGCCGCGTGGCCCGGCTGGCGCTGGGGCAGGAGGACGAAGGGCCCATGCTCGAACTGGTGGTCGCCGTCTGCCCCGGGTGTCGGGAGGAGGGGACCATCGACGTGAAGTTGCAGAAGGTGGCCGTCACCAAGGAGGGGAGGACGGCGACGGAGCTGTGCCACGTGACGTATCCGGGGGAGGCGCTGGGGGTGTTGCGGTCGGGCAACGCGGTGGAGGAGTGAGTGAGGGAGGAGGACGCGCCGGGGCTCGCCTCGTCCTCTTTGTGTGTCTCTGTCGCCCCGGTCTTGCACTCCTTGGGCGCCTTCAGGTGAAAAGCAGACAGGCCTCGCAGGAGCGAGGCCTGTGGCCCGTTGCACCACGAAGAACAAGTTTCAATCCGCACGGGACGAACCCGCGGTTGCTGGGATCTTAGCAACGGGAGGAAAAAGGGCGACATTTTCCTTGACGAGTCATCACAACCGGGCGTATTCTACGCGAAGGAGTTGTCGCCTTGTTATTCGTAGTGCATAAATACCTGATTGTTAGTACATTTGTGAATACTTGTTCCCTGCCACTCCAAGGCCTACGGAGGCAAGCCCGCGCTGGAAGGAAGGTGAGATATTGAAGACATACGAAGTCTGCCTTGAGCTCTCGGGCCCGACGGCGATGTGGGCGCGTCCGGACACGGGGGACGCGCCGACAAGCTATCCTGCGCCGACCTTCTCGGCTGCAAAGGGGATTTTCGAGTCCATCGTGTGGCTGAAGTCGGCGGAAGTTGTTCCCTTGCGAGTGGAGGTCTGCTCGCCGCTGCTCTATCACGGGTACACGACGAACTATGGCGGGCCTCTCCGGAGCAGCGAGCAGGTTCGCTCCGGGAACAATTATCAGTTGATTGCAACAGTCCTCGTCAACGTATGCTACCGCCTCTACGCCGAGGTCAAGCGCGATCATCCGCCCGCGAATCGGCTCACGGAGGCAGGACGAGCGCGGGTGGCAGCGATGAGTAATGGCGCCCACGCCTACCAAGAGATGTTCGAGCGTCGGTTGAACCGAGGTCAATTCGCGCGGGTTCCTTGCCTCGGCTGGCAAGAGTTCGTTCCGGACTACGTGGGCCCCTTCCGGTCACAAACCCGAGTGCAGGAGGACATTCACTTCGTGTTGCCGAGCATGTTGCACGCGGTGTTCCCGTCGGGGAAGTACAGTCTGCGAGCGCCGCAGTTCCGACAGAACGTCCGCATCGAACGGGGGGTGTTGCGCTATGCTCCTTGAGTTGCGCGATCTCGTGAACGGCCTTCAAACGGTGGGCGTTGGCGCACCCCAGCGGGATGACCACTTGGTGTCGTATCCGAAACGACCTTTGCTCTTTGCCGAGTTGAGCTCCGAAGGACAAGTGGCCTGCGTTAGCGCCCCTGACGCCGAGCGAATCAGTCGCCTGCTCAAGTATGAAACGAGCAAAGGAGGAGCGCGCGAGTCCACGCCTGGCTTCAACATCGATCCGCTCTATCGCGCGCGTGAGGGCGGCGAAGAGGAACTTCGGCGCCTTGTGGGTGACTTCAAGAAGGCGCTCGATAGAGGCGGCTTGCCGGAGCCCGCCGCTCGCGAAGCTCGGCTGTCGGGGCTAATTGAAAGGTGCGAGCCGAACTGGGACAACCGTGCGGCGGCGTTGAACAAGTCGTTGAACGGCGCGGCGGTCCTCCTGGCCGCCATCCTCGATGAGAATCTGCCGGAAGCAGGATGGGCAGGCTTGCGGGAACTGCTGCGGCGTTCCAAGTTGCTAGACGCTGGGTTGCTCCATCAGCAACTTAGCGCGGTGCTCCGCCGACAGCTTATCGAAGGGGCACCGCAAGCTCCGTTGCCCATGCTTCTGGAAGTGCTCTTTCTCACGCCTACTTCGTTGGTCCTCGAACTCGATGATGCGCTGCGCTACGACTTGCCGGCCAACGCGGACCGCACCTGGGCCCTGCTCAATGAGTGGCTCCTGACGCGGGGAAGTTCTGCCGCGTCGGGGCCAACTACTGAGGCACGCGGGGCGTTCGGGGAGGTTCTTTCCGCGGACAAGGAGAAGATGCCCCAGGTCAAGCTCCCCCGCCTCGGGCCGGTGATCTTGCGGAGCCTTAGCAAGAGCATTGTCTGTCAACAACGCTACGGCCTTGCTGAGGCAGAGGCATGCCCGGTCGGCAAGGAGGTTCGGCGCGAGTTGGCCGCTGCCTTGAGTTGGTTGGTGCAACCGGAACGTGAAGGGAAGACCTGGGCAGACGTCTCCGAATCGTGCGGGCACGCCCTCCCGGCGGTGCTGCTTGCCTACCCAGACAAACTCCCCGCTGACCTCCCGGATTTGTCGAGCCTAATGGCCGGCCCAGCGCGATCCGACGCCGCGGCTGCCTCCACTTTCGAGACGATGGCCCACGCGGTGACCGAGTCCTTGCGCGGCATCGTGCGCACCGATCCACAGGCGCTCGTTCACGTGTTCGTGCTCGCCAAGGCGGACAAGGCACGGACGAAACTTCTGGCAAGCCACCAGTACACCGTCGATCGCTTGCTGGCGTCGGCACAGGAGTGGCAGCGAGCTGCTCGCAACCACCCGCCGATTCGGCTGCGGCAGTTCGGGAAGGCGAAGGGAGAGACGTTCTGGGGCGAGCCAATGGTGCCGCACCCAGGGGAACTGGTCTGGTGTGTAAACACGGCCTGGTTGCGGGCAGGCACTCATGCGGAGCGCGTGTCCGCCCTGGATTTTGGTGCCGGGCTCACGCTGCTGCTTGAGATGGGGCCTGCCTTGCGCGACTGCGCCCGGTGGGCGTTGCAGGTCGCCCTGACGAACTCAAGCGGCCTCTTGCTGGCCTTGGGACAAGCGCAACAGCTCAAGACGGTTCACCGCATGGGGCCTCGGTTTGGCAAGCAGGCGTTGCTACTGCCCTGTGTTTTCGGGCTTCTGCTCGCCAAGCTAGGCTGTTGGAGGGATAGATACGTGGAAAGCAATGCCTACCTGATTGGTCGCTTACTGAGCTTGGCTGATAGGCTGCACATCAACTACTGCAACCAGGTGAGGGACAAGGAGGTTCCCCGTCAGTTGCTCGGGAACGGGTTGATGGCAACGGCGCTGGACAACCCACGGGCGGGGCTGGCGCGCTTGGCAGACCGCTTGCCGTTGTACTACCGCTATGCGGGCACGCCGTTGCGCGACGAGGTCGGCTGCGTCGAACGGCTGATCGACAAGGCGACCTTGCCGACACGCTGTGACGACGTGGAGAAAGCTCAGATGTTGCTGGGATACCTGGCTCGCCCAGAGGGCGGGACAGGCTCGGAGGAAGGGCAAGAGAAGCGAGGAGAACCGAAGTGACCACGACGCAACTGAACGCGGGGCCCCTTGTGCGAGCGACGGGCCTCCTGATCATCGAAGTGTTGAACTCGAACCCGAACGGCGACCCCGACCGCGAGAGTGATCCGCGGCAACGGCCGGACGGCCGCGGGGAGATTTCCCCGGTGTCGTTCAAGCGGAAACTGCGCGATCTCATCGAGAACAAAGAGGGCCCTGTTTGGGGTACGGTGAGCCAGGAACACCAACTGGCGAGCGAGGAGTTTGCGATCCTTGAGTCGCGCGGCCGTGAGCGGAAGAAGATCGAGGGGGAGATCAAAGACGGCAAGTTTATCAGGAAGTACTGGGATGCCCGGGTCTTCGGTAACACGTTCCTGGAGGAGGGAGGGCCAGACGCCGTCAAGACGGGCGTCGTGCAGTTCGGGCTGGGCTTGTCGGTGGCGCCGATCGAGATCGAGCGCATGACCAACACCAACAAGGCGGGCGTGCAGGAAGGCAAGGATCGCGGGATGGCCCCGCTCGGGTATCGCATCGTTCGCCACGGCGTCTACTGCATGCCCTTTTTCGTGAACCCCAGCGCCGCCACCAAGACGGGCTGCACGCGGCGCGACATCGACCTCATGTTGCAGCTACTCCCCTACGCCTATCCGCACTCGCGCTCTTACGTGCGGCCGTCGGTGGAGGTCCGGCACGCCTGGTACGTCGAGCATCGGTCCTCCATCGGGTCGTGTTCCGACTTTGCCCTCCTCGAGGCCCTGGCACCACGCAAGACTACCCCGCTTGAGAAGGCGTCGGAAAGTTGGGCCGACTACGAAGTTCCCACCCAGTTGCCGAAAGAGTTGGCGGGGAAGGTGGCCGGCTTGGTGGACAAAGCGGAGATGTGAGATGCACGAACCGCTCGCTCATAGCGCCCGCCCGAAGCGGAACATTCCGATGCAGTCCTACGCCGCCCACATCTGGGCCGTCGTCCGGCAAGCCGTTCTCAACGCGCACGCTGCGGGAGAGCACATGGCAACGAACGGGGCTGTTCTGGAGACAGTCCTCCGTTTGGCTGCCCCCTACCACGATCTGGGCAAACTCGACCCGGCCAATCAGGAGGTCCTCCGCCAGTCGGGAGGAGGCCACTTGCCCGTCCATCACTGCGACGCTGGGGTTGCGCATCTGCTCGGAAGCCCCCCGAATTGGAAGGACGCCGTCCGGTGGTGGGCGGCGCTCCTCATCTACTCTCACCACGTAGGGCTGCCATACCCACAGGGGGAGCTGCTCGAAGGCGGGCAACGGGCGTTCCGGGACGACGGTCTCATCGGAAATCGGAAGACGTACGACGTCACGGACGAGCGCTTGGCGGACTACCTGCGAGCGCATCGAGCGGCGTTGCCGGAACTGAGCGACCCGGGCCCCTCTCCTTCCGCGCTCCCGGTTCATCCTCTGTTCTTCCGTGTGGCGCTGTCGTGTCTGGTGGATGCGGATCACGGCGATACTGCCAGCCACTACGGCGAGATCGCGTCTGTCAACCCACCTTCGTTGCGCGCGGCGGAGAGGTTAGCGAAGCTCAACAGCTACGTCGGGGCCTTGGGCCAGGGCGTCACGGACGAGCGGAACGCCCGTCGGAACCGGCTGCGCGCGCAGGTCTACGCGGCCTGTCGAGATGGAGACGTTGGCCCAGCGATTCAGGAGTGCGATAGCCCGGTCGGCTCCGGCAAGACCACGGCGGTCATGGCGCACCTGTTACAAGCCGCGGCAGCGAAGGGGCTCCGCCGAATCTTCGTCGTCCTCCCCTTCACCAACATCATCGACCAGTCGGTCGAGACGTACCGCACGGCCCTGCTGTTGCCCGACGAGCAGGAGGAAGAAGTTGTCGCGGCCCACCACCACCGCGCCGAGTTCAAAGAGCCTGCCTCTCGGCAGCTTTCTGCTCTGTGGCAAGCGCCTGTCGTGGTGACGACGGCCGTGCAGTTTTTCGAGACGCTGGCCAGCCGGCGGCCCGCCGCCGTGCGGAAGTTGCATCAACTCGCCGGCTCGGCGATCTTCATCGACGAGTCGCACGCTTGCTTGCCGGTGCCTCTGTGGCCGCAGGCATGGGCGTGGTTGACGCAACTGGCCGAACAGTGGGGTTGTCACATCGTCCTCGGTTCAGGGTCGCTGAATCGGCTCTGGCAACTGCCAGACTTTGTCGATCAGCCCCATTCACTGCCGGCGCTCGTCCCGCCCGAGGTGCGCGGTCAGACGTCGGACATCGAGAAGTCGCGGATCGTCTACCGGACAAAGGAGGGGGCTCTCGGCCTGGAGGACCTGGTCGGTTGGCTCTCGAACCTCGAAGGCCCACGTCTCTTGATCGTGAACACCGTGCAGACCGCAGCGGCGATCGCCAGCGAGCTGGAGCGGTCCTCCGGGAGACGATCCGTCGAGCACCTATCCACGGCCCTCGCGCCACGCCATCGGGGGAAAACGCTCAAGCGCGTGAAAAAACGGCTTGCAACCAAGGAGGACACGGACTGGACCTTGGTTGCCACCTCCTGCATCGAAGCCGGGGTGGACTTGTCCTTTCGGACAGGGCTGCGCGAACGTTCGAGCCTGACAAGCTTGATTCAGATTGGCGGTCGTGTCAATCGCGAACACGAGCGTCCGTCCGCGGAGGTCTGGGACTTTCAGCTTCGAGTCGAAGGCTTGGTGAATGCCAACCCGGCCTTCCAAGACTCGAGCAAGGTTCTGGCGAACCTGTTCCAGTTAAAGAAGGTGATCTCGCCGGAACTCTGTACGCAGGCGTTGGCGGACGAACTCAAGCTTCAAGGCAAAAGCAGCATCAATAGGCCATTGCGTGACGCCGAGTTGATCGGGGACTTCCCCAAGGTAGAGTCTCTGTTTCGGGTGATCGGGGACAACACAGTTACCGCGGTGATTGACAAGGATTTGCAAGCGAGACTGGACGCGGGCGAGAAGGTGGATTGGAAGGAACTGCAACAACTGAGCGTGCAGCTTTATGCAGACCGAGCGTTGAAGTTTGGGGCCCGACCGTTCGCGGGCTACCCTGATGGTCAGCTCGTGGCCTGGGGCCTGGCGTACGACAAATTTCTGGGATACATGGCGGGCGCATTGTCTGTCTTGCGGAGCGAACAAACTGCCTTCTTGGTCTGACGGGAAGCCGTCGGTCGAGGCCAACATGAACATGAGCGAGCTAGCGGACGACGACTTGCAGCCCATTCGCGCCTTGAACGACCTGCTTTTCTGCGAGCGCCGCTGTGCCCTCCATCGCCTGGAGCAAGTCTGGCTGGACAACGCTTTCACCGTGCAGGGCACAGCGGGTCACGCCCAGGCGCACCGCGAGCCGTCGCGTCGCGAGTTGACCGCGGGCGGGAACGTTGCGCGGAACGTCTGGTTGCGCTCGGACCGGCTGCGCCTGGTGGGCCGGGCCGACGTGGTCGAGCTGCGGCCCGAGCCGTTTCCCATCGAGTACAAGCGCGGCCGACGAAAGCGCTGGGACAACGACGACGTGCAGTTGTGCGCGCAGGCGCTCTGTCTGGAGGAGATGCTGGGCGTCCCGGTCCCGGCCGGGGCCATCTACCACCTGAGCTCGCGCCGCCGTCGGGACGTCGCCTTTGACGAGCCGTTGCGGCGGCGCACAGAGGAGGCCGCGTGCCGGTTGCACGAGTTGGTGGCCTCGAACGTGACGCCGCCGGCGGTGTTGAAGCCGCGCTGCCGGGGGTGTTCGCTGCGTTCGGTGTGTTTGCCGGAGATGTTGAGCGAGACAGCTCCGGTGAGGCGGTATTGCCTGCAACTCTATCAGGTGGCCGAGGAGCAGGCGTGAGGGAGTTGGGCGTTTTGGCGGGGACGATCAGGAGCGGGGGCACGAGCGGGAGGACGACCATGCGACAGCATAGCAACACGCTGTTCATTACCACGCAAGGGGCGTACGTGGGCCGCAACCACCAAACCCTGGAGGTGAAGGTGGAGCGCGAGGTGCGCCTGACGGTGCCGCTACATCACCTGGAGGGGGTCGTGTGTTTCGGCCGGGTGGGGATGAGCCCGGCGGTGTTCGGGCTGTGCGAAGAGCGCGGGTTGATGGTGACGTACCTCACCGAGCACGGGCGGTTTCTGGCGCGGGTGTCGGGGCCCGTACACGGCAACGTGCTGTTACGCCGGGAGCAGTATCGGCGCGCCGACAATCCGGCTGCCTCGCTGGCGCTAGCCCGGCCGATGGTGGCGGCGAAGATCCAGAACGCGCGCAATCTGCTGTTGCGGTCGGCCCGGGAGGGGGAGGAGGACGAGCGGGCCGTGGGCGCCCGGAAGGCCGCCGGTCAGATGGCGGCGCTGTTGCTGGAGGTGCCGAGGGCGCAAGACATGGACGTGTTGCGGGGAGTGGAGGGCTCGGCCGCGCGCGTCTACTTCGAGGGGTTTTCCTGCATGATTCGCCAGCAAGCGGACGCTTTCGAGATGAAGGGGCGAACGCGCCGCCCGCCCCTCGATCCGCTCAACTCCCTGCTCTCGTTCGTCTACGCCCTGGTGCGGCACGACTGCGCGGCAGCTCTGGAGGGGGTTGGGCTGGACCCGGCGGTGGGCTACCTGCACGCGGATCGGCCGGGGCGGTTGTCGTTGGCCCTGGACATGATGGAGGAGTTCCGGGCCCTGGTCGCCGATCGCCTGGTGCTGGCGCTCATCAATCGCCGTCAAGTGCAAGCGAGCGGGTTCGCGAAGGACGCGGGTGGGGCGGTGAGCATGGACGACCCGACCCGGCGGGCGGTGCTGGTCGCCTACGCGGCGCGAAAGCGGGAGGAGGTGACGCACCCGCTTTCCAAGGAGGAGGTCCCGATCAGCTTGTTGCCCCACTTGCAGGCGCGGCTGCTGGCGCGCGCGCTGCGGAACGACGTCCCGGAGTATCCGGCGCTGGTGATGCGCTGAGGGAGGAGCAGCGATGAACGTCCTGGTGACCTACGACGTGTGTACCACGACGCCGGAGGGACGTCGGCGTTTGCGGCGCGTCGCGCGGGCGTGTCTCGATTTCGGCCAGCGGGTGCAGTATTCCGTTTTCGAGTGCGTGGTGGGGGAGAAGGAGATGACGCAGTTGCGACAGCGCTTGCTGAGCGAGATCGATCCGGCGCAGGACAGCTTGCGCCTGTACCCGATGGGCGGGAACTTCGGGACGATGGTCGAGGTGCATGGGCGAAATCGAGCCATCGACTTCGAAGGGCCGCTGGTCGTGTGAAGCTCGATGGGGGGCTTGGGCGCACCAGGAGTGAGGGCGGTTTGCCTGGGAGGTCCGCGATGGGCGCAAGGGGAGCAATTGAAATGGGTTGCGATGAGGAGAGGAAGATGGGAGGGAGCTCTTGTGGGGGTCGGTGGCGGGGTTACGCGAAAAGTGCAGCGCAAGATGAGTTGAAGTCATAAGTTACGAGAGCAGCCTTTCCCGTCCGGGCGACCGGGCGGGCGGATTGAAACCTTCGCCGGGGCCTTGCGGGGAGCTGGCAGCCCGGCTTTCCCGTCCGGGCGACCGGGCGGGCGGATTGAAACCA
>JBBSEZ010000144.1:0-20888 GCA_038239195.1 Gemmatales bacterium
ACCGGCGGGCCCACGCCGCGCCGCTCGCCGGGCGAGGATGACCCTTGTCGGCAGGCGAAGCTCCTTTGCTCCGCCTGCCGCGAGGTGGGGACTACTCGGAGATCGTACCGATGAAGCCAACCCGATCCACGCTGGAAGAGCCCCTCTATCTCGATTGCGATGGACAGCGCATGTCCGACAACACACTCCAATTTCTGTGGATCGTGATGCTCCAGACCAACCTGGATGCGATGTATCGGCTCCGGCCCGACGTGTTCGTCGCCGGGGACTTGCTCTGGTATCCCGCGCGGGGCTTGCACCGCGTCCGCATGGCGCCCGACGTCATGGTCGTCTTCGGCCGCCCCAAAGGCTACCGGGGCTCGTACAAACAGTGGGAAGAGGAGGACGTCGGCCCGCAGGTGGTCTTTGAAGTGCTCTCTCCGGGCAACCGCACCGAGGAGATGGACCGCAAGTTCGAGTTCTACGAGACGCACCGCGTGCAAGAATATTACCTCTACGACCCGCACGGCGTGGAACTGTCTGGGTGGCTGCACCAGAACGGCGCGCTCGAGCCGGTCGCGGCGATGAATGGCTGGGTCAGCCCGCGCCTGAGCATTCGCTTCGACATGAGCGGGCCCGAACTTGTCGTGTACCGGCCCGACGGACAGCGGTTCTCGACTTTTGTGGAATTGCAGCAGCAAGCCGAGGACGCCAAGCAGCGCGCCGAACAGCTCGCCGCCAAACTGCGCGCGCTTGGGGTCGATCCGGACGCCTGATCGCCCGGCGCCACCCACGGAAGGGCCCCTCATGTCGCGGACCGTCCCCCCTCGTCTCGCCATCCTCGGCGCCGGCCCCATCGGCCTGGAGGCCGCCCTGTGCGCGGCCACCCTCCAGTTGCCGTTCACCGTCTTCGAGCGCGGCCGCGTCGCCGAGCACGTGCGCCGCTGGGGCCACGTGCGCCTCTTCAGCCCGTTCGGCATGAACGCGACGCCCCTCGGCCTGGCCGCCCTGCGCGCCGAGCAACCGCGGCGCGACCTTCCCGGCGAGGGCGATCATACCACCGGGCGCGAGCACGCCACCGCCTACCTCGAACCGCTCGCCGCCCTGCCCTCCCTGCGCGAGCGCATCCAGAGCGAGACCGCGGTGGTGCAGATCGGCCGGCGCGGCTACCTCAAGGAAGACGGCGTGGGAGATGCGCGGCGAGCGCAGCAACCCTTCCTGCTGCTCCTGCGCGGCGCCAATGGGCGCGAGCGCGTCGAGGAGGCCGACGTGGTCCTCGACTGCACGGGCACCTACGGGCAACCCCGCTGGCTGGGCGACGGCGGCATCCCCGCCGTGGGCGAGTCGAGCTCCCGGCCGCACGTGGCGTACGGGTTGGAAGACGTTCTCGGGGAGCGCCGCTCGGCCTACGCCGACAAGACGACGCTGGTCGTGGGCGCGGGCCACTCGGCCGCCACCACCGTCTGCCTGCTCGCCAGCCTGGCGAGCCAACACTCGGCGACGTGGGTCGTGTGGTTGGCGCGTGGCCCGGGGAGCCAGCCGTTGAAGCGCTACGTCAACGACCCGCTCCGGGAGCGCGATCTGCTGTGCGGCAAGGCCAACATGCTGGCGACGCGCGGCGACGGGTCGGTCGAGTTTCACCCCCAGACGCTCGTCGAGGCGATCGAAACCGCAGGCCCCGACGCGGGCTTCCTGGTCCAGGGACGATCGGGCGGGGAGCAGAAGGTGTGGCAGGTCGATCGCGTCATCGCCAACGTCGGTTATGGGCCCGACACGAGCCTGTATCGCGAGCTCCAGGTCCACGAGAGTTACGCGACGCTCGGCCCGATGGCGCTGGCCTCCGCTCTGCTCAAGCACGCGGGCAGCGATTGCCTGACGGTGCCCCCGCAGGGCGCCGCCGCGCTGCGCAACCCGGAGCCGAACTTCTTCATCCTCGGATCGAAAAGCTATGGGCGCGCCAGCAACTTCTTGCTGCGCGCCGGCTTCGAGCAGGTGCGCGAGGCGTTCGCACTGATCGCCAACAAGCCGAGCCTCGACCTGTCAAAGAAGCGCTGACCGCGCTGCCGAGGCGCGTCACGGGGCGTAGTCGTCTCGCCCGCCGCGGTAGCCATCTTCCTCGCGGCCTCCTTGCCGCCGGTCGGGGCGAGCATCGTCGCGTGGCCGCCACTTGCTGCGCACCTCCTCGTCCCCCACGGGCAGCGGAAAGGGCCGCTTGACCTGCGCGTAGCCGGGCCGGGCGTTCCGCAGGGCGGCCCAGGGCAGGTGGCGCTCGCACCGTTCGAGGAAGCGGGCGAGGCCCGGCACCATCGTCGGCACGCGGAACTTGCGGGCGCGCGTGTTGCGGATGATGAAGTAGGAGTTTTGCTTGGCGTAGTAAACCTCCTCGACCTCGCGCCAGGGGATGAACCACTGCCCGCGCCACGGCGAGCGACACAGCAGCCCGTCCTCCGAAACGACGAGTGCGAAGGCGTACGCCTCCCACAGGAGCGGGCCACTGAGTCCGGCGAAGAGGGCGAAACAGAACAGCATGGCCCAGGTGTCGCTCTCGTTCCGAGGGGGATGGAAGAAGGCGAGGACCGCGATCCCGGCGGGGATGCCGAAGGCCGAGCAGAGCGCGAAGAGGCGCAACCAGGCGCTGTGCTGGAACACGAGGACGTCGGGGGCCCCGGCGGGCATGCCGCGCCGGCCGAGCCAGATCAGCAGGCCGAACACGGGGCACAGCGCGGCGAGCGTGCCGAGTGCGACGACAGGCGCCATGTCCATCCCGCGCCCCCTTATCTGTCGTCAGGGATGTCCGGCCCCTTCCGGCAAGCGAACGTTTCGCTCTCCATGCACAAGGCCCACTTTCCCTGCACCAACTCAAACGTTCCGGAGCAACTGTACTGGCAAGGACGAGGGGGATCGATGTACAGGAACCGTTTCTTTTCGAGGTCGCAGCTCCAGTGGCCGGCCCTCAACCCGTCCGCGTTGGGCTCGAGCAGGACCAAGCCTTCCCCGGCCCTCAATGCGGGCAGAGCATGGCCCTCGTGGTCGGTGCCCCAGTGCTCTTCCAGCTTCGCGATGATTGCCTGGCGAGCTTCGCCGGGCGTCAACTCCGGCGCGCGGGCGGCTCCGGCAGGGGGGGCCTCGACGGGGGGGGACTGGCCTCTGTCGGGCAGGCAGCCCAGGACGAATGGGAGGAGGAGAAGGGCGAATCGCGCGGGTCGGGGATTGGGCATGATGGTCCTCCCTGGAAGTCCTTCCACCTATTGCAGCATCCGAGGAGGCCCGCGTCAACCGCGACGGTCTCGCGGGCGGCATCAACAACGATAGCGCACGATGACGGTCGGCCTCCCGACACGACGAAACTGTTCGACCTCGGGGTTGGCCTCCGCGTACCGGACCAGGCCTTTGGAGTCCCAGGTGACGCAGCCGCGGCGAAAGATGGCCTGAACGCCACCCCGCCGGGCGCTCTTCCCGATCCGCAAGACCTCCTCCTTCAAGGCAGACTCCAACTCGGCGACCTCCCGGTTGGCTTCGTCCAGTTGCTGCGCGCTTCGGGCCTCCACAGCAGCCAACTCCGCCTCCACCGATCGCAGAACCTCCGCCCGTTCCGCGTCGCGGCGGTCGCGGACCGCCCGGGCGGCCTGCTTCGCGGCGTCGAGGCGGTCGAGCGTTCGTTGCACGTCGTCATCTGCGCTTCGCGGTGCGACGAACGGGCCGGGGGAGCAGGCGGCGGCCGGGGCGCCGAGCGCGCATGCCAGGCGATGCTCGAGGAGCTTGGCCCACGATCGCTCGAAAGGGGTTTGCGGCGTGGCCTCTCCCCGAGCGGCCTGGAGGAAATGACTCTGCTCGGGGGTGGTCGAGAGGATGGCGCCCGTGGCGAGCGCCTCCAGCCAGCGACCGTAGCGACGGAGGGCGGCCTGCTCCTCCTCCGTGAAGCTCCCCGGGGACGGGACCACGAAGTCGTGTTGCTGTAACCACGCCGCGTGCTCGGTGGGGACCGGCATAACGCACCTCCAGGCTCGAACGGCTGACAGGAAGCAGAAGGCCCGTTCCCCGGCAGGGCCCTCGACACAGAAAACGAACAGACGTGCTTCGCAAGATCGTAATTCGCCCAATCCGCGCCCGCAACTATAATGTCGCGATTCGTCTCCGGCGCCCCTCCTCTTGCAGGCCCACCGATGTCCCTCCTCATCACCGGCGGAGCCGGCTTCATCGGCAGCCACCTCGTCCACCTCCTCGTGGCGCGCGGCGAGCGCGTCCGCGTCCTCGACCTGCCGCGCGCCCCGGTCGATCACCTCCCGCTCGACCGCATCGACCTCGTCCACGCCGACATCCGCGACCGAGCCGCCGTCGAGCGCGCCGTCGCCGGCTGCCGCGAGGTCTACCACCTCGCCGCCAACCCCAACCTCTGGGCGCAGCCGCGCGGCCTCTTCCATCAGGTCAACTACCTCGGCACCGTCAACGTCCTCGAAGCAGCCCTCGCCGCCGGGGCGCGGCGCGTCTTGCACACCAGCACCGAGAGCATTCTCACGCGCGCCCGCCAGAGCGCCGCCATCACCGAGGAGCAGCACGTCGGGCCCGAAGACGTCATCGGCCCCTACTGCCGGTCGAAGTACCGCGCCGAGCAGCACGCCTTCCGCCTCGCGCGCGCAGGTGCTCCCGTCGTCATCGTCAACCCGACGCTCCCCGTCGGCCCTGGCGACCGGGGGCGCTCTCCGCCCACGCAGATGATGCTCGACTTCTGCCGGGGCAAAAGGAGGGAGTACCTCGACGCCGAACTCAACCTCATCGACGTTCGCGACGTGGCCGAGGGCATGGTCCTGACAATGGAAAAGGGCAGGCCGGGGCGCCGCTACCTCCTCGGGCACGAGAACCTCTCCATCTACGAGGTCTTCGCCGCGCTGGCGGGCCTCACGGGATTGCCGCCGCCGCGCTGGCGCGTGCCGTACGCGCTGGCCCTGGTCGTTGCCTGCGCCAGCGAGATCGTCGCCGACGTGCTCACGCATCGGCCCCCCGCCGCGACGCTGACGGGCGTGAAACTGACCCGCCGGCGCATGCACTTCGACGCGCGACGCAGCCTCGACGCGCTTGGACTGGCGCCCCGACCCGTCGCGGACTCGTTGCGCGATGCGGTGGCGTGGTTTCGGGCGGTCGGCTGGTTGCCTGGATAGCGGCGCACCAATTCGCCTTGCACCTGGCGCCGGGCAGCGGATACATTGCCCTCATCGAGAAAAGGCGTTGCGCCAGACAGGACGTCCCACCACCAGGGAGAAGGGCCCTCGTGAACGCCACATCGCTGCCCGCTTTTGCCGCACCCCCCCGACCGCGTTTCGCACCGGCCCCCCCTGCCCTGCGCCCTGCCCTCGACCGCGCCCGGGAAGCCCTGCTCGCCAAGCAGCGCCCCGACGGGCACTGGGTCGGCGAACTGCAAGGCGACACCATCCTCGAGTCCGAATACGTCCTCCTGATGGCGTTCCTCGGCCGGGAGAACGACGAACGCACGCGCAAGGCGGCCAACTACGTCCTCCAGCAGCAGTCTCCCGAGGGAGGGTGGAGCAACTATCCCGGCGGCCCCTTCGAGCTCAGCGTCTCCGTCAAGGCTTACTTCGCCCTCAAGCTCACCGGGCACGACCCCGATGCTCCGTCCATGCGGCAGGCGCGCGACCTGATCCGGGCCCATGGAGGACCGGCGGGCTGCAACAGCTTCACCAAGTTCTACCTCGCCCTCCTCGGGCAGTTCCCCTACGCCAACTGCGCCTCCGTCCCTCCCGAACTTCTCCTGCTGCCGCGCTGGTGCTACGTCCATCTTTACGCCATGTCGGCCTGGACGAGAACCATTCTCGTCCCGCTCAGCATTTTCTCCGCCCACAAGCCGGTGCAAAAGCTGTCCCCCGAGAAGGGCATCGCCGAGCTCTTCGTGCAACCGCCGTCGGCACCGCTCTGGCCGTCCACGCCGACGCGCAAGCGGTTGAGCTGGACCAACTTCTTCCTCGGCGTCGATTGGGCGTTCAAGCGCGTCGAGCCTTGGCTTGGGCCGATCCGCCGGCGCGCCCTGAAGCGAGCCGAGGGCTGGATGCGCGAGCGCTTCGAGGACAGCGATGGCCTGGGGGCCATCTTTCCGCCGATGGTCTACACGATCATCGCCCTTCGCTGCCTCGGCGTCCCCAACGACGCACCCGAGATGCGCTGGGCACTGAAACAACTCGAAGACCTGGGCATCGAGGAAGGAGACACGCTGCGACTCCAGCCGTGTTTCTCGCCCGTCTGGGACACCGCGCTGACTCTCAACGCCCTTGCCGACACAGGTGCGCGTGCCGACGAGCCGGCCATCGGAGCAGGCGTGCGCTGGCTGCTCGATCGCGAGGTGCGTCGCCGGGGCGACTGGAGCAAGACCAACCGGTGCCTCGAAGCGGGAGGCTGGTTCTTCGAGTATCGCAACGGCTTCTACCCCGATACCGACGACACCGCGATGGTGCTGATGGCCCTCGCCCGCACCGGCGCCGCGGCCAGCGAGGCCGCCCGGCCGGCCGTGGAGCGCGGGGTGAAATGGCTCCTCGGCATGCAGAACTGCGACGGCGGATGGGCGGCATTCGACCGCGACGTCAACCGCGAAGTGCTGACGAAGGTGCCGTTCGCCGACCACAACGCCATGCTCGACCCGAGTTGCCCCGACATCACCGCCCGCGTGCTCGAGGCACTGGGCGAGTACGGGGTGGGGACCGGGCACCCGCAGGTCGAGCGCGCCCTCGCCTTCCTGGAGCGGACGCAGGAAGCGGATGGCTGCTGGCCCGGCCGGTGGGGCGTCAACTACATCTACGGGACATGGCAAGTTCTGCTCGGCCTGCGCGTGTCCGGGCACGACATGGGCTCGCCGATGGTGCGCCGAGCCGTCGCCTGGCTGAAGAGCGTGCAACAGCCCGACGGCGCGTGGGGCGAGACGTGCCGCAGTTACGACGACCGCTCCCTCGCCGGGCAGGGAGCGCCGACCGCTTCGCAGACAGCCTGGGCCCTGCTGGGGCTCCTCACCGCGGGCGAGGCCCCCAGCGAGGCCGTGCGCGCCGGCATCGATTACCTGCTCGCCACGCAAGGCGAGAACGGGAGCTGGGAGGAGGGGCCGTTCACGGGCACCGGCTTTCCGAAGGTGTTCTACCTCAAGTATCACCTCTACAGTCACTACTTTCCGCTCATGGCGCTGGCGCGCTTCGCGGCCGCAGTCGAAGCCTGATCGTGACAGCGAAGCGCTCCCGAGGACACGTTCATGCGTTTTCCGCTCAGTTTGACCTCGTCGATGGTCGGCTACATCGCCAGGAAGAAGATCGTCGGTCAGAAGCGCTTTCCCTTGGTGCTGATGCTCGAGCCGCTGCACGCCTGCAACCTCACGTGCACCGGCTGCGGGCGCATCCGCGAGTATGCGCCGACCATCAAGGAGAAGCTCTCGCTCGAGGAGTGCTTCGCCTCCATCGATGAGGCGGGCGCGCCGATCGTGAGCATCTGCGGCGGGGAGCCGATGATCTACCCCGAGATCGGGGCGCTGGTGCGCGGCACCCTGAAGCGGCGCAAGCACGTGTACCTCTGCACGAACGGCATGTTCATCAAGCGCAAGTTGCACGAGTTCCGCCCGACCACGCGCTTCTTCTTCAACGTCCACCTCGACGGCCTGGAGGAGACGCACGATCGCGCCGTCGAGCGCGACGGCGTCTTCAAGGCGGCGGTCGAGGGCATCGTCGCCGCCAAGAAGGCGGGGTTCCTCGTCTGCACCAACACGACCATCTACAAGGAGACCGACCTCGGCGAGATCGACCGGCTGTTCCGGTATCTCACCCGGCTGAACGTCGATGGCTTCATGCTGTCGCCCGCCTACGGGTACTCGGCGGTCAAGGAGACCAACCCGGAGGGGGCAGCCGAGATCTTCATGACTCGCGAGCACATCCGCGCCAAGTTCCAGGAGGCCGAAAAGCTCTTGCGGAAATACCGCATGATGTCGTCGCCGATCTACCTCGAGTTCCTGAGCGGGAAGCGGGAGCTCACCTGCACCGCCTGGGGCAACCCGACCCGCAACGTCAAGGGCTGGAAGGGCCCGTGCTATCTGATCACGGACGAGCACCACAGCAGCTTCGACGACCTGATGGAAAAGACCGCGTGGGAGAACTATGGGCCCGGCAAGGACCCGCGCTGCGAGAACTGCATGGTCCACTGCGGGTTCGAGCCGACGGCGGCGCTGGGCGTCAACTCCAAGCTGGGCGACAGCCTGAAGATGCTGATGTGGCAACTGTCGTGAGCCGCGTCGCGGTCGTGTTCGCCCTGGCGCGCGAGGCGACGGCGTTCCGCTGCACGTTCCGCGCGCGGAAGCGCGTCGCCGCAGCGCCCTGCCGGGCGGAGTGGTGCGACGAGCAAGTGCTCGTACTGGAGACGGGCGTCGGCCCGGAGGCGGTCGCGCGTGCTCTGAGGTGGTTGCTGGCGCAGGCACCCGTCGGCCTCATCGTGTCCGCCGGGTTCTCCGGCGCGCTGTCGCCGAACCTGCGCGTGGGCGAGCTGGTGTGGGCCGAGGAGGTCGTCGAACTCGATGGCAGCGCCTGGCCGACGAGCGCGTGCGCTAGGGCGGGGCCGTGGCACTGCGGCCGCGCGTTGATGGTGGCGGAACTGGTCGGCACGCCCGAGGAGAAGGGGCGGCTGGGGAAGCTCCACGGCGCCGTGGCGGCGGACATGGAGTCGGGCGTGGTGGTCCGCCTCTGCCGCGAGGCCGGGGTGCTGGTCGGGGTGCTGCGGGCAATCTCCGACGACGGAGGATCGTCGCTCTCCCCTGCCCTGCTGGGGCTGCTCCGCGCCGGGCGCGTCGCTCCTTCGCGCGTCCTCGCCGCGCTCCTGCGCCGGCCGAGGTTGCTGGGCGAGTTGCTGCGCCTGGCGCGCGACACTCGCGTGGCGGGGCGCCGGCTGGCGGAGGGACTTGTGGCGTTGCTCGCCTGCCGTGCGGCCGCAGGGAGCCGAGCTCTCAGCAAGGCGCCGTGACGGGCGGCAGCATGCGGCGGAGCTCGACTCGGTTGCGCCCGTTCTCCTTGGCCAGCGCCAGGGCCGTCGCCGCCGCCTCCATCAAGGCGCCGTACTCGACCGGCACGCCCGCCTCGGCGATGGCGAAGCCGACGCTGACCGTGATCTGGATGCGCTGGCCGTTGTACTCGATCGGCGCCTCTTCCACGGTCGTCCGGATGCGCTCTCCCAGAATGCACGCGCCTTCTTCGCCCGTCTCGCGGGCAATCACCAGGAACTCCTCCCCGCCGATGCGCCCGACAGAATCGACCTCGCGCACCGAGTTGGCCAGGACGCGGGACAGGGACTTGAGCACCTCGTCGCCGCCCGTCAGCAGGTGTTCCGTGTTGATCTTCTTGAAGTGATCGACGTCGATCAGGGCAAGGCTGAGTGGGTTTTCGTAGCGGTTGTGCCGCTTGACCTCGAAGCGAGCCAGCTCGTCCATCGCCCGGCGGTTGAACAGCCCCGTGAGCGGATCGGTGAGTGCCAGCCGCTCCAGTTCGCGGGTGCGCTGCTGAAGGAGCACGTTGGCCTCCTCCAGTTCGCGCGTGCGGTCGATCACGCGCCGCTCCAGGTCGCGGTTGAGCTCGCGGAGTTGTGCCAGGAGTTGATCGCGCTTTCGCTCCAGGTTGAACTTCTCGGCGGCGTTCCGCAAGACCGTGATCAGGGCCTCGGTCCGCCACGGCTTCATCAGGTAGTGGTAGACGTGGCCGCGGTTGATCGCCTCGACGGCGTCTTCGAGCTCGGCGAAGCCGGTCATCAACAAGCGGACGGTGTCGGGGTAGTTGAGCCGCACCCATTCGAGAAGCTCGATCCCGGTGGTGCGCGGCATCTTCTGGTCGGTGAGCACGACGTCGATGGGGCGCGCGGCGAAGACGCGCCGGGCGGCGTCGGCGCTGTCGGCCGTCGAGACGTCGAAGTCGCGGGCCAGGAGAGCGGCCAGCGTCGGCAAGATGTAAGGCTCGTCGTCCACGATCAGGAGCGAGCTTCGCGGCGTGCTCACGGCCAGGCTCCCGAGGCTTGGGGAGGCCATTCCGGTCCGACGCGGGTGCGCCGGACAACGTGGCCCTTCAGTAAGTTATAGCTCACGAGGCGACGAACTCCAAATAAAGCCGCAATCTCTTGCCCGGAGCATAATTCCCAAGGCCCGCCCCACCCCGGCGACTCGGCAAGGGCGGAGCGCGGACAGGAAGGGCGCGCCCGCCGAGCCCGAAAATCTGCTCCAGAAAGTCGACGCGAACTTTTCGGTAATAAATCTTGATATCGCGCGGACGGCCCCTTACAATGCACCGGCGTGTTTGGAAGAACAGGGAGAACCCCCTTACGCAAGCAATTCGGAAGGGACTCCGAGCCCGGCTCTCCCGAACGGTCCTGCCGGAAGGCAAGCCCAAAGCGTGTCGCCCCGTCGCGAGAGCGAATGGTGCCTGGCCGCTTTCAACGAGGCGCCTTTTCGGGGAGGTATGTTCGGCCGACGTGCCGATCATCGGGCCCGCGTGAGGGAAGGTGGCTATCTCGCTCCAACAATTGTTGTGCTCGAACCTACCTGGCTCGCAGACTGAACTGTGCGCCGTGAACGCCGAACTGAACCGAGCCCTGCTCACCAGGAGACGACCCATCCCGGCCGGTATTCCTGAGCGGTGCGGTTGATAGCGGCGCTTTTTTTGTTCCCCGACCTACCTTCCGGGCGTCGGTGCTTCCGGCGAGGAGGGCAGCCAAGGGGATGGGTGGGCTGTTGTTTTTTTCTGGAGCACGAACGAGCGTCCCGTGACGGCCACTGGGTTCAGACAAGCCTCTAGCTGCAGGGAAACGATGGAAATGAAGACGCGACGTCGTAAGCGACAGGCGGCCCCCGAGGAGACCACGTCGGCCGCCCCGACCACGATCTTCTCTTCGGACCTCCTCACCCCAGAAGAAGAACGCGAGCTCCTCGCGGAATTCTGGGAAACGAAGAGCGAGCTCGTGCGTGCCCTGATCCGTCACTTCCCCCGCCTGCGCCAGCACAACCCGGCGAAAGAGCCCTGGCCGATGGCCCAGTTCATCCGCGACCACTGCGCAGACGATGCCCGCCGCGTGTCGGCCGTCCGCCGGCTGCACGACGGCTACGTCCACCTGAAACACCGCCTCGCCTCCGCCAACATCCGCCTCGCCGCCCACGTGGCCAAGCGCTTCCGGCACCACGCCCTCAGTTACGCCGACCTCCTCCAGGAGGCCGTGTGCGGGCTGATGCAGGCGATCGACCGCTTCGACGTGAGCCACGGCACCCGGCTGGCGACCTACGCCACCTGGTGGATCCGGCAGACGCTCCAGATCGCCGTGGCCCGCCAGAGCCATCTCGTCAGCCTGTCGCCCCACCACCTGCAAGAGCTCGGCCTGCTCCAGCAAGAGTCCGAGGCCCTCGCTCACGGCGGCAAGCACCTGCCCAGCCCGCAAGAGCTGGCCTCGCGAACGGGCTCCAGCCTCGAGCACCTGACCCACCTTCAGACGGCCACGCGCACTCCGGTCAGCCTCAACGCCGTCCTCGACGACGACAGCGACTTCAAGCTGACCGAGGCGATGCCCGACAACGAGAGCACCACCCAGCGCACCAACTCCGAGCGCCAGGAGGCCCTCCACTTCCTGATGGAGAACCTCCGCCCGCGCGAGCGCAAGGTGCTCGACCTCCGCTTCGGGCTGACGGGCAACGGCACCCATAGCCTCCGCCAGATTGGCCACCTGCTCCGCATCAGCAAGGAGCGCGTCCGCCAGATCCAGAACCGCGCCCTCGAGAAGTTGCGCGCCTCCGCCGAGCGCGTCGGCTGGGAGCCCAGTTTGCTCCTCGGTTGAGCGGAGACGCTAAGCCGCAAGCGGCGGGGCCACGAGGGTTGCCGCTTGCGGCTTGGCGTTCCGTCCCGACCACTTTCCCCCCGAATTTCTCGCGGGCTCGGTTTTTTCGCTGTTCAACGGCGCAACCCGCGGTACAATGTTCACTCGCCCACAACGCAGGGAAGCTGCGAGGAGAACGCGCTCTTCTCGAACCATCGACTGACCGATCCACCCCGCTTTCGAGGAAAGGAGTCCTCTCAATGGCGAGCCCCTCACCGTCTGTGCGCATCGGCATCTACGGCCACGATCTCTCCACTGGACAAAAACACGGTTGCGGCCTGTGGCCCGCGGGGGTCGCGGCGTGTCTGACGGCCGCCGAGGCCGTCCCCGTCTCCATGCCCGACGTCGGCGACCGCTCCTGGGATGAGGCCCTCGACGGTCTGCACGGCGTGGTCCTGACCGGGACCGACGCCACGCTCCGCCGGCAGCCGTCCGAGGCGGAGGCCCTGTGCGCCTGGTGCCACAACCACTCGTTCCCGTTCCTGGGCATCGACCACGGCATGCACCTGCTGAACGCGTCCCACGGCGGGACGCTTCACTTCGACCTGCCACGCGACCTGCCCGAGGCGCTGCAGCACCGGCACCCGCCGGAGCGCGGGTTGCGCCACGCCATCAACGTCCTGCCCGACACGCTGCTCGCCCAGCTCTACGGCGAGGGCGAGGTCGTCGTCAACAGCGAGCACCGGCGGGCGGTGGCCCGGGTCGCGCGCGGCTTCCGCGTTGGCGCCAGCGCCCTCGACGGCGTCGTCGAGGCCATCGAGGCGGACGGCGACTGGTTCGCGCTGGGCGTGCAATGGGGCCCGTCCTCGGCGACGGCTTCCGGGCTCGACATCCAGTTGTTCCGCGGCCTCATCGCCGCCTGCGTGGAGCGCTGGAAGCTGGCGGTCAAGCCAGCGACGTGCTCGGCGGCGTGAGCGCGAAACGACAAGCAAGAACGGAGAGGGGGGCGCGAACGACAGCGGACTCGCCCCCTCGGACCTCAGGTTCGCAGTTCCGCGAGCCGGACGCGCACTTGCGCCGGGCTGGCGGTCCCCGTTGTCCCGAGCTGCCGCACCGTGATCGAGGCCACCAGGTTGCCGAAGGCCGCCGCCTGGGCAAGGGTAGCGCCCGCCGCCCGCGCGCAGGCGATGCCCGCGCTGGTGCTGTCGCCGGCGCCGACCGGATCGAGCGGGCCGGCGACAGAATAGGCCGGCACCTCGACGAGCGCGCCTTCGCTCTCCGCCAGCAGAATGCCGCGCTCGCCGCGCGTGCAGAACACCGGCCGACCGACCTGTCGAGCAAGCTCCCGCACCGCCGAGGGGGCCTCAAAGAGGTGCGGGACGGCCCGGAGACACTCGCGCTCGTTCGGCTTCGCACACGTGTTTCGGAACAGGCCGATGCGCTCGCGGCTATCGGCCAGCACGAAGCGCTCGGGCCGGCTGGCCCCAAGCTGCGCCAGGTGCTCGCGCACAAGCCCCGTCACCACTCCACAGTCGGGCTCGGACACCTGATCCAGAACGAGCAGCGCATCGACGCGCTCCCACAGGGCGTTGAGTTCGCCGAGGACGCGCTCGGCCGCGCCGTCGGGGAGAAGGGAGCGGTTCTTGACGTCGAGGCGGCTCAGTTCGCGCGGGGCGGCCCCGGCCGCGTGGAGCATCGGCTTGGTGTACGTCGGCGTGCGCCGGCCCTCCCAGGCGAACACGCCCCGGCAGTTCACGCGGCCCAGCGCCGCCAGCGCCTGCCGCAACTCGTGGCCCTCGCCGTCGTCGCCGATCACCGCCACCGGGAAGACCTGGCCCACGCCCAGCGCGACGAGGTTGTTGATGACCGTCCCCGCCGCCCCGGGGATGGCCCGCACGCGCACGACCTGATAGGCATCGAGGCCCGTCTCCAGCGATGGCTCCGTCAAGCCCCCGTCCAGGTCGAGGTAGCGATCGAGGAAGAGGTCGCCAAGCACGCCGATCGTCAAGTTCGGCGCCCGCGCGAGGACGTGTTCGACGAGATCGTGGGTGAGGAGGTCGGTCACGTGCGGCGCCCTCATTCGCGGCCGGCCTCGGCGCGGAGGGCGGCGCGATGGAGGTGGGGGAGCGTCTGGCGATGATCGCCCTGGACGTAGAAGCTCTCCCCGCCATCGGCCACGGTGCGCACCAGAATCGTCTTCCATGGGCGATAGTAATAGCGCGGGTCGCTGCGGGCCGCCTGTTGCCGGGTGTCGCCTTCCAGTGGCACGAGGTCGAACACGCCCGTCGCGAAGAGCTGGATCGTCCGCCCCTCTTGATGGGCCACGTTCCGGGCCATCGCCAGCGCTTTCAGGTATACTTCGGGCCCCATGACGGCCGAGCCGAAGTTGAGCAGCACTCCTCCCTCGAGGCGCGTCACGGCCTGAGCGAAGATCAGGAAGTCCTGGTAGCTGGTGGCGCCCAGGGCAGCGCCATCGCAGTTGGGGTGCTCGTGAAGGATGTCGTAGCCGATGCCGACGTGGACGGTCGCGGGCACGCGCAGCCGATGGGCCGCCGCGAGCAGGCTGATCTCCTTGTGCGGGAAGGGGCCCTCGGCGATCGCCTGGCCCAGCGCTTCGCCCAGGCCGAGGCCAGCCCGAGCGCCGGATCGCACGACGTCGTTCATCCGCCCCGTCTCTTCCCACAGGCCGAACTCGCCGGTGCGGATGTAGCGGCCCACGCTCTCGGTGGTGGCCCCGATGAGAGCGAGCTCCCAGTCGTGGATCGGGCCCGCCCCGTTCAGGGCGAGGTGATCGATCAGCCCGCGCTCCATCAGGTCGATGAGGAAGCGCGACACGCCGGCGCGGATCACGTGCGCGCCCATGACCAGGATGCGAGCGCTGCCCCGCGCACGAGCCTCGACCAGGCGCTGACCCAGGAGGGGAAGGGCGGGGTGGTCGAAGGGCGGCAACTCGGCACCGAGAGGCAACAGCGCGGAGAGGTCGAGGTCGTGCTGCCGGGCTGCCAGAGGCTGCACGTGCAGGCGAGAACGATCGAACGCGGGGTACGGCATGGAAGCACGAACGAGAGGAGGAAATCGAGGGCCCCAGAACACACGCTCAAGGAGGCCCGAGGTCGAGCCTCGCGCCACCGAAGTCGATCGTGTTGGCGGCGAGCGGGCTGCCGTGCTTCTGCCGGACTTGGCTGCCGGTGCCCGTGAAGGAACAGTTGCGGAAAGCAAAGTAGCGGTTGGTGGGGAAGGCGGTTTTGAAGGCCTCGTTGAAGTCGAAGTAGACCCCGGCCCCGCCCGGCGGCGTGGCGAAGCGGACCTGAGAGAAGGTGACAGGGTGGTCCTTGTCGCCCTCGCAGTTGTAGACGCGAACGCCAACCTTCTTGTAGTCGCGGAGCTCGACGTTCTCGAACTTTGTCCGCGGGCACTTTCCGTAGAGGATGACGAGCGTCTCGGTCCGCTTCTCGCCGGACAGCACGACGTTCTTGAGCAACAGCCCCTCGGTGCTGTTGATGCTGAGCAGCCAGTCGGGCCCCGCGCTGAGGGGGGCACGCCAGACGATCAGCTTGCCTTCCTCGCCCTCGATGGTGAGGTTCTTGATGTTCTGCAAGTGGATGTTGGCCTCTTCGACGTCCCCGGTGAGGAGGATTCGATCTCCCGACTTCGCTTTGGCCACAGCCTGCCGAAGGGTCTTCTGGCCGGGGCCGACGCGGATCGGCTCCCGAGCGGTGCCATCCGGCTTGGGCTTCCCCGAAAAAGCGTAGGCGAGGACAACGATCAGCAACACCAGCGAACAAACGCCGACGGACACTCCGCCGATGACCCACCACAAGACCTTCTTGTTCTGCGCGGGGGCGAGGCGGCGACCCGAGGCCAGGCCCTTGCCCGAAGAGCTATCGGAGCGCTTGCGGCGCGAGGAAACCGGCTCCGCGATGACCGGCTCGTCCTCGTCTTCCGCTTGCAGGCCCTCCCAGGCCGGGCTTTCGCTCTCGGCGGGGGCGGGCCTGGCGCGGGCCGGGGCGCTGGCGCTGGCGGCGGGGACGGCGATAACCGGAGAACTGGCCGGGCGAGGGGCGCCGTTGACCGGCGCGGGGCGAGCCGGTGCGCTCGGGGTGGGGGCGCGGGGGGCAGGGCTTTGAACGGGAGCGCGAGGCTCTCGGAGAGGACCTGTCGCTCCCGCTCCGCCCAGGGTCGAAGGTGCCGAGGGGGCCGTTGCGGTCGCCGCGGCCGGCACGCCGCCTCCAGCGGCGGGGCTGGGCGAGACGGGTTGATTGAGTGAGGGCCCCGGGCCGGTGGCGCCGACCTGCCAGACCTTGCGCGGGGACGGCGACAGGTCGGAGGAGGTCCGTCCCCCTGGCGCCATGCTCGCCTCGCCGGACGAGCGAGCGGCCAGGCTGAACTGGGGCATCTCGCTCTCGGGCGGAGGCGGGATCGGCACCTGCGTGAACGGAATCAGGGCATCGGCGACGGCCTGCGGGCTCTGGTAGCGTTGGTCGGCGGCCTTCGCCATCATCTTGTCGAGGATGGCGGCCATCCCCTCGGGCACTTCGGGCCGAATGCTGCGGACCGGCTTGGGCTGGCGCGTCTGATGCCAGATCAGTTTCTGAGCCACCGTTCCCTCGGCGAACGGCGTCCGGCCCGTCAGGCAAAAATAGAACGTCGCGCCCAGGCTGTAGATGTCGGCCCGGATGTCCACCCCGTGACTGTCGAGCGCTTGCTCGGGGGCCAGGTAGTCGGCCGTCCCCAGAACGTTCTCGTCGTGCTTCCGGGTGAGGTCGTCGGTCTCATCGTGGAAGAAGCGCGCCAGGCCCATGTCGAGGACCTTCACGATCCCATTGCGATCGACGAGGATGTTGCCCGGCTTGACGTCGCGATGCACCAACCCCGCCGTCTCGTGGGCGTGTTGCAGGCCGAGCGCCGCCTGGCGGATGTAATGAGCGGCGCGCAGAACTTCCATCGGCCCGGTGCGCTTGAGGATCTCCTGCAAGCTCGCTCCATCGACGTGCTCCATGACGAGGAAATGGAGCTTGTCGTCCTGATCGATGTCGTAGGCGCGGACGATGTTGGGGTGGTCGAGGGCGGCGACGGCGCGAGCCTCGCGGTAAAAGCGCTCGAGCGAGGAGGTGTCCTCGGCCTTGGTGGCAGGCAAGACCTTCACGGCAACCCGGCGGCGCATCAGCATGTGCTCGCAGAGATAGACGCTGCCCATCCCGCCGGCGCCGAGGCGCTCGAGGACCTTGTATTTGCCGATGGTGAACCGGCGCCACTTGCCCTGGAGGAACTGCTCGGCCTGGAAGTGCGTCAAGACACCGTCGCGCACCAGTTGCGTGGCCATGCGCACGGGGTCGGGGGGAAGTTGCCCCGCGGCGCGCATGCGCTCGACGTGGCCGCTCAGGCGCTTCTCATCGACAACGCCACTCTTGCGCACCAGATCGAGAAACTCTTCGATGGTTGTTGGCGACGGCATCGGCCTACCTTCCGGAAACGCACTTCCGCCTTGCGCCGCGACAGGTGCTTATAGCATAGCAACTCTAGTACGTGGACGGAAGGGAGAGGACCTTCCGGCGTCGCAGTCATTTCCGGCGCCGCAGGGACAATCGGCCAAGTCAACGCAAAGCGCCCTCTTCGGAAGAGTTTGCCAGCCGACGAGCGAACAATCAAGAACTATCTCCTTTTTTCCAGCAACTTCTGGGAAGGCAGGACGCGATTGTGCCGGGACGCCAGCGGCACGCCAAGCCGCCAGCGGCGAACCGGCGGGGCCCGCCGCTGGCGGCTTGGCGTCCCGGCCCCTGCTTGCGACTAGAAGCTGCGCGAGGTAGCATGGAACCATGAAGACGTGCATCAGCCAGGCAACCACGCTCACGAACTCGTTCGAGCAGGACGTTCGGGCCTACGCCGACGCGGGTTGCCCGGCGATGGAGGTCTGGCTCACCAAGTTGGAGACGCACCTCGAAACGCACTCTCTGGGCGACACGCGCAAGTTGCTCGAAGACCGCCCGATGGAACTGGCGGCGGCGTCCTACCAGGGCGGGCTGCTCCTCTCGCAAGGCGAACAGCGCCGCGCGCACTACGACCACTTCAAGCGCCGGCTCGACCTGTGCCAGCGCTTCGCCGTCCCAACCCTCCTCGTCGCTGCCGACTTCGTCGAGAAGGTCGATGAGACCGCCCTCCAGAGGGCCGTCGTCTCGCTTCGCGAGGCGGCCCAGTGGGCGGCAGGCTTCAACATTCGGCTGGCGCTGGAGTTTCGCGGCCGGGCGACGTTCTGCTCCAGTCTCGACACGGCGCTGGCGCTGGTGGCGGCGTGTGGAGAGCCCAACGTCGGCGTCGATCTCGACGTATTCCACTACTACACCGGCCCCAGCAAGTTCGACGATCTCGCGCTCCTGACGCCGGGCAACCTGGCCTTTGTGCAGCTGTCCGACCTGGCGGGCGTGGCCCGCGAACTGGCCAGCGACGCCGACCGCGTCCTCCCCGGCGAAGGCGACTTCAACCTCGTGCCCATCCTGCGCCACCTGCACGCGATCGGCTACGAGGGGTGGGTGTCGCTCGAGCTGCTCAACCCCACCCTCTGGAAGGTCAAAGGCCCCCAGGTCGCCGAACTGGGCCTTCAAGCTGTGCAGCGCCTGCTCGACGCGGCGACAGGATAATTCCGAACGTACCGGCACTTCCGCGCAAGTGGCGGGTTTCTTTCCATTAGTCCTTCGGAGCCGACATCCTCTCTGGACCTGTCGGGCCGAGGAGGCTACAAGAGCGCGAGCGGGGCCGGCGTGGAGGTCGCCGCGGAAGTGGAGCGAACGGAGCCAGCGAAGAACCGGAAGGGCGCTCATCGCGCCCCTGTGTGGGAGACAGGACCCAAAGTGACGGTTTGCAACAGCACGGTTCGGCGGGCGTCGCTGCCCGCCCTGGCAGAGACCGCTTCCGAAGGCATAGGGGCCATCGAAGAACAAGCGCGAGGCGGGCCGAGGCGAGCTTCCCATGCTGCCACGGTCCGCCGGCTGAGCGACCGACTGGTCCAGGCCCAGCGCCCCCTCCGCATCCTCGATGCGGTCCAGTGGGGCGACGAGGTCGAAAGAGGCTTCTTCGCGCGGGGCGCGCGCGAACTGCCCTGCGTGACGCAGAGTTCCTATCTGGCCCGCCCGCTATCGTTCGACCCCAATCACAAGCGCCAGGAACTGCTGGCCCTCGATCGCGACGTGCGCCGCTGCCTCGGCAAACAGGATGCGGCGGGGAAGATCCTCCTGCGCACCTGTGCCGAGTACCGCGCCGCGATCGCTCTGCTGGAGGCGCGCGGCACGCCTGCCTTCGGCGCGCTCTCGCGCGAGCTCTACGGCAGCGCCACCGACCGCCTGCTCGGCAGCGGGCCGACCCTGGCCGGGATGGCCAGGCAGGTCGCCTGCCTGCTCGGCCCGGCCAGCCCCCCCTGCCCTGCCGAGCTCCCCACGCTCAGCGCCGCGGATACAGTGGGCGCCCTGGCCGGGCGACTCGCCGACTACTTCGGCGGCCCGCACGCGGTGCGCGTGCGCCTCTCCGACGGCATCGTCGCCGACGCGGCGGCGGGCAGCGACTACATCAAGATACGCTCCGACGCGCGCTTCACCGTTCGCGAGGTTCGGCTGCTGGAGGTCCACGAGGGCTGGGCGCACCTGGGCACGACGCTCAACGGGCAGGCCCAGCCGGTGTGTACTTTCCTGAGCAAGGGCCCGCCCTCGGCCACGCCCACCCAGGAAGGCCTGGCTGTGTTGACCGAACTGCTGGCGTTCGCCTCCTGCCCCTCGCGCCTGCGCCGGCTCCTCAACCGCGTGGAAGGGGTGGCGCGAGCGGAGGCGGGGGCCACCTTCCTCGACGTGTTCCAGTTCTTCCGAGAGCAAGGCCTCGGCGAGCGCGAGAGCTACCAGCACACGATGCGCATCTTCCGGGGCTCGCTTCCCGAAGGCGCGGGCCCGTTCACCAAGGACCTTTGCTACGTCAAGGGGCTGGTGCTGGTCGGCAACTACCTCCGCCTGGCGCTGAGCCGGGGGCAAACCTCCCTCATCCCCCTGCTCTTCTGTGGAAAGACCAACCTCGCCGACATGAAGGCGCTCGCCCACCTCGTCGAGGAAGGGCTGATCCTCCCGCCGCGCTACCTCCCCCCGCCCTTCGCGGACCTGCAAGGCCTGAGCGCGTGGCTGGGCTGTGGCGGCTTGTTCGGGGCGCTCTGCTCGCGCCGGGTGGAGGGGGCGTTGAGCAAGTTGGTATGAGGCAGTGGCGAGAACGACGATCGCCGGCGAACGTGGCTCGCCGGCGATTTTTTCGTTGGCCTGTCACAGTCGATGAGGCGGGAGGAACAAGAGGGTGAGGAGGGCAAGAGCCCCTCCAAAACATTGCAAGAAACCTCCCGCTGCCGCACGGGCTCGTTGCTCGTGCTCCCCGGGCCGCCCCCTGCGGCCCGGGGATTTTTCGTTTTCCCCCGCTCACGCCTCGCGGCAGAGCTGGTCCACGCGACGGAGCAGCGTCGGAACGCGATGCGGCCCGTGCATTCCTTGAACGCGCCGCGCCGCTTCCGCCACTTCCACCCCCACCGCCGTCACGTAGAGCGGCTTCTGGCTGTCGCCCCGAACGACCTCCACTGCCCTGAGCGCGCTGGCAAAGCGCGTCTTGGCCACGCCGATCACGGGGACCGTTCGCCCGAGCGCTTCGTGCAGGTGGGCGCCGAGCCCCGGCGCTTGCTCGTCGCGCAGCCAGACGTAGCCATCGACGACGACAGCCTCGAGCGGGCCGCGGTCGAGGACGGGGCGCAACACCGAGAGCAGGCACGGCAACTCGCGCTTGTAGAACAGGCCCGGCCGGTAAGGCGAAACCGTGTCGATGCGCACGGTCGAGCTCTCTGCGGGCGCCTCGTCCTCCCAGGCGCGAAACAGCATGCAGGCGGCGACGGCGCCCTCCTCGCGGTAATCGACGTCAACACAAGCAATCATGCTGGCCTCCCGTGGCGGACACGCAGGCACGAGGAACGGTTCGGGCCGTGGGGGGGCGGCGACAAAAAGGCGGGAGTCGGATGGCGCCCCCCCCTGTTGGGGTTTGGGTGGGGCCCCCCCGCCCGCCCCCCCACAAAGCGCCGCCGCGGGGTTGAC
>JBBSEZ010000145.1:0-20864 GCA_038239195.1 Gemmatales bacterium
CCGTTCGCGGCCGGGGCGGGGCCGGGGGAATTGGCGAGGGTGAAGGAGACCACGGGGGCAACCTCGAATGCGGGACAAGAAGGGGCGCCCGAAGGAGGACGATCCCCACCATCAAGCAGGCTACCCGCAGCGCGTACGTCGGTGCGAGAGACGTTTGAACGACTTCTCGGGCCCGTTTTGGAGTGCGGCCATTCATCGCCCCTTTCTTTTCTTCGTGCCCACCGTCCCTCGAGCTTTCCCCTGTCCGACTTCGGCGAACGCGGCCTCGAGCCTGCCCTACCCGTGTACGGCGGACAAGCGGCAGTCCCCGAGCGGCCTCGAGGCCGCGAAGTACCAGGCTCGCGGAACGTCTGCCTGCGGCGTCCTGGCAGGCGCCCCACGGGCGCTCGAAGGGGTTGACGGGCCGGTGTCCCTTGCGGTCTACTGGGTGGGGGCCGAGGGACATTGCTCGTGGAAAGTCTGACGGCCGAGAAAGGCGGAACCGCGTCAACGCTCGACAGCCTGGTCCATGGCTTTCCGCACGTGCCTTCGGAGGGAGGCGCGATGATGGCGCAGGCCGCCGCCGTTCGCCTCGATCATCAGGCTCACGTGTCCCCGTACGGCTGGTGGTCGATAGCGCCTTCCCGGCCGCGTTTTCTCTTTCGTGGTCGGAAGAAGTCACCGAGCCCAAGCGGCGTTTCTGGAACGATCTCGAGGAGGCCACGCAGCAGGGCGCCTACGCCGTGGCCCTTCTCCTCATCCGCGCGCTCACGGGGCTCACCGTCATCGAGAGGTCGCGCAAAGGAACGGGCTTTGACTGGTGGCTCGGCATCGAGGACGATCTCTTCCAGGGGAAGGCGCGTCTGGAAGTTTCGGGCATCCTTCGTGGGGCCCCGCGGCGCATCAACAGCAGGATCAAGGCGCGGACGTCGCGTCGAGAGTAGGTTGGGCGACAAGCATCACCCTCAGCGAATCGATGGGCGCCGGGCATCGGACAGGTCGGAGCTTGCGAGGCCGGCCGAGCGAGGAGTCGAATCTGCCGGGAGCGAGCGATCCCGCCGGATCGAGCTTCCAAAGGGAAGGCCGGGGACCACCAGAGGCGGTCCCGTCCGACAGGGCTCTATCCGTCGTGTTCCCCAGCAGCCCGACAACCTCTTACGGGCCAGCACGACGGACAGAGCGCTCCTCGTTCGGCGGAGGACACATCGATGTCGGTCGGCTCCGTCCTGATCGGGCTCCAGGCGTCACGCGGAGACGGGCGGGGCGTGACGAGCTGCGAGTTTCTCGCGCCGCTGAACATTCAGCCGGGCGAGGTCGAGGCCACTCGTGCCGATGGCGGGGCCTGGGCATCCGGAATGGTCAACTTCTCGGTTGTCCGGCTGAGCTCGTTTGCAGGCGCTGGAGGCCCGGCCGACCCGGGGGCACCGACCGAGGCGTTCTTCGCTGGGGCCCTGGAGGCGTTCCGGGCCACTGGCCGGTTCCTCGATCGGAGGCAGCCGGAGGTCGTGGCCGGCTTGCGGGCCGCGGGACTGTCCCTGCGGTTGTTCGTCGAGGTCCGCATGGATCAGGACCAGATGGAGTTGGAGTTGCCGCCGGAGTTGCTTGCCGCATGCAGTCGGCACGCCCTCGGCGTCTACGTCATCTCCAACGACGTCTCGGCGGCCGAGGTATTGGCCGCAAGGCCGACCGAATAAGAAGCCAGGCGCTGCAACGGCTCGCGCCGGCCTGTAGCATTTCCGAGATTGAACGTCTCGCCGGTCGCCGCGGCAGGTGAGCGTCTGGTTCGGCGGCAGAGGCGGGAGCGCATGGATACGGTTCACGTCTTCATCTCGACTGGCCGGTTCGGGTCGTTCGCTGAGATGCGGACGTTCATCAACGAGCGCTACACCGATGACGGTGCCGGTATCCCGTCGGCGTTCATGCGGGAGGTCGGTCTGTCCGGGTACGAGCCGGGGTGCATCGAGGCTATCCCGTCTGAGTCTGGCGAGCCCCTCCCGCTCGGCCAGCTCCTGGCCAAGAGTTCGTACGCCGAGCAGTGGCTGCCCGGGTTGGACAGGAGCTGGCCGATGCGGCCATCTGCGTCTTCACCCCCAACCGGCTTCGGCATCCTGAGCGATGTTCGCTGGAGTACGTCGGCCGGTTCCAGTACCGTCCGTAGGTGTTGCCGAACGTCGGACGATAGTTGTCGTCCGCGAGGTGCTCGGCGGTAGCTCGGCTCATTGGCAGCGTGCCGCGGCGGTACGAGGGAGCAAAGGAGGCAGCTATGATCGAGCTGACCGAACAGCAAATGCAAGCCTTGGAAAGCCCCGGGCCCACGCCGCCGCGCCTCGTGAGCCCTCGGACCAAGGAGACGTTCGTCTTGATTCGCGTGGACGAGTACGAGCGGCTGACGGAGGACGAGTACGACGACAGCCCGTGGACGAGGGAGGAGCTTGAAGCCCTGGCCTGGGAGGCGGGCAAGCACGCTGGGTGGGAGGACACGAACGAGTATGAGGACGTCCCAGAGAAGCCATGAACCAGGGCGGGAGCCCGCGACGTCCCAGCCGTCTTCCTCGACCGTGACGCTGACCGCCCGCTGGCTCCTCCCCGTCAGCGCCCCCCCTCTGGAGGGCGCCGCCCTCACCATCGCCGAGGGCCGCATCGTCGCCGTCGAGCCGCGCGGCACGCGCCCCGCCGACCTCGACCTCGGCAACGCCGCCATCCTGCCCGGCCTCGTCAACGCCCACGTACACCTCGACCTCGGCGGCCTGCGCGGGGCCGTCCCCTTCCTCGGCCGGTTCGACGATTGGCTGCGCGCCGTCGTCCGCCACCGCCGCGCCCGCTCCCTCGAACAAGTGCAGGCCGACGTGCGCGCCGGCCTCGCCGAGAGCGTGCGCTTCGGCACGACCTTGCTCGGCGACATTTCCGCGGGCGGGCTGAGTTGGCCGGCACTCGCCGACGGCCCCGTCCGCGCCGTCGTCTTCCACGAGCTGCTCGGCCTGCCGCGCGAGCGCGCCGCCGCGGCCCTGGCCAGCGCCCGCGCCTGGCTCGAAAACCACCCCGCCACGCCGACCTGCCGGCCCGGGCTCAGCCCGCACGCGCCCTACAGCGCCAGCGCCTGGCTGTTCCGGGAGGCAGCGCTGTTAGCGCGTCACAACAGATCCCCTCTCGCCGTCCACCTGGCTGAAACCGAGCCCGAGCTCGAACTGCTCGCGCGCCACGACGGCCCTCTCGTCGCGTTCCTCCACGAGCTAGGCGTCTGGGCCCCCGGCGAGCTGATCGACGGCCCGCAGAGCGCCATCGACCTGTGCGACCAGGGCGTGCCGCTGCTCCTCGGCCACGCCAACTACCTTGCCGCCTCCACCACCCTCCCACCCCAGGCAACCGTCGTGTACTGCCCGCGAACGCACCACTTCTTCGGCCACCCGCCCCACCCGTTTCGCGAACTGCCGGCGCGTGGCGTTCGCGTCGCCCTCGGCACCGATAGCCTCGCCTCCAATCCCGACCTCGATCTGCTTGCCGAAGCACGCTTCTTGCGTGCCCTCCATCCCGATTTTTCGCCGGCCGCCTTGCTGCGCATGGCCACGCTCGCCGGCGCCGAGGCCCTTGGCTGGGCCGACGAGACCGGCAGCCTGGAGCCCGGCAAATCGGCCGATCTCATCGTGGTGCCGCTGCCGCAGGACGCGCCTCCAGGAGCGAGCCCGGAGGAGCAGGTGCTCGACGCGAACCTCCCCATCCAGAACGCGATGTGCCGCGGGCGATGGGCCCTGCCTTGAAATCTTACCCAAACTCCCTATCACATACCGCGCAAACGATAGCCCAACCTGCTTTGAGGATCGATCACGATGCCGCTCGGATATTTGGCCCTCGTTCTCCACGCCCACCTGCCGTACGTCCGTCATCCGGAGTACGACGACTTTCTGGAGGAGGATTGGCTCTACGAGGCCATCACCGAAACCTACATTCCGCTGCTCGACGCCTTCGACGGCCTCGAGCGCGACGGCGTCGATTGGCGCCTGACCATGTCGGTCACGCCCACCCTCGCGGCCATGCTCAGCGACCCGCTCCTCCAGTACCGCTACGTCCGCCACCTCGACAACCTCCTCGTCCTCATCAACAAGGAGCTCGAGCGCACCCGCTGGGAGCCCGAGTTCCACGCGCTCGCCCAGATGTACCACGGGCGGTTCTCCCGCGCCCGCGAGGTCTTCGTCAACCAGTACCAGAACAACCTCCTCAACGGCTTCCGGCGATTCTTCGACTCCGGCAAGCTCGAGCTCATGACCTGCGGCGCGACTCACGGCTTCCTGCCGCTGATGGTCGTCAACGAGAACGCCCGCCGCGCTCAGATCGAGATCGGTTGCCGCGAGTTCGAGCGCCACTTCGGCCGCCGGCCGCGCGGCATCTGGCTGCCGGAGTGCGGCTACGAGCCGGGCGTCGATGAGCTGTTGCGCGACTCGGGCATCCGCTACTTCTTCACCGACACGCACGGCGTGCTGCACGCCGAGCCGCGCCCCAAGTACGGCGTCTATGCGCCGATCCTCTGCCCCAAGAGCGGCGTGGCCGCCCTCGCCCGCGACACCGAGTCGTCCAAGCAGGTCTGGAGCGCCGTCGAGGGCTACCCCGGCGACTACCAGTACCGCGACTTCTACCGCGACGTCGGCTTCGACCTCGACTACGAATACCTCAAGCCGCACCTGCACCAGAACGGCATCCGCAGCCTGCTCGGCATCAAGTATTACCGCATCACCGGCCGCACCGACAACAAGCTCCCCTACGACCCCAAGGCCGCCCTCGCCAAGGCCGCCGACCACGCCGGCAACTTCATGTTCAACCGCGAAAAGCAGGTCGAATGGCTGTCGGGCTCGATGGACGGGCGGCCCTCCCTGATCGTCGCGCCCTACGACGCCGAGCTGTTCGGGCACTGGTGGTTCGAGGGCCCCGATTGGATCAATTTCCTCCTCCGCAAGATGCACCACGACCAGCAGACGGTCAAGACCATCACCGTCCCCGAATACCTCGACCGGCACTCCAAGGTCCAGGTCGCGCAGCCGACCATGTCGAGCTGGGGCTACAAGGGCTATTCCGAGGTCTGGTGCGAGAGCTCCAACGACTGGATCTACCGCCACCTCCACGAGGGCGCCGACCGCATGGTCGAGCTGGCGCGCTCCGACGCCGGCCCCGCCCCCCTGCGCCGCCGGGCGCTCAACCAGGCGGCCCGCGAGCTTTTGCTGGCGCAATCCAGCGACTGGGCGTTTATCATGAAGACGGGCACCATGGTCGAATACGCCCGGGACCGGACGCGCGTCCACGTCAACAACTTCAACCACCTGTACGATGCGCTCAAGAACAACGACATCGACGAGGGCTGGCTCACCGAGGTCGAGCGCCGCCACAACCTTTTCCCCGATCTCGATTATCGGGTTTACGCCTGAGCGCCCCGACCAGAAGGCGAGCCGCCGGGCTTTTCAGGCGAGCCGCCGGGCTTTTCAGGCGAGCCGCCGGGCTTTTCAGGCGAGCCGCCGGGCTTGTCCCGGCGGCCCGCACGGCGGGGACAAGCCCCACCGCTCGCCGCCTTGCGCCGCTGACACACTCGCCCCGGCCACGGCCCTCGCATTGCGCCCCACCTTTGGAGGGGCTGCGACCGGGGCCGTGGCCGGTCCCGTTTCCTCTCTCTTCCTCTCCCTCTGCACTGGAGGCAAGGCCTCATGATCCTCCGAAAACTGGCCCCGCTGCTGCTCGCCGGCTCTGCCGTCCTCGCGTGGGCGTGCGCCCCGAAGGTCCCCGCGGTCCCCGAAGTCGTCGTCCCCGAGGAGGCCAAGGGCCCCGCCCTCTTCCGCGACGTCACCGACGGCTCGGGGCTGTCGTTCGCGTACCGCAACGGCGAGGAGGCCGGGCACCTCGCCATCCTCGAATCGCTGGGCGGCGGCGCTGCCCTGATCGACTACGACGGCGACGGGCTGCTCGACGTGTTCGTCACCGGCGGCGGCTACTTCGCCGGCAAGGACAAGAAGGAGATCAGGGGCCACCCCTGCAAGCTCTTCAAGAACCTCGGCAAGGGCAAGTTCAGGGACGTGACGAAGGAGGTCGGCCTGGACAAGCTGGCCGGCAAGCGGCCCTGGTTCTACACGCACGGCGCCGCCGTGGCCGACTACAACCGCGACGGCTGGCCCGACCTACTGGTCACCGGCTGGGGCGGCGTGGCCCTGTTCCGCAACGTGCCGGTGGACGAGAAGGACCCGAAGAAGGGCCGGCGCTTCCTCGACGTCACCGAGAAGGCCAACCTGCACAAGGGCATTACCTGGGCAACCAGCGCCGCCTGGGCCGACCTCGACGGCGACGGCCATCCCGACCTCTACGTCTGTCAGTACGTCGATTGGTCGTTCGCCAAGCACCCGAGTTGTACCTACGACGGCAAGGCGCCGGACGTCTGCCCGCCCAAGAACTTCTCGGGGCTCACGCACAAGGTCTTCCGCAACAATGGCGACGGCACCTTCGCCGACGTCAGCGCAACGGTGGGGCTGAAGCCGGGCGGGCCCGATGCGAGCAAAGGGCTGGGCGTGCTCGCGGTAGACGTGGACCTCGACGGCAAGCCCGACGTCTACGTCGCCAACGATACCGTCGATAAGTTCCTCTACGTGAACCGCTCGAAGCCGGGCGCGATTCGCTTCGAGGAGGTGGGCCTGCTGAGCGGGGTGGCCCGCGACGACCGGGCCGCGCCCAACGGCAGCATGGGGCTGGACGCGGGCGAGTACGACGGCAGCGGCAAGCCGTCGCTGTGGGTGACCAACTACGAACACGAGCTGCACGGGCTGTACCAGAACCGCTGCACGCCGGGCCACGTCTTCTTCAGCTTCCAGACGACGGCGGCGGGCATCGCCGCCATTGGGCAGAAGTACGTCGGCTGGGGCACGGGCTTCATCGACGTGCAGAACCGCGGCTGGGAGGACCTCTTCGTGGTCAACGGCCACGCGATCAGCAAGCCCACGGGGGCGGGCATCGGCCGGCTGCAGCAGCCGGTGCTGCTGCACAACCGCGGGGGGAAGTTCGTGGAGATCAGCCGGCGCGTGGGCACCTACGCGGAGCAGAAGCACTTGGGCCGCGGGCTGGCCATGGGCGACCTGGACAACGACGGCCGGGTCGACCTCGTCATCAGTCACGTGAACGAGCCGGTGCGCGTGCTGCTCAACGAGGCCAAGGCAGGCCACTGGCTGGGCGTGGAACTGGTGGGCAAGGACAACCGCGACGTGGTCGGGGCCCGCGCCCAATTGAAGGCGGGCGAGCGCACGCTGACGCGCTTCGCCAAGGGCGGGGGCAGTTACGCCTCGTCGGGCGACCGCCGACTGCACTTCGGTCTGGGAGAGAGCGCCGCGGCGCGGCGGGTGACGGTGACCTGGCCGGACGGCAAGAAGCAGCACTGGGACGGGCTGGCGGCCGATCGCTACCACGTCCTCGTCCAGGGGCAGGAAAAGGCGCTGCCGTACCCGCGAACGCGGAGGCGAGTGGAGCGAGGGGCATCGTGACGAGGCGGTGTGCTGGGGAAGCCGTCCTGGGGCCAGCTTTCCAGACCAGGGTGATCAAGCAGGCACGAAAGGGTGGTTTCTCGATGGCGTGGGCGCGATTGGGCCCTGTCGGGCTACTCCTGCTGGCAGCGCTGGGAGGGCTCTTGCTGAGCTGCACGCGCCGGCACGCCACTCCTCCCCCGGAGGCCCCACCCTGGTTTGAAGACGTCACCGACCAGGTCGGGCTCGACTTCGTCCACGACGCCGGGCCGGTCGATGACGGCTACTTCATGCCGCAAATCGTCGGCTCCGGCGCCGCCCTGTTCGACTTCGATGGCGATGGCCGGCTCGACGTTCTCCTTCTCAACAACGGGGGGCCCAAAGGGCGCCCGAATCGGCTCTACAAGCAGATGCCGGACGGCAAGTTCAAGGACGTGAGCAAGGGGTCGGGGCTGGACTTCTCCGGCCACTGCATGGGCGTCGCCATCGGGGACGTGAATAACGACGGCCTCCCCGACGTCCTCATCACCGAGTTTGCCGGAGTGCGCCTGTTCTTGAACAACGGCGACGGCACCTTCGCGGACGTGACCGAGGCGGCGGGGCTGAAAAGCCCGCTGTGGGCGACCTCGGCGGCGTTCGTCGATTACGACCGAGACGGCTGGCTCGACCTCGTAGTCGTCAACTACGTCGAGTACGACCCCTCGTGGAACTGTGCCGGCCTGGGGGGCAGGCGCGACTATTGCCACCCGAATCAGTTCACCGGGACGGTCACCAAGCTCTTCCGCAACCGGGGGCTCACGGGGTCGAAGTCTGTACGCTTCGAAGACCGGACGAAGGCGTCGGGGCTCTTTCAGCGGCCAGGGCCGGGGCTGGGTGTGGCGTGTGCGGACTTCGACGGGGACGGCTGGCCGGACATCTTCGTCGCCAACGACGGCAAGCCCAACCATCTGTGGATCAACCAGAAGGACGGCACCTTCAAGGAAGAGGCCCTCGAGCGCGGCATCGCCTGCAATGGCCTAGGACAGGCCCAGGCCAACATGGGGGTGGCGCTCGGCGACGTGGACGGGGACGGGGACCTGGACGTGTTTGTAACGCACCTGACCGCGGAGACGCACGCGCTGTGGACACAAGGGCCACGCGGGGCGTTTCAGGACCGGACTGCCCAGGCGGGGTTGGCGCGTCCTCCGTGGAGCGGGACGGGCTTCGGGACGGTGCTGGCCGACTTCGACCACGACGGCGCCCTTGATCTCGCCGTCGTCAACGGCCGGGTGGTGAGGGGCCAACCCGCCAACCCGGAGGAGTTGGGCCCGTTCTGGGCCACCTACGCGGAGCGCAATCAACTCTTCGCCAACGAGGGAGGAGGGCGATTTCGCGACATTTCCTCGTTCAATCATCCCTTCTGCGGCACCGCCGGGGTCTCGCGTGGGCTGGTGGTCGGGGACGTGGACGGAGACGGGGCGTTGGACTTGTTGGTGACGAAGACGGCGGGGCGCGCCCGGCTTTATCGAAACGTGGCGGGAGCGCGCGGGCATTGGTTGATGGTGCGTGCGGTCGATCCGGCGTTGAAGCGCGACGCCTACGGGGCGGCGATCACGATCGAGGCTGGAGGGCGGCGCCGGGTGGGGTGGGTCAACCCCGGCCAGAGCTACCTGTCCAGTCACGACCCCCGCGTTCATTTCGGCCTGGGCGCGGCCGAGCGCGTAGACGCGGTCCAAGTCCTCTGGCCGGACGGCACGCGCGAGGCGTTCGCCGGGCGGCCCGCGGACCAATCGATCGCGCTGCGCAAGGGGGACGGGAGGCGATGAACGGCCGCAGGCGCTGGCGGGCCCTCCTGGCGTTACTCGTCCTGGCGCTGACCGGGGCGGGGGCTCTGTTCGTCGCGCAGCGCTGGCGGCCGGCGCCGCTGCCCGCGCTGCCCGACCTGGGCGGGGCCGACCCGGCGGTCGTGGCGGCCATCGAGGCGGCGCGCGCGAAGGTGAGCGCGTCGCCGCGCGCGGCAGGGGCCTGGGGGCAGCTGGGGATGGTGCTGGCTGCCCACGGCTACGATGCCGAGGCCGTGCCCTGCTTCACCGAGGCCGAACGCTTGGACGCCCGCGATCCCCGATGGCCCTACTTCCGCGGCGTTGCGCTGTCGCCGGGGGCCCCGGGCGCAGGCCTCCCCGACATGCGGCGCGCGGTGGCCCTCTGGGGTGGGGGCGGGCCCCTCGCCCCGCGGTTGCGCCTGGCGGAGGCGCTGCAGGCCCAGGGGCACGACGAGGAGGCCAAAGCCCTCTTCGAGCAGGTGCTGACCCACGACCCGGGCAACGCGTCCGCCCACCTCGGGTTGGCCCGGTTGGCTCACGGACGGAACGACTGGGCCGCAACCCAAGATCATTTGCGCCACTGCCTGGGCGACGAGCACGTGAAGAAGGCGGCCCACTCGCTCCTTGCCGAGGGCCATCAGCGGCGCGGGAGGGCGGCGGAGGCGGCGCGCGAGCGCGGCCTGGCGGCCAACGCGCCGGCCCCGTTGGAGGCAGTCGATCCGGTCCTGGAGGAACTGAGCCGCCTGCGCGTCGGCCGGCAAGCGAGCCTCGTCCGCGCCAGCAAGTTGCTCAAACAGGGCCAGGCGCGGGCGGCCAGTGCGCTGCTGCTGGAGACCGTGCGCGACTACCCCGATTCGGCCTCGGCGTGGCTCGGCCTGGGGCGGGCCCTGGTCGCGCAGAAGGACCATCGGGGCGCCGAGCGGGCCCTGCGGCGGGCGCTCGAGCTGGCGCCGGCCCTGGTCGAGGCCCACTTTTACCTGGGCGTCGCCCTGTTCGAGCAGGGCCGCACGCGCGAGGCGGCCGGCCCCCTCCGCCAGGCGGTCAAGCTGCGCCCCGGCCATGCGCTGGCGCAGTACAACCTGGGGCACTGCCTGCGGCGACAGGGCAATCGGGCCGGTGCGATCCAGGCCTTCGCGGAAGCGGTGCGCTTCAAGCCTCACTTCGCCCAGGCGCACACTAACCTGGGGGAATTGCTGGCCCAGGACGGCCGCACAGCCGAAGCACGAGAACACTTGAAGGACGCCGCCGCGCTGGCCCCCGAAGACCCACGCCCCCGCGAACTGCTGGAAAAATACCGTCCGTGACGTTCCCGGCGCACGGAGCGAGAGTGGCGCGGCAACGGGGTGAAGTGGCGAGCCCGGCAGTTACCTCCTTGACCGAAAGAACGCGGCTGGCGTACAATGTCCACTATATGATCGTCCCACATAGAAGAGACGGCGTGCTTCCCGCTCTGTCCGGGCTGTTCTGGGCCTCAGGCCTCGTCGCAGAGCGATACGTCGTTCGTTCCCCGGAGGGCCATCACATAGGCTTCGAAGACGGGCCGCACGATTCGACGAGGCAGCGTGCTCGCCTTTCTGATCTCGCTCTTCATTCATCATCCTAACCGAGAACCTCTCCCATGCCGCGCTTATTCAAACTGAGAAAGTGGCCGGGCTTCACGCTGATCGAGTTGCTGGTGGTGATCGCCATCATCGCCATCCTCATCGGCCTGCTCCTCCCCGCCGTGCAGAAGGTCCGCGCCGCCGCCGCACGTATCCAGTGCAGTAACAACCTCAAGCAACTCGGCATCGCCTCACACGCCGCCCACGATGCCATCGGCCAGTTCCCGCCGTGTTATGGGCCCTTCCCGAGTTCGGGAACCAGCGCGGGGAACATTTTCTACCACTTGCTGCCTTACCTCGAGCAGGACAACCTCTATAAGCAGTGGAACGGGATCGGCGTCCCCCTGAAGTCGTTCCGATGCCCCTCCGATCCCAACTATAGGGACGGCCTCCTAGACCCGGGCAACCCCTGGGCCCTGGGAACCTACGCCGCGAACTACCAGGCCTTCGGAAGGCCGGAAGCCGGAGACTTCAACTCCGGGCTCGGGGACGCTGCGCAGCCGAACCAGGCCGGCATTGCCACGCTCTCTGGGTCCTTCTCGGACGGGACGAGCAACACGATCTTGTTTGCCGAGCGGTACGCCCGATGCGGGAGCTTCGCCACTCTGTGGGCGCACGGCGACTGGGAGACCGCCTGGATGGGGATGTTCGCCTACGGCAAAAGCGACGGGACCGCCGGCTATCATTCCCGCTACAACTGGGGCCCGCCCGGCAAGGTCGGGTCGGGGTCGAAGTTCCAGATCGCGCCCAACCCCTACCAGAGCGCGTGTGATACCTCGGTGGCGCAGTCTTCCCACACGAGCACCATGCAAGTGACGCTGGCGGATGGAAGTGTAAGGTCTCTGTCCTCGGGCATCAGCGGCACGACCTGGTGGGCCGCTTGCACCCCGAGGGGGGGCGAGACGCTCAGCAGTGACTGGTAAGGTCAATTCGCTCGAGGCCGGCCGGGCGGGAAGTATTGATCCCGGCCCGGCCGGCCCGTGCCCCGGTGCGGTCTTTCGCTCATTGCCGCTCGGGGGAGAATCGCCGAGAACAAATCGAGGGAGGTTGCGATGGGTAGGAGCGGGGGCGCGGCGAAGAGATCGCTCAGTTTTGCCGCCTTGCTGGTGCTGGGGGTAGTCGGCTGTGGCGGGGGCAAAGCCGACGTCACCGGGAAGGTTACGCTCAACAACCAGCCGATCCCTTGGGGGCGCATTACCTTCGTCAGCGAGGCGGGGAACAAGCCCGCCATTTCCAGCCCGATTCGGAACGGCACTTTCACGATCAAGGACTGTCCCGTTGGGAAGGCCAAGATCAGCATCGAGTCCTGGGAGGCCCGCGCGCCCAATCGGAACGTCCCTGAGTCAATGAAGGGCTTCAAGCCGCCTGAAGGGGTCGATGAGCCGCCCCCCGAAGTCATCGGGAAGTATGTCCCGATCGCGTCCCGGTATACGAGCCCCGATACGTCCGGGCTCGAGTACCAGGTGAAACGAGGGGAGAATACCTGCGACCTCCCGTTGGGGCCTTGAGCCCACCCGGCCAACGGTCTCAGGGCCCACACGGGGCGTCGCGATGATACGGTGGTTGCGAAAGGTGTCCTGGCGCGGCCGCGCCGTCCGACGGACGGCGGTGTTGGTTCTTGGTGGGGTTGCGCTGACAATCGCGGGGCGCTGGCTGTGGGGCGAATACCACTTTCGCGCCGGCAGGCAAGCGCTGGAGCGGCGCGACTACGCGGGCGGGCGGGGGCACCTGAGAAAGTGCCTGGCCGTCTGGCCGCGCGGGCCGGCCACGCACCTCCTGGCCGCCCGCGCCGCAGTCGGCGTGGGTGCGTACGCGGAGGCGGAGCGCCACCTCGACGCCAGCGAAGAGCTCGGGGGGGAGCGGCAGGCGATCCGGCTCGAACGGCACCTGCTGGACGCCCAGCGGGGCACGCTAAGCCCGCTTGCGGAGGAGCTCCTTCACGGCCGCGTCGGCCAGAGCGGCCCCGAGACCGGCCGCATCCTCGAAGCCTTGATCTTCGGGTATCTTTACACCTACCGCCTGGGGGAGGCGCAGGCCTGCCTGGCGCGCTGGCTGGCCCTGGAGCCGGAGAACGCTCAGGCCCTATACCTGCGCGGCCTGGTCCGCGAGGGGCTCCAGCAACTTCCCGAGGCGGGCGCGGACTACCGCCGCGCCGTCGAGATTGACCCGAACCATGCCGCTGCCCGACAGCGCCTCGCGGAGTTTTTGCTTCACGAGGGGCAAGGTGCGGACGCTGCCGAGCAGTTCGAGAGGCTGCACAGCACGCGCCCCGACGACCCCGCGGTGTTGTTCGGCCTGGCCCGCGCCTGGCGACAAGTGGGCAAACTTGCCGAAGCGCGGAACCTGCTCGACCGACTGCTGGCCGATCATCCCGACCACCTCGGCGCGGTGAAGTTGCGCGGCCAGGTGGCCTTCTCCGACCAGGACCCGGCCCGTGCCGAGCGCTGTTACCGCAAGGCGCTCCAACTCGACGCCAGCGATACCGAGGCCTGCTACGGGATGGCCCGAGCCCTCGTGGCGCGCGACCGCCGCAAGGAAGCCGACGGCTTCCTTGAACGCGGCCGCGCCATCGAGCGAGACCTGGCCCAACTCCGAGAACTGCACGAAAAGATCGGCCGGGAGCCGGGTAACGCCCAACTCCGCTACGAGGCTGGACTGATCTGCCTGCGCAACGGTCAGCAGGACGAGGGCCGCCGCTGGCTGCTCAGCGCGCTCCGCATCGACCGCCACCACCAGCCTGCCCAACGTGCGCTGGAGGGGGCCCGCTAACCCGCGGGCCCTCTCGACCTCTAGCGTTGTGCCTACCTTTCCAACAGCACTTGCACACCAATCATGCAGCCCCGCCGGCGCCCCCTAACGCGACCGGAGGGACCGGAAGAGTATCTGCTTGCCGCAACAGCAGTTGCGGCAACTGATCGCTTCGTGCGCCGAGTTGGGCACATCAGTTGCTTAAAGCAAAGCACTCTCCTCTCGCCGCGTTTCCTGCTGTTCAGGGAGCTCAGGCGTTTGCGCCCGCGCGCTTTCCACCATCTGTCTGGAGCCTCTCCCATGCTTCAAGCTCGCCGTCCCACGCTCGTGGTCGTCGGCACCGGCATGGCCGGAGGCCGCGTGGTCGAGGAAGTCCACGCCCGCGCCCCCGATCGCTTTCACGTGCGCATGTTCGGCGCCGAGCCGCACGGGACGTACAACCGCATCCTCCTGTCCAGCGTGCTCGGCGGATTCAAGGACGTCGAACAGCTCTGGCTCAACCCGCTCGAATGGTACGAACAGCGCGGCGTCTTCGTCCACGCCGGCGTTCGCGCCGAGGTCATCGACCGCGCCGACAAGTTCGTGCGCGGCGCCGGCGACAAGGTCGTCGAACCGTACGACTACCTCGTCCTGGCCACGGGCTCGCGCCCGTTCGTCCCCCCCCTCGAAGGCGCCGGGCAGCAGGGAGTCTTCGTCTTTCGGACGCTCGAGGATTGCGGGGCCATCGCCGGCTACGCGCAGGACTGCGACCGCGCCGTCGTCCTCGGCGGGGGCCTGCTCGGTCTCGAAGCGGCCCGCGGGCTGCTCAGCCACGACGTCGAGGTCACCGTCGTCGAGGCGGCGCCCCACCTGATGCCGCAACAGCTCGACTCGACCGGCGCCGCCTTGCTCCAGTGCAAGCTCGAAGAGATGGGCGTCCGCGTCATTCTGGGAGCAAGCGCCACCCATCTGCTCGGCGACGGGCGCGTCAACGGCGTGCGCTTCAAGGACGGCAGCACGCTCGCGGCCGACATGGTGGTCATCAGTTGTGGCATCCGCCCCAACGTCGCCGAGGCCACGGCCGCCGGGCTGCGCGTCGAGAAGGCCATCGTCGTCGATGACCAGCTCCGCACCAGCGACCCTTCCATCTTCGCCGTCGGCGAATGCGCGCAGCACCGCGGCAAGCTCTATGGCCTGGTCGATCCGATCTGGGAGCAGGTGCGCGTCCTGGCCGACGTGCTCACCGACGCCAACCCGGAGGCGACCTACGGCGGGTCGCGCCTTTCGACCACCCTCAAGGTCATGGGTGTCTCGCTCACCACCCTGGGCGAAGCCACCGCGACCTCGCCCGAGTGCGAGATCGTCTCCCACCTCGACCCCGAGGCGGGCACTTACAAGAAACTGGTGCTGCACGAAGGCCGCCTGATCGGCGGGGTGCTGCTCGGCGTCGGCGACCCGGGCGGAACGCTCCAGCGGCTCTTCCGCAGCGGCGAGCCGATCCCCGGCACGGCGATGGAGCTCCTCGCCGGCGGCAACGCCCGCGACGCCCTCCTCGAGCAAGGCTCGCTGGTCGAGCTCGGCGCCTTGCCCGACGACACGCAAATCTGCAACTGCCACGGCGTCAGCAAGGGCGCCATCCTCGCGGCCATCGGCGCCGGCAAGAAGTCGGTATCGGCGCTGGGCGAACAGACGCGCGCGGGCACCGGGTGCGGGACGTGCCAGCCTCTGCTCAACCAGCTCGTGCAGGTCCAGACGGGAGGCAAGGCCAAGGCGGACGTCAACAAGGTCGAGGTGATGAAGGCGGCGAAGGACGCCCTGGACTGCCTCGACGACGTGCTGAAGCTCTGCCCCGCCAACAACTGGCAGGAGATGAGCGAGGACGACAAGCAGCGCGCCAAGTGGCACGGGCTGTTCTTCCGCAAGCAGACGCCCGGCAACTTCATGATGCGCCTCCGCCTCGCCAACGGCCGGACCAACGCCGCCCAACTCCGCGTCATCGCCGACCTGTCCGACGAGTACGGCAAGGGCTTCGCCGACCTAACCACGCGCCAGCAAATTCAGTTGCGCTGGTTCGCGCTCGCCGACGTCCCCGCCATCTGGCGCCGACTGGGCGAGGTCGGCCTGCACAGCAAGCAAACCGGCATGGACAACGTGCGCGGCGTGTGCGGCTGCCCGCTGTCGGGCCTCACGCCTCACGAACTGGTCGATGCCAGCCCCGTCATCGACGAGCTCGACCGCATCCTCCTCGGCAACAAGGAGCTCACCAACCTCCCGCGCAAGTTCAACGTCACCATCACGGGCTGCCTCGAAAACTGCTGCCACGCCGAGACGCAGGACGTCGGCCTCGTCCCGGCCTACCGCGAACTGGACGGGCAGCAGGTGAACGGCTTCAACGTGTACGTCGGCGGCAAGCAGGGCTCGGGCGGCTACCGGCCGGGGGCCCCGCTCGACGTGTTCGCCCGGCCGGAGGAGGCCGCCCGGCTGTGTGCCGAGATCGTGCGCATCTTCCGCGACCACGGCGCGCGGGCGACGCGCACGCGGGCTCGGCTGGCGTTTCTGATCGAGGACCGCGGCATCGGCTGGTTCCGGGCCGAACTGGCCCGGCGCTGGGGCACGCTCCTCAAGGCGGGCACCGACCTGCGCAAGCCGCACCACGTCGATCACCTCGGCATCCACCCTCAGAAAGCCCCCTCGCCCTCTCACCCCGGCGAGCAACTCCACTCCATCGGCCTGCTCGTCCCGGTCGGGCGCATCACCACGACGCAGCTGCGCGGCGTGGCCGACCTCGCCGAGCGGTACGGCAACGGCGAGGTGCGCGTGACCGTGCAGCAAAACCTCATCGTGGCCAACGTCCCCGACAGCCGGCTCGGCGCACTGACCGAGGAGCCGCTGCTGCGCGAACTGGAACACAACCCGTCGCCGATCATGCGCGGCCTGGTGGCGTGCGTCGGCAGCGACTATTGCCACCTGGCGCTGATCGAGACGAAGGGCTGGGCTATCGAGGTGGCGCGCGAGCTGGAGAAGCGCACCGCCGGGCAGAAGGTCCAGCCGCTGACCATTCACTGGTCGGGCTGCTCGGCGGGCTGCGGCATGCACCAGGTCTCGACCATCGGCTTGCAGGGCTGCCGCTCGCGCGTCAACGGCACCGTCGTCGATGCCGCCCACGTGATGGTCAAGGGACGGACGGGCCCGAGCCCGGTCGTCGCCACCGACCTGCTGTACGACGTTCCCTGCGACCAGCTCGCCGACGCCCTGCTGCCGCTGGTGAAGCACCTGCCGCGTAAGTAACGCCCGTTCGCCGACGAGCCCGAGGAGCACCCGATTCATGTCCGCGAGCCGAACCTCGCTGCCGATCCGAGGCGAAAGCATCTGCCCCTACTGTGGGGTGGGCTGTCGCCTTGCCTTCGAGGGCGACGTCGGCCCCGGGCTGCGCGTGCGCGGCGTCGCGGACGCCCCCGCCAACCTCGGGCGGCTCTGCGCCAAGGGGGCCCTCCTCGGCCCCACCATCGACAGTGACGACCGGCTCGCGCAACCGCTCCTCCGCACCACCCGGCCGGGCCGGCTCAAGCCGGCGACCTGGGACGTCGCGCTCGATTACGTCGCGGCGCGTTTCAAGGAGATCATCGCCGCCCACGGGCCCGACGCGGTCGCGTTCTACGGCAGCGGGCAGCTCGACACGGAAACCGCCTATCTGGCCTGCAAGCTCTTCAAGGGCACGCTCCACACCAACAACACCGACTCCAACAGCCGGCTGTGCATGGCCTCCTCGGTCGCCGGCTATCGCACCAGCCTCGGCTCCGACGGCCCGCCCGGGTGCTACGAGGACGTCGAGCTCGCCGACGTGATCTTCCTCGCCGGCAGCAACATGGCCGAGGCCCACCCCGTCCTGTTCGACCGCGTCCGCGCGGCCCGCCAGGCCAACCCGAACCTTAAAGTGATTGTCGCCGACCCGAGGCGCACCCCCACCGCCCGCGACGCCGACCTTCATCTCCCCGTTCGCCCCGGCGGCGACATTGCGTTGCTCAACGCCCTCGGCCGGCTGCTCCTCGACGCCGGGCGCATCGACCGCGACTTCATCCAGAAGCACGCGAGCGGCTTCGGCGCCTACCGCGACTTCTTGCAGGCGCAGGACGTCGATGGCCTGTGCGCCTCGGCGGGGCTGCCGCGCGAGCAGGTGGAGGCGACAGCCCGGCTGATCGGCTCGGCCGCAGCGCTTCTGAGCTTCTACTGCATGGGGCTCAACCAGAGCACCGTCGGCACCTGGAAGAACAACAGCCTGATCAATTTGCACCTGTTGACGGGGCAGATTGGCAAGCCGGGCGCCGGGCCCTTCTCGCTCACCGGCCAGCCCAACGCGATGGGCGGGCGCGAGGCGGGGCTGCTCGCCCACCAGTTGCCGGGCTACCGCGTCGTCGATGACGCGGACCATCGCCGCCAGATGGAACAGTACTGGCACCAGCCGGCCGGCAGCATCAAGCCGCGCATGGGCCTGACGGCCGTGGACATGTTCCGCGAGCTGGAGAAGGGCCGCCTCAAGGCGATCTGGATCGCGGCCACCAACCCCCTGGTCAGCTTGCCCGACCTGCACCAGGTGCGGCGCGGCCTGGCCCGGGCCGAACTGGTCGTCGTGCAAGACGCCTACCACCCCACCGAGACGACGCAGCAAGCCGACGTGCTCTTGCCCGCCGCCCAGTGGGGCGAGAAGGAGTGGACGAGCACCAGCAGCGAGCGGCTCGTCAGCTTCAGCCCCAAACTGTTCGACCCCCCCGGCGACGCCCTGCCCGACTGGGAGATCCTCTGCCGCTTCGCCCGCGCCTACGGCCTGCACGGCTTCGGGTTCACCAGCCCCGCCGAGGTGTGGGACGAGTTCCGCCAATTCACTGCGGGCCGGCCCTGCGACATGGCCGGCATCACCAGCGCCCGGCTGCGCGAACAGAGGCACGTCTACTGGCCCTGCCCGCGCGAGGACCAGCCCGGCCAGAAGCGCCGCTACCTCGATGGCACCTTCCCGACGCCCGACGGCAAGGCGCGCTTCCTGCCGCGCGAGCACCAGCTCCCGCGCGAGCTGACCGACCACGAGTTTCCGCTGGTGCTGACCACCGGGCGGCTCTACGCCCACTGGCACACCCTGACGCGCACCGCCAAGTGCGACAAGCTGATGCGCCGCGACCCGGCGCCTTACCTCGAGGTCCATCCCGACGCCGCCGCCGCGCTGGGCTTCGAGGAGGGCGAGGTGGTGCAGGTGTCGAGCCGGCGCGGCACGGTACGGCTGCCGGCCCGGATCAGCGACGCGGTCCCCGTCGGGACGGTCTTCCTGCCGTTCCACTGGGGCGACCTGTTCGCCCCGGCCAACGCCGTCAACTACCTCACCCTCGCCGCCACCGACCCGATCTCGCGCCAGCCGGAGCTCAAGTTCTGCGCCGTCAGCGTGGAGAAGGTCCACAACTCTCGCAGCGAGGCGCTTCCCGACAGCGCCCGGCCCCTGCTGGTGCCCGTGGCGATGGAATTCCTCGAAGAACGATCGGCCAAACGCGAGCCAATCCCGGTGACGATCTTCGCCTCTCCTCTTTTTATGAGTACCCGCGATGAACCTGCGTGAGTTCCGCCGAGCCGGACACTTTCCGTCTCTTTTGTGCGCCTTCCTCTACTTCGACGTCAGCTTCATGATCTGGGTGCTGGTCGGCGCCCTGGCCACCAGCATGGCCGGACAGTTCTGGCCCAAGCCGGACGACGTCGATCTGACAACGCACCTTCAGGCCATCGCCCCGCTCAAGGGGCTGATGGTGGCGATCCCCCTCCTGGGCGGGGCGATCCTTCGCCTCGTGCTGGGCGTGATGACCGATCGCTGGGGAGCGCGGCGCACGGCCATCGTCGGCATGGTGCTGACGGCGGTGCCGCTGCTGCTGGGCTGGCTGTGGGCCGACAGCTTCCCGCAGATGCTGCTCGTCGGGGCCCTGCTGGGTGTGGCGGGGGCGAGCTTCGCGGCGGCGCTGCCGCTGGCGAGCCGCTGGTATCCCCCACAGTATCAGGGCCTGGCGATGGGCATCGCCGGGGCCGGCAACAGCGGGACGGCCCTGGCCACGCTGTTCGGGCCGATCCTGGCCCGCTGGCTGGGCTGGCACGCGGTCTTCGGCATCGCGCTGCTCCCGCTGGCGCTGACGTTCGCGGCGTTCGTGGTGCTGGCGAAAGACAGCCCCAACCAGCCGCCGCCCAAGTCGCTGCGCGCCTATGGCGCGGTACTCGGCCTGGCCGACACCTGGTGGTTCTGCCTGCTCTACGCCGTCACCTTCGGCGGCTTCGTCGGGCTGGCGAGCTTCCTCACCACCTACTTCAAGGACCAGTTCTTCCCCGAGGACGAGGCGACCGGCGCCATCTACGCCGGGACGTTCACGACGCTGTGCGTCGTCGCCGGGTCGTTCCTGCGCCCGGTGGGGGGCTACCTGGCCGACCGCTTCGGCGGCATCCGCATGCTGCTGGCGCTGTACGCGGGCGTGGCGGCGACGATGGGCGGGCTGGCCCTGCTGCCGTACGTCGGGCTGGGCTTCGCGGTGAGCCTGTCGGTGGCCATCGGGCTGTTGTTCCTGGGCATGGGCCTGCTCGGCATGGGCAATGGGTCGGTGTTCCAGCTCGTGCCGCAGCGCTTCCCCAAGGAGATCGGCGTCATCACGGGCATCGTGGGCGCCGCGGGCGGCGTGGGCGGGTTCTTCCTGCCCAACCTGCTGGGCGGTCTCAAGGGCCTGACGAACACGTTCAGCAGCGGCTTCGCCGTGTTCGCCGCGACGGGACTGGGTTGCATTGCCCTGCTCTACGCGGTGCGGTCGCGCTGGGAGACGACGTTCCTGGCCCGGGCGACGCCCCCCACCGTTTCGGTGCCGGCCCTCGCGGAGCCGGAGGGCGCCCTCGCCCCTGCGGCGGCGAACTGAGGAGGTCGCCGGCCTCCGCTCGAAACACGAACCGCGCCGCCCTTTGCCCAAGGGCGGCGCCGCTCACCGGGGCGCTAGCCCGGCGCCCGCCGGGTGTGCCAGTCGGTCGCGCGCTCGTACAGCCGCGCCGCGCGCAGGAGCTTCTCTTCCTCGAAGTGTCCCGCCAGCAACTGGAGCCCGATTGGCAGCCCCGCCTTGCTGAAGCCGCACGGCACGCTGATCCCCGGGAGCCCTGCGAGGTTGGCGCCGATGGTGTAGACGTCGGCCAGGTACATCGACAGCGGGTCCGCGGTGCGCTCGCCCGAGGGGAACGCCGGCACCGGCGAGGTCGGCGTGGCGATGACGTCGCAGGCC
>JBBSEZ010000146.1:0-20855 GCA_038239195.1 Gemmatales bacterium
CGACGGGGACGGCTGGCGCGCGGGCCTGCTGCGCGTGCTGACCGACGACGACTGGTGGCGCGCGTTGCGCGCGGGAGCGGTGGAGGCGGCGGCGCCCTACACCTGGGAGCGCTGCGCCGCCGATACCCTGGCCGCATATCGGGCGGTGGCGAACCAGACGGGCATGGTGGGGGCGGCGTAGGGCAAGCCGGCGGGCCACGTGGCCAACCGGCAGGGGCCGGCGCTCCAGGAGCCACGCGAACAGGTCGGTGGGCTTGGCCCCGATCTCGGCGCGGTGCCAGCGAGGCGGTTGTGCGGCGGGGGCGGGTGCGGTAGAATCGGCATTCGGCGCGGCTCAACTCCGGGGGTGGTTTTGAGTGACACTTTTACCACCACCGCCTGAGCGGTGTCTGTCCAGGGCGCCTGCCCGCCCCCTCCAGGGACGGAACAGCCGCTAAATCCGGCCGGGTGGCCGGAAGGACGATCGACGCCCGTATTCTTCAACGGCGGAAGAACGAGGAGCCCGGCGATCGACGACGGCAACATCCTGTCGCGGGGGCCTGTTCTTCTCCCATCCCGGAGTGCCCGCCATGCGGCGCAGTCGTCCCCTCTTGCTGTTGCTTCTCTTGCCCTGGTTCCTGGCCTGGGGGTGCAGTCGAGGCCCAAAGGCACCGCCCGATCCCCAGCCCAGTCCCGCAGCCAAACCCCAGGAGGGCCCGTCCACAAAACCGTCCGGCCCCGAAGCCGATCCCAGAGCCAAAGACAAGCCCAAACCAATCGTGAAACCGTCCGAGGCGGACGTCGCTGCCAGGGCCGAGGACAGGGCGATCGAAACAGTCATCCGCCTCCGCGGCAAAATCAACGGCGTGGAGGCCAGAAAGCTCGTCGGCAAACCGGTGACCGACGTGTACCTCGAGCGCGCGACGGACGCCGTGGTGATGGAGCTGGCCGCATTTCGGCACTTGCAAAAACTGACGCTGAAACACGGGGGCAACCAGGAAGGTGCGAAACTGACCGACGCGGGGCTCGGACATCTGGCCGCGCTGAAGCAGTTGCAAACGCTCATCATCGAACGGGCGAGGGTGACGAACGGGGGGCTCAACCACCTGGCCGCGCTCGGTCAATTGCAGACGTTGGAGCTCAATAACACGTTTGTGACCGATGCGGGGCTGCACGAACTGGCCGCGCTGAAGCAGTTGCGGACGTTGAATCTCCGGAACGACAACGTGAGCGGGGCGGGGCTGAAGGCCCTGGTGGGACTGGAGCAGTTGCAGGCGCTGGACCTCACCGGCTCGCGCGTGACCGACGCGGGGCTGAAGGGCGTGGCCGAGTTGAGCCGGTTGCAGACGCTGATCCTGGCTCATTCCGCGCTGGTCGGCGAGCGCGTGACCGACGCGGGCCTGAAGGAACTGGCCGCGCTGAAGCAGTTGCGCACGCTCGATCTCTACGCGCAGGCCCTGGTGAAAGGCCCAGGACTGAAGGGGCTTGCTGGCCTGAACGAGTTGCAGAAGCTGAACCTCAGCGTCACCGGCGTGCGGGACGCGGGGCTGAAAGACCTGACTGCGCTGAAGCAGTTGCGCGTCCTGAATCTCGCCAGTACGAGGCCGACGGATGCGGGGCTGAAAGAACTGGCTGCGCTACCTCACTTGCAGGAACTGAACCTTACCGGCGCTTGGGTAACGGGCAAGGGGCTCAAGGAACTGGGCTCGCTGAAGGAGTTGCATACGCTGGAGCTCGCTCACTCGTCGGTCAAGGATGCGGACCTGAAGGAGTTGGCCGCGCTGTCGCAGTTGCAGGTGCTCGACCTCGGCTTCACGTACGTGACCGACGGAGGGCTGAAGGAACTGGCCGCGCTCAAACAGTTGAAAGCGCTCTACATCGATCAATTCCATCAGAAGGCCAATAAACGCCCGGCGGCAACCGACGCAGGGATCGCCCAGCTCCAGGCGGCCTTGCCCGGGTGTACGATCCGCACCAAAACGTCGAGGCCGCAATTGTGGCGCTCGGGGCGCGGGTTGAACTGACCGATAATGCCGGTTGCCCCATGATGGACAGCGATTTGGGCCCCGCGAACGGCTTGACCCCGCGAAGGAAGGAGACTTGTCGTGCGAACGAAGTGGTTCTGGCTCCTCTATCTCACGATCCTGGGCGCCGGCTTCTTGCTCGCCCCCAACGGCCAAGGGCTCCAGGCCGCGTACCAGGTCAAACCGGAGGCCCGCCGACTGGGAAAAGCGGTCCTGAACAAGGCCTACGGAGATGGCGAATGCGTGGCCCTGGTTCGCGAATGGACCGGCGCACCTCAAGCGGCCACGTGGAAGCGAGGAGCGAAAGTCCGAGGGAACAAGACCATTCCCATCGGCACTGCGATCGCCACGTTCAATCCCGCCGGCAAGTACCAAGGGCATGCCGCCATCTATCAGGGCCAAAGTGCGACGGCAATCTCGGTCATCGACCAGTGGAAAGGCTGCCTGGCGAATTACCGCGACATTCGGTTTCAAGGTGGCAAGGTCGATCGAATCAGCAACGATGGAGATGCGTATTACATCGTTGAATGACGACCTTCCCGAACAAGCCACTCCAGCCGACCGGGGCCTGACGAAGCGCTGTGATGTAGCAGACGGGGCGGGGCGCTGGCTTTCAGCCGGCTCTTGCACTATAAAGAGCTGACGAAGCGCTGTGATGTAGCAGACGGGGCGGGGCCCCGTTCACTCGACTGAAATTGCTGGAGCGCCCAACGATCTGTTCCCTGTCCTCACGGTAGGCTGGGCGCCCTGGTCCCGGAAGGCCACTCGACTGGGGGTGGCAGTCGGCTGTCTGCTGGCCGTCCTTTCGCTCGGCGCGTGCCAGCCGCCCCCGCCGGCCCCCCCGCCCGGCGAAGGGCCGGGGGACGACAAACTGCGGCCGGTCCCGAGCGTGGTCGATCTGAACGAGAAACTCGCCCGCAGGGAGGTGGAGGAGGCGTCCGGGCTGGTGCTGGCGGTGACGTACAGATACGACCTGCGGGCCGCGAAGGACGACCGGGTGGTCTCCCAAGACCCGAAGGGGGGGGCGAAGGTCAAGGGCGGTGCCAAGGTCGCCGTGGTCGTTGTCAAAAAGGCGAGCCCGCCGGCCAGGAAGCCCCCGACGCCGCCCGCGGAGGAATACCTGACCATGCCGCGAGTCGTGGGCATGGAGGGCCGGGCCGCCAAGGCCATGCTCCGCGAGAAGGGGCTCGAGATCGACGAGGACCGCGTCGGCGGTCTGGCGCGCAGGCCGGAGCAGGCCGGCACCATCGAACGCCAGGAACCGGCCCCGGGAGCTCGCCTGCCGAAGTCCGCGCCGAAGGTCAAACTGTGGACCTACCAGGCGTCCAAGCCGGGCGATCCCGACAAGTGGGCCCTGGTTGAAGTGAAGGTGGAGACGAAAGACTACAAGAACGTCTTCCCGGATAAACGCAGTTACCAGGAGGGCAAGTACACCGCGGAGGGGTACACGATTGATCGGGTGCATTACGACGAGAAGGGGAAGTTGGCCGCGGAGTTCCACTTCAAGTGGAGTTGGAAGGCACCGCCGGCGGAGTTGACGGCCGACCAGGCCTTTTCCATGTCGGTGAGGGGCGAGGGGACGGGCCCCAAGGAGGGGCTCGTCAATACGTTTGCGGAGGCCGGCGGGCTGCCGCGGAAGCTGGTCCGCGTGGTCCTCGACGGGCGAGCCTTCCCGAACAAGGAGTTTCCCAACTGGGAATCTCCCGCCGTCGGCAACGTGGGGGGCTTGACAGGGATCCGGAGCGCCTCTGGCGAATGGCAGTTCACGGTCGCCAAGGGCACCGGGAATACCTTCTTTGTCGGCTACTACCCCGGCAGCGCCGCCCTGTCTGACCCGCTGGTGCGCTACCGCTACGAGCGCGGCGCGGCGCCCATCGCTCTGCCGAAGAGGTAAGCTGCGCGGCGGTGACGGGCCCGGGCCCTGGCTGCGGTGCGGAAGCCGCGGGGCCCGCCGTCCGGGTGGTACGGCGGGCCCGCAGTTGATGCAGGCCAGTGGTCTCCTCCCGAGGCGTGCGTCCCCGGCAACGGAGGTGCGCGAGGCCCGAGGCGCGACGCATCCTTGCCAGACGTTTGGTTGGGGGCCAGTCATGTTGGAGTACCGCGTCACGAAGTACGACCCCGGCTTCCGCGATCCCACCGGCGTCTATGCCCGGGACGAGTGGACGGCCGCCTGCGACGTCGGTCGTTCCTTCGGGGGTGTGGTCCTGACGCCGGAGGAGTACCAGCGGGTTGAAGATGCCCACGTCGCCGTTGCCCTCAGCTTCCTCCGCGAGTCTGGGCAACTGTCTCTCGCGGTCGATGGACTGGAGAACCATCAGAAACGCCCCATCGAGTTCGGCGAGGGGGCCGCTCTTGGCTTGAACCAACTCGGGCCCGTGATCCGCTCGATCCTTCGCGAAGAGTTTTGGTGTCGGCTGGTGGGAGAAGCTTGCTTCTTGCACTTCGGTTGGGATTACTACACGTATGTCGGCGTGCCGAGGCCGTGTCCCGCATCGCAGGAGCTCGCCAGGCGGTTGGGGCTGTTCGTCGAGGAGCGCCCCTCCCCGTACAAGCGCGAAGGGCAAAAGGCCTGACAGAGCATTGTGGTGGAGCAGACGGGGCCGGGACGTCCGCCTCTCGACTGACGTTGCCACCGACCGCGGCAGGTGAGCATTGTGTTCTTCGGCGCGGGGGCAGTTGTGCCGAGCGGGTTGAAAGTGGAAGACGTGACCGTGGGATCGGGGGCCACCGCCCAGTGGGGGCCACCGCCGAGGGGGGGAGCACCGTCTCGATCCGCTGGCGCGGCACCTTCAACCGCGGCGACGAATTCGGGGCCGGCGAGGTGTCGTTCCGGGTCGGGGAGCGGCGAGCGATCGCGGGGCTCGAGATGGGAGTGGTCGGGATGTGCGTAGGGGGCGCCCGTCGCCTGCGCGTCAGCCCTCACCTGGGCTACCGCGGCCAGGCCGTGCCCGGTGTGCCTGCCAACGCGGTGTTGGTGTTCGAGGTAGACTTGCTGGGCGTGCGCAGCGACGAACCAGGAGAGATCGGGAGGCACGCATGAGCAAGGGCCGACTCGAGGCCTTCAGCGACGGAGTGCTGGCAATCATCATCACCATCATGGTGCTGGAGCTGAAGGCCCCCCACGAACCGGAACTGGAAGCGCTCCGCCCGCTGGTCCCCGTCGTCCTCAGCTACGTCCTCAGCTTTGTCTACGTGGGCATCTACTGGAACAATCACCATCACCTCTTGCAGGCCGTCCGGCACGTCAACGGCCTGACGCTCTGGGCAAACTTGCATCTGCTCTTCTGGCTCTCGCTCACCCCGTTCGTGACCCACTGGATGGGCGCGACGTGCTTCGCCCCCTGGCCGGTCGCCGCCTACGGCGCCGTGCTGCTCCTGGCCGCGCTTGCATTCACCATCCTCACGCGCGTCTTGATCGCGTCCCAGGGCAAGGAGCCTCTGCTCGCCCTCGCGGTCGGCCGCGACCGCAAGGGCAAGCTCTCGCTGCTGATCTACGTCGTCGCCATTCTCGTTGCGTTCGGTTATCCCCGGCTCGCTTGCGGACTGTACGCGCTGGTGGCGGTCATCTGGTTGGTTCCCGACCCGCGGATAGAAAGGGCGTTGGCGGAACGGGCGCCGTGAGTGGGGACCGGAGGGGCACGGTGGCTCAACGCGACGCGGCGACCGTCGCGGGCCGGAATTTCTTGTTGTCGCGAAGGCGGGGGCCGTCGGAGTGAGGGTTGTGCCAGAAAGCGCAGTCTTGGAGTGCCGCGATTCATAAATCGCCGCACTCCAAGAGGCCCCTCCCAGCGCGCCACGGCTTGGGGGCCTTTGAAGCCAGTCCACCCCGCACAGACGGCACAAGGTGGCCAATCTAAAGAAGCCGAGCGCGCGCTGATAAAGGCAAAGTCGGCCCTTCTCTAATACCGATAACAACCCCAGCAAACGCGCCAGCCGTCATCGCCCGGACAGCCTGCCCGAGCCGTCGCGGGCGGGGCTTGATGCTGGCATCCCGAGCGCAGGCCCCCGGCGGGGCCTCCAGCAGGGGGCAATCCATGACCCGAGCCCATAGCCTTGCTCTTGTGACCTTGTTTCTTGTTGGCGGGACAGCCTTTGGGCAGCCCCCGCCCGGGGCCCCCGTCCTGCCAAGCGAGATCGCGATGACTCCAGGCGAGCCCTCGGGCCCGCCGGTCCTCCCGATGCACTTGCCCTCTTCGGGTGCGAGCGACGCCACGCGCCTGTGGGGGACCGCCGACTACCTGGTCGGGTGGGTGCGGGGCGACTCGCTGCCGCCGCTGGTCACCACCAGCCCCGCCGGCACGGCGCAGGCCTCGGCCGGCGTCCTCGGGGGCAACACGAGCGTCCTGTTCGGGGCGGCGAACGCGAACACGCAGGCCCGTTCCGGCGTGCGCGCTGGCCTGGGCTACTGGCTCGACGCGGACAGGACCTACGCTGTCGAGGCCGGGGGCTTCCTTCTGGCGAGCTCCGGCACCTCGTTCGCCGCCTCCTCGGACGGCACGCGAATCCTCGCCCGCCCGTTCACCGACGCGACGACCGGCCAGCCGGCCTCGGCGCTGATCGCTTTCCCGGGGAAGTCGGCGGGCTCAGTCTATGTCAACGAGTCCGCGCGAGCCTTCTACGGCGGGAACGTGGGCCTGCGCGAGAACTTCGTCGCGTCGTCCTGGTGTCGGCTCGACGCCTTGCTGGGCTATCGGTATCTGCGCTTCGACGAACGGCTCCAGGTCGAGCAGTCGGTCGTCCCGACCGCGGGGCCCTTCGTGGCGGGGACCACCATCCGGTCGACCGACAGTTTCGCCACCCGCAACGTCTTCAACGGGGTCGATCTGGGGCTGCGGGCCGAGCTCTGGTACGAGGCGTGGTCACTGGACCTGCTCGGCAAGGTTGCCGCGGGCGCCTACAGCCGCACGGCGAACATTGGCGGGAACCAGGTGGTCAGCGTTCCCGGGGCGCCCTCCGCCACCAGCACGGGCGGCCTCCTCGCCCTGACGAGCAACTTTGGCTCGCATTCCCGGCACACGGCGACCGCGGTGCCCGAGGTCGGGCTGAATCTTGGGTATCAACTCACGCAGTCGATCCGCCTGCGAGCGGGCTACTCGTTCCTGTGGTTCCCCAGCGCGGTCCGCCCGGGCGATCAGATCGACCTGATGGTCAACTCCAACCTGATCCCCCCGCCCAACCCCGCAGGCGGGGGCCCGGCGCACCCCGCCGCCCTCACCCAGACCTCCTCGCTGTACGTCCAGACGATTTCCTTTGGGCTGGAAGTGCGCTACTGATGCGCGGCGCGACCGAACGGGGCCCGATCCGGGAGGGGCAACGATTCCGGGAGGGCCCCGCCAAGCCGCAAGCGGCGGGCCCTGGCGCAATTCCGCTTGCGGCCTGGCGCTCCGCGCTCCCGGAATGTTTGCCACTCCCCTGCTCATCCGCTTTGCTTCCCTGGTCATTCACCGGGTTGCCTTGCCGGGCAGCGAAGGGAATTCCATGCAGAGCGCCTGACTGATGGGCCGCTCTCCTTGGCCCCGCCAGGTGAAATGGGGTAGGGCCTGCCCCTTCAGGAAGGCGGGGCAGGGCAGAGCATCCGCCTTATCCCTTCCGCGCTCACCGGCCGAATCACCCCGCGCTCCGTCACGATCCCGGAAATCAGCCCCGCCGGCGTCACGTCGAACGCCGGGTTGTACGTGCCCACCCCCTCCGGCGCCGTCTGCCGCCCGAAGCCGTGCGTCACCTCGCGCGGGTCGCGCTGCTCGATGGGGATGCCGTCGCCCGTCGCCAGCGTCAGGTCGAACGTACTCGACGGCGCCGCCACGTAGAACGGGATGTCGTGGGCCTGCGCCAGCACAGCCACGCCATACGTCCCGATCTTGTTGGCCGTGTCGCCGTTGGCCGCGATGCGGTCGGCCCCGACGATCGCCAGCGCCACGCGCCCTTCCTTCATCACCTGCGCCGCCATGCTGTCGCAGATCAGCGTCACGTCGAGGCCCGCTTGCCGCAGTTCCCACGCCGTCAGTCGCGCTCCCTGCAACAGGGGCCGCGTCTCGTCGGCGTAGACCATGAAGCGCTTGCCTTGCCCCGCTGCCACGTAGATCGCCGCCAGCGCCGTCCCCATCCCCGCCGTCGCCAGCGCCCCCGTGTTGCAGTGCGTCAGCACGCCCTTGCCGTCCTCGATCAACGCCGCCCCATGCCGCCCGATGGCCTCGCAGGTGGCGCGGTCCTCGCCGGCGATGGCCCGCGCTTCTTCCAGCAACAGCGGCACCTCGGAGCCGCAGGCGCCGTGGCACCAGCGGTCGAAGTAGCGCCCCATGCGCTCCAGGGCCCACGTCAGGTTGACCGCCGTCGGCCGGCTCGTCGCCAGCCGTTCGCGCCCGGCGTCGAAGTGTTTGCGCGGATCGCTCCCATCGTCGTGCTGCGCATGGAGGACCAGCCCGAATGCCGCGGCGACGCCGATGGCCGGGGCACCGCGGACGCACAGGCAGCGAATCGCTGCGCGCACATCCTCGACGGTGCGGCAATCTCGGTACGCGACCACTTCCGGGAGTAGCGTCTGGTCGAGCAGGCGCAGGAAGCCATCGGGCCCACCCACCCACTCGACGGCGCGCACCATCGGCACGGCGGGCATGGCTCACTTCCCCCTTCGGCCCTGTAGAATGGCGAGGGCCCTGTCGTGCAGCTTGCCGTTGCTGACGATCACGTCGGGCCGATGGACGTCGGGCCGGCCATCCCAGTCGCTGAACCGGCCCCCAGCCTCTTCCACGATCGGCTGGATCGCGGCCACGTCCCAGACGTGGACCCCATGCTCGACCATGATCTCCCCCGCGCCCTGCGCCACCAGCACGAAACCATAGAAGTCCCCGTAGCCGCGCTGCCGGTCGGTCCCCCGCACCAGTTCGAGAAAGTCGGCCTCGCGCCCCGCCTTGAGGAACCACGACAGGCTGGAGTAGAAGAGCAGCGCCTTCGACAGGTCGCCCTCCTCCGAAACGTGGATCGCCTTGTCGTTGTGAAAGGCCCCGTCGCCGCGGAGGGCCCGGTAGGTCTGGCGGATCGCCGGCGCCTCGACGACGCCCGCGATGAGTTCGCCCTTGTATTCGAGCCCCACAAGGACGCCCCACAGAGGGATGCCGCGCACGAAACTGCGCGTGCCGTCGATGGGGTCGAGGACCCAACGGTAGCCCGTCGTGCTGGGGGCCTCGCCGTACTCCTCGCCCAGAAACCCGTCGCCGGGGAACGCCTGTTGGAGGGCGATGCGCAACACCTGCTCCGTTTCGCGGTCGGCCACGGTGACGGGGCTGTGGTCGCCCTTCCACTCGACCGTCAGCGCCGTCTCGAAGTAGCGCAGCGCCACCTGTCCCGCCCGATGCGCCGTCGCCACCGCCGTCTCGTAACGCGCCCGCCACTCCGGATTCATGAGACCTCCCCCTCGCGCTGGTTAGCGCCCGCACGCTTCTGCGAAGCGTCGCTAAACGGGCCGTAGTTCAATCCTTCTTCTTCGGCGCCACGTAGCGATACTTCACCGTGTTGGGCGTTTCGTCCGGCGGTTTCTCGTACGGCAGCGCCTTCAAGAACTCCACCAGATCGTCGAGCTCTCCTGGCTTCAGATGGCTCGTCTTGCCGTGCTTGTCGCCCACGTTGTACCTGGTCAGCACCTCGTGCAGCGTCTTGGCCTTGCCGTGGTGCAAGTAGGGCGGAGCGCGGTAGATGCCCAGCAGCGTCGGCGTGTCGTACTTCGGCCCCATCTTCTCCGTCGCATCGCCGCCCGTGCCAACGTCCCACAGTTTGAACGGCTTCTCCAGGCTGCTGTCGGTGTAATAGGGCCCGCTGTGGCACTTGGCGCAGGCGACCTCCTTGCTGAAGAAGAGCTTCTTGCCGCGCTCCGCCGCGGGCGTCAGTTTGCCCGGCGCGGGGGAGTGGGGCGACAGGGTGAACTCGAACGAGTTGCTGTAGATCGCCAGCGCGTCGAGGTCTTTCGAGCGGCCCGAGAGCTTCTCGAGCAACTCGACGGCCTCGTAGCCGCGCTTGGGGCGGATCGGCCCGCGCAGCAGCCCGGCGCCCTGCATCAGCCGGCCGCGGATCGTGTACTCGAAGTCCTGCACCTCGTCGCGGTCGGCCGAGTAGTGCAGCGGGTGCGTGTGGGCCAGGCCCATCATCGGCGGGGTGCGCCGCAGGCCCTCCGGGTTGTGCCACACGCGCCCGTCGGCGTGCCCGTCGGGATGGCACGACGAGCAGGCGATCCAGCGCCGCGCGGTCAGCGGATACTTGGCAGTGTTGAACAGCACCTTGCCGCGCACCCACTCCGGCGACTTGGGCGGGTCGCACACCTTGACGCGGCCCAGCAGGCGCATGTCGGCGTCGTGGACGGTCACGGCGAAGTCGAGCGCGGTACTCACGTAGACGGTCTTGCCATCGGGGCTGACGCGGATGGCGCGCGGGTTCTTGCCGAGCTGGACCGCCCGGCCGATGCGCTCGATCTCCTTGTAATCGTCGTCGATCACCTCGCACTGGTTCAAGTCGTCCGTCCCGGCGTAGATCGCGTAGAGCCGCTTGCCGTCCGGCGACAGGGCGGTCTCCCACGGGTTGGTCGTCACGTAAACGCCGTTGAAGGTGTCCATGCCGAAGCTTGTGCGCCGCTTGCCCTTGCCCGGCGTGAGGTCGCAGATCGACAGGTGCGGGAAGATCGACCCGCTGCCGTCGTTCACCTCCACCTGCGAGCGGATGTGGGCCAGGTAGGCCTTGGGCCGCCGCGGGTGGACGACGACGTTGCGCGAGAGGTTATCGGTCGAATGGCCCTTCCAGCTATCGACGACGCGCCCGCTGGCCAGATCGACGGCATGCAGAACGCCGGTGTAGAACTCGGTGACGTAGAGGCGCTTCTCGTCGGACGACAAGGCGATGCCGCGCACCATCGAGCCGACCTTGAGGCGGCGCAGCACGCGCCGCGCGTCGAGGTCGATCTCGCTGACGGTGCCGGGGTACTCGTGGGTCACGTAGGCGCGCTTGCCGTCCTTGGTGGCGACAATGCCATAAGGCTCGGCCCCGGCGTCGAGCTTGCCCAGCACCTTGCCCGAGGCGGTGTCGAGGAAGAGGACGAGGTTCTCGCGGTAGACGGTGACGGCGGCCAGCGGGCCCTTGCCGATCCAGGTGACGCCCTCGGGCTTGTCGCCCACCTTGATCTCGCGCAGGGCCTTGCGGTCCTTGGTATCGACGACGGTGACCGTGCCGTTGTCGGAGTTGGCGACGAGAAGCCGGGCCCCATCGGGGGAGACGTCCATCAGGCTGTTGGAGGAACCAGCCAGGGCGGGCCTCACCGGCCCGAGGAGGAGGGAGGCGAGAAGGGCAAAGGACCACCGGGTCATACTGCGTTCTCCTGAACGGTGTGCGGGCGCACCAAGGCCGTGCGGGCGGGCCGGGGGAGGTCAGGTCATTATGGAAGAGGAGGGCGGGGAATGCAATCGCGGGAGGGTTGCCGCTTGCAGCAAAGAATTTTGAACAGAAGGCAACGAAGGCAACGAAGAAAGAAGAGAAGGAAGGGGGGACGAGCGGCCGAGGAACGCAGGCGATAGCGCACGGGAGGGAGAGGGAGAGCTGCCCTTCTGCCTGCTTCTTTTCTTCCTTTCTTCGTTGCCTTCGTTGCCTTCTGTTCAAATTCTTTGCCTTCGTCTCACGGCGGATCGTACCCGCCCGGCGTCCAGGGGTTGCACCGGCAGATGCGCCAGGCGCCCTTGCAGGCGCCGCGCATCGGCCCGTGTTTGTTGACGGCGAGGATGAAGTATTCGCTGCAACTCGGATGAAAGCGGCACACCGACGGCAGCATCGGCCGCAGACAGACCTGGTAGCAGCGCACCCCGGCGATCAGGAACGCCGCGAGCCAGGAGCGGAGCGCGCCGAACACCTTGCCGATCATGCCGGGCCGCCCTCCCCACTTGGAGGTGAGGGCGGGAGAGAGGGGGGCGCCACGCCCAGGCCGAGCTTGCGCGCTGCCTGGCGTACCAGGCGCGGCAGGGCCGCTTTCAGGTCTTCGAGCGATGGCGGTTCGGGGATGCGCGGGATCAACACAAGGTCCATCCCGGTCGGCATCTCGTGGCGAGTCAACCGGAACGCCTCGCGGTAGAGCCTTCGCATGCGGTTGCGCTGGACGGCCCCCCCGACCTTGCGCGACACGGATAGGCCGAGGCGCAGATAGGGCAGTTCGTTCTCGCGGGCGTAGACGATCAGCACGTCGTTGCTGACCGAACGGCGGCGGTCGTAGACGGCCTGGAACTCGGGGGGCTTGCGCAGGTGTTCGTGCCGCTGAAAGCGGAACGACTCCGCGGACGGTTCGGTCATCGGCGCTCTCCCCTTCACTGCCACCCCAGGCTCGCGCGCGGGCTTTGCGGGTTGAGCTGGTTGAGCTCCTCGATCAACTTCTGGCTCCGCTCGTCGATCGTCTTGGGCACCACGATCTTGATCTCGACGACCTGATCGCCCCCCGCGATGCCCTTGCCGCGCAGCCGCAGCCGTGCCCCGCTCGACGTGCCGGGTGGGATTTTCACCGTGACCTGCGAGCCATCGAGCGTCGGCACGTCGATCTTCGCGCCCAGGATCGCCTCGCCGACGCTCAGCGGCGCTTCGAGGAGGACGTTGTTGCCCTCGCGCCGGAAGTACGCGTGCGGGTCGATGCGCAACTTCACCAGCAAGTCGCCCCCACCCGGGCCCTGCCCGCTGAGGCGCAGTTTCTTGCCCTCCTCGACCCCGGGCGGGACCTTGACGTCGAGGTGCCGGCCATCGATCGACAGCGACACGGTGCCGCCGCGCGCGGCGGTCAGGAAGGGGATGCTCACCTCGGCCTCGGCCTCCTGCGGAGGCGCCTGGCGCTTGCGCCGGCCCGCTCGGCCGCCCCCCCCCATGCCGCCGAACTGCTCGAAGATGCTGGCCAGGTTTTCCGGGTCGATGTTGCCGAAGTCGAACCCCGCGGGCCCGCCCCCGCCGAATGGGTTACCGCCGCCGCCTCCGCCCCCCCCTCCACTCCCGAAACCGCCGCCCGCTCCGGCGAAGCCGAAGCGGTCGTACTGCGCCTTCTTCGTCTTGTCGCTGAGAACGTCGTAGGCCTCTTGCACTTCCTTGAAGCGCGTCTCGGCGTTCTTGTCGCCGGGGTTGCGGTCGGGGTGATGCTGCCGGGCAAGCTTGCGGTAAGCCTTCTTCAGGTCGGCCTCGCTCGCCTCCCGCGGGACGCCCAGCACCTCGTAGTAGTCGCGCGGCATGGTTCGATCCACGAGCCTCGTCCGGGTCGGAACGCCTCTATTTTAGCGCAAGGGCCTCGTGGGGCCAAGCACGCTTCTGCGAAGCGTCGCTAAACGGTGGGCCCTGCGAGCGCCACCGCCGCGCCGGTGCGCGCGCTGCGCGCCACTGCTTCGGTGAACTCCATGTAGGCGACGCCCGTCGCGAAGTCGGTGAAGCGCACCGGGGCGCCGGTGCGGATTGAATCGACGAAGTCGGCCTCGACGCGCCAGCCGCCGGCCATCTCGGGGGGGATCGGGACCTCTTCGAGGGCCTCCAGCGCCCCGGGCGGGCTCCCGCGAGTTCGGCTGGCCCCGCGAATGCGGTCGGCGAGCAGGTCGTAAACGAGCGCCCCCTCGCTGCCGAACAGGCCGATGCTCATCTCCTGCCCGAACGGGGCGACCCCGCTGAACTGGTAGGTGGCGCGGGCGCCGCCAGGCAGGGCGGTGAGCACCTGCACGCTGTCGGGCGTGCCGACCGGGCGGACGGCGTTGCTCTCCGGGTCGATGCGCTGGGCGATGAAGGCGTGCGCCTGCGCCAGCACACACGTCGGCGAGGGCACCCAGCGCAGTAGCGTCTCGTGCAGGATGCCCAGCGTCAGCACGTTGACGCCCGACAGCCCGGCGTCCTGGCGCCACGACAGGGGCGCGTCGGGCGCGGCCAGGCCGCCCTGGCGATGCACGACGGCAATCTCGCGCACCTCGCCCAGGTAGCCTCCTCGCACGAGCTCGAGCATGACCTCGTGGCCCTTGAGCCCGAACGGGCTGGGGACGACCTGCGCCACCAGGTTCGGATGGCGCCGACTGGCCGCCAACATCTGGTGCGCCTCGGCGGCGTTGCGGCTGAGGCGCGCCTCGGTGAGAACGTGCTTGCCGGCGTCGAGCGCGGCCAGCGCGATCGGACAGTGCAGATAGGGCCAGGTGCCGATGCACACGGCATCGACGTCGGGAGCGGCCACCACTTCTTCCCAGCTCGCGCAGACGCGCGGAATGTCGAGCTCGCGGGCGACGGCAGCGCTCGATTCGGGCCGCCGGTTGCAGACGGCGACCAGCTCGACGCCAGGGACGGCGCGCAGGCCGGGGACGTGGCGCAAGCGGGTGTTGGCGCCGGCGCCGATCAGCCCGACGCGCAGCGGCGGAGCGAGCATGACAGGGCCTCCTCAGGACCGGACGAACGCGAAACAGCCCGGGGCAAGCGCCCCGGGCTGTTATTCTAGTCGGCGCCTCGCCTTCAGTCGCTGCCCCAGCCGACCACGCGGCGGAACTTCTCGCCGACGGTCGGCTGGTGGACGACGGCCGAGTCACCCGTTCGGTTCACGAAGTCCGACCAGGCCTGGGCGTCGGGAGGCAAGTGTTGCCCGGTGGCGACTTGCAGCGACTCGTGCGCCCGGTTGCGGAGGGCGACGTCCTGCTCGCCGCGCAGCACCTCGACGAGGGCCTGGGTAGCCTGTGGCTGCGAGAAGCGGGCCAGGGCGCGGGCGGCGGCGATGCGCTCGTCGAGCTTCAACTGGCGCTCCGGGTCGGCGCCCTCGACGGCAGGCTCGCGCAGCGCCCGGAGCAAGGTCTTGATCGCCTCGGGATTGCCCGTTTGCCCGAGCCCTTGCAACGCGAGACAGCGAATGACCGAGGCCGTCTCCGGCGGGTAGGCCCCGGCGCGGTAGTAGGCATCGTCGAGCCCCTTGACGGCGCGCGGGTCCTTGAAGTGGCGCAGGGCGTCGATGGCGGCCATGCGGCAGACGGCGTGTTCCTCGGTCGCCGCCGCGGCATTCAGGATGTTGAGGACGACCTCCTGATCTTTCTCGTCTCCGCCGTTGGCGAGCGGCTCCTTGAGGGAGCGGAGCGCGTCGGCGCGCAGCTTGCCGCTCTTGCTGTCCCGGAGGACGACCATTGGGTCGGGCGTATGGAACAGGTTATCGACCTTGAAGTCGCGGCTAGTCACCTCTTCCCAGAAGTTGGAACAGCCCCCCAGCCCGCAGCAGGCCGCCGCGAGCGCGCCCAGCAGCCAGCGCGGCCAGGGCGGGAGCGACCTTTCGGCGGCACGGCCCCGGTGCGGTTTCCCTTCTCTGGTCACTGGCCCCCTCCCTTCCCTTCTCCCGTCGCGCGCCCAACCCCCCCCCCGTACGGGCGCGCCCTACCGACCTGGCAGAACAGGAGCGGCGGGGGTATATCACCACCTCCGCGCCCCCGCAAGAGCAACTTCGCGCCCGGAGGAAGAAGAAATGCCCAGGCGATCTCGTCCCGAGCTCGAGCACGGCATCGCCGCCGTGGTTCTCGCGCTGCTCCTCGCGGCCCTCTTCTTCTTGCTCTTCCGCCTGCCGCACCTGTGGTACTACTGCGTCGCCGACTGGCTCGTCTCCGTGAACCTCGTCGCGTTCGCGTATTACGGCTTCGACAAGCACCGGGCGCGCGTCGCCGGCCGGCGCGTCCCCGAGGTGGTGCTGCACTTTCTCGCGGTCGTCGGCGGCACCCTCGGCGCCTACCTCGGGATGCGCGTCTTCCGGCACAAGACCATCAAGGGCCCGTTCCGGCTGGTGTTCTGGTTCATCGTCGTGCTGCAACTCGCGCTCCTCGTCGCCGTCGTCTACCGCGTGGGGAAGCATACGCGCGAGGAGGGCGCGATTGGTGCTTGGCAAGCCCGAGGCATCGGGTAGAATAGACCGGCAGTCGAATCAAACGCCAAGAGGCGCCATTCCGAGCCCATCATGGAAATCCTGGACTCCATCACCTTCGGCCAGCACGCGTTCAAGCTCGGGCTGATAACCGAGGCCCAGCTCCGCGAAGCCCTGGAAGAGGCACGCGAGGAGAGCGGCAAGGCCGAGCCCGAACTGCCGTTCCTGATGCGCGTCCTCGAGCGCAAGGGGTGGCTGACCAACTATCAGTCCAGCAAGGTCATGAAGGGCGACGTGGACGGCTTCTTCCTCGGCGGCTACGAGGTGCTCTACAAGATCTCGTCGGGGAGCTTTGGCCGGGTCTTCCGCGCCGAGGACCCGCGCACCGGCCGCGTCGTCGCCGTCAAAGTGCTGCGCCGGCGCTGGAGCGAGGACCAGGCGCGCATCGACCTGTTCATCCGCGAGGGCCGCGTGGGCCTGACGCTCAAGCACCCCAACATCGTCGAGGTGCTGGCGATCAACCAGGACCTCGCCTCCCGACAATACTACATCGCGATGGAGTTCGTCGAGGGCGGCAACCTGCGCGAGATCCTGCAAATCCGCAAGACGCTCTCCGTCCCCGAAGCGTTGCGCATCCTCGAAGACGCCACGTCCGGGCTGGCCTACGCCTATTCGCGCAGCATCACCCACCGCGACATCAAACTCACGAACTTGCTCGTCTCCAGTCAGGGCGAGGCGAAGCTGGTGGACTTCGGCCTCGCGCAGATGTTCGCCGCGTTGGCCCGCGACGGCGAGCAGGTCGATCGCACCGTCGATTACGCCGGGCTGGAGAAGGCGACGGGGGTGAAGTCGGGCGACGTGCGGAGCGACATCTACTTCCTGGGCTGCGTCTTCTCCGAGGCGCTCACGGGCCGGTCGCCGATCGTGATGACCCGGGACAAGCACGCGCGCATGTCCAAGCGCCGCTTCGAGGAGGTGCAACCGCTGCGCCCCGGCGAGGTCGCCGCCCCGCCCTCGGTCTACCAGATGGTCGAGACGATGATGGCCCTGAGCCCGCAGTCGCGCTATCAGACGCCATCGCAGCTGCTCGACGCCGTCAAGGCGGCGCGGCGCGAGGTCTCCGGCGACACCGACAAGGGCACGAAGGGCAAGCCGGCGTCGCGCACCCTCTTCGTCGTCGAGAGCGACCAGCGGCTGCAAGACGCCCTGCGCGACAAGTTCAAGGAGCTGGGCTATCGCGTGTTCCTGGCCGGCGACCCGCTGCGCGCCCTCGACCGCTTCCGCCAGCAGCCCTACGACGCGCTCATCGTGGACGTCGAGACGGTCGGCGAGGATGGGGTTTTGGTGTTCGAGCGCGTGCTCGCCGAGTCCACGCTGAAGAGCTCGCCGTGCGCCGGCATCATGATCCTGGGGCAGGACCAGGCCGACCTTGCGCGGCACGTCCCCGCTGGCGCCAACGCCGTCGCGATGGTCCGGCCGGTGACGCTCAAGCAGCTCCATCGCAAGCTCCAGGAGTTGATGGGTGAGGAGTGAGCCCCGCCCGCATCGCGAAACGGCAAGCAAGAAGGGGCCCTCTTGCTTGCCGTTTCGCGATGCGGGCGGGGCCTGGAGAACGAGCATGCGAGCAGCCCGGAAAGGTGTCGCGCTGGTGTTGCTGCTCGCGGGGCGCGCCGACGCGGCGGCGCCGCCCGCGGCCGAGCGGCGCGTGGGACCGGTGCCGGAGGGGCTGCGCAAGGCGCTCGGGCTGGCGCCCTTCTACAAGAAGCACGTCGATGCCGGCGGCTTCCCTGTTTTGAGCTCCGAGAAGGTGTCGGACAAGGCACTCCTGGAGGCGGCGTACCTCGTCGATCGGATGCTGGCCGGGCGGGAGGACGTGCGCAGGGCGCTCATCAAGAACAAGGTACGCCTGGCCGTGATGTCGCCGAAGGAGCAGACGACCGACGTGCCGGAACACAGCGACCTCAAGCCGAAGGAGTACTGGGACCGGCGGGCACGCGGGCTGGGGCCGACGCGCTGGCGGCCGGCCGTCAGTTGCGCGGAGGAGAACCTGCTCAATTTGAAGGGCGATCGGTACGCGAAGGAGAACATCCTGATCCACGAGCTCGCGCATGCGATTCATCTGATGGGGCTGAACGTGGCCGAGCCGACGTTCGACGCCCGGCTGCGAAAGACCTACGACGGGGCGATGAAGAAGGGGCTGTGGAAGAAGACGTATGCGGCGACGAACCATGCCGAGTACTGGGCGGAGGGGGTGCAGTCGTACTTCGACTGCAACGCCCCGCCGAACCACGACCACAACGACGTCGATACGCGCGAGAAGCTGGCGAAGTACGATGCGGAGTTGTTCGAGCTGATCGACGAAACGTTTCGGAGGCCGGCGTGGCGGTACGTGCGGTATGATAGGCGGCATCCCGCGGGGAAGCGGTGAGCGAGGAGGGCAAGCCGTGTACTTCCGATGGTCGGGCGCGTTGTTGATGCTGTTCGCGTGTCGGGGCGTCGAACCGGCAGTGTTCGCTGCCGCCCCGCCTCAACTGCGCCACGACCCCTACGGCGACGTGCTGCCCGCATGCGCGCTGGCCCGTATCGGGACGAGCCGGCTCCGCCACGGGGGCGAGGTTGTGGCGCTAGCCTTCGCGCCCGACGGCAAGACGTTGGCCTCCGTCGGCGAGGACCAAACCATGGCGCTCTGGGAGAGCAGGACCGGCAAGGAGGTCTGGCGCAACGGCCCCCAGCGCGGCTTCTGTTCGGCGCTCGCGTGGAGCGCCGACGGCAAACAGCTCCTCGCCATCGAGGCTGGGTTCGATGGCATTCGGCGCTGGGACGCGCGGAGTGGTGCCCCCCACAAATCGACGCGCATGCCTGGGGGGCTCGTGACCAACCTCTTCCAGAACGGGCAGGTGCTGTTCGCGGAGGACAAGGGCATCCGCGTCCGGGATGCGGTGACGGGCAAGGAGTTGGGCCTCCACATCCCGGCCGAGGGGGTTCCCTCCCTCTCCGCTGATGGGAAGCGGCTCGCCGTTGGATCGAGCGGGGCGCGCGAGGGCTCGGTCTACGAAGTCAGAACCGGCAAGCGCCTTTGCGCGTTCGGGCGGCGCGGAGGTTCGACAGCCTTGGCCCTCTCCCCGGATGGGAAGCGCCTCGCTGAGGCTCGCGCCGGCAGCCGGTTCGTCCGCTTCTTCGACGCCTCCACCGGCAAGGAGCTCCGCCCGTTCAAAGGCTACCAGGAAGCCCCGGCGGTGCTGGTCTTCTCCTGGGACGGCAGACAGCTCGCCGCGGGAGGAATGGACGGGACCGTCTCCGTGTGGGAGGTCGAGGCCGGCGAGTTGCACTGCACGTTCCCCGCGGCCGACAACGCGGTTCGCTGCCTTAGTTTCTCGCCGGACGGCAAGGCCCTCGCCTCAGGCGGGGGGCGCCACATCCGCCTCTGGGACGTACCGACCGGCAAGCCTGCTCCTGCGATGGGTTCGAGGGGGGGGCCCGTCCACCACGTCGCCTTCTCCCTCTGCGGCACACTCATCGCGACGGCGGGAGGGACGGGCCCCGTGCCGGAACTTGCGCTCTGGGACGCGGCGACCGGGAAGCTCCGTCAGCGCGTGGGAGGCTTCCGCGGCGCCGTCCTGGGGCTCGCGTTTGGCGCCCACCGCAAAGAGTTGGTCGTCGTGCAGGATAAGGTGGCGTTCCCTGACGAGGCCGACCAAGCCATCGTGCGCTCCTACGACCTTCGCTCGGGCAAAGAAACCCGTCGCTTCCTCGTCGCGCTTTCCCCCCTTTTGGTCCCGAAAGGGAGGCAACGGGTTGCCTTCTCGCCTGGTGGGAAGTACCTCGCCTTCACCCCGCACGCCGGGGGGATGAATGCATTCGTCGAGACGTGGGAGGTCGCGGCGGGCAAGAAACTGCGCTCGACGGTGGTGGCGGCAAACGACCCCACCTTCGCCATTTCCGCCGACGGCAACCTGCTGCTGCTTTTTCGGACAGAGAAGGAGGAGCTCTACGCACTCCCCCCTGGCAAGGCCCGGCGCGTTCGCTTGCGCTTGGGGGATGGCTTTGATGGGTCGCACGTGCCTGCCTGCTCCCCCGATGGCACTTCGCTGGCGACCGCAAGCGCCGGCGGCGCCCACCTGTGGGACTTGAAGACTGGCAAGCCTCGCCACCTGTCCACCGAATCGGCGGGGTGTTTGGTTTTTTCGCCCGACGGCAAGCTCGTCATTGCTGGCTACGCGACCGGCTCCGTCCGTGTGTGGGACGTCGGGTCGGGCAAGTTGCGGCACGAACTGAAAGGCCACCGCGGCGCCATCACCGCCGTCGCCTTCTCCCCCGACGGCAAGCGCCTCGCCAGCGCCAGCACCGACACCACCGTCCTCATCTGGGACGTTTCGCGCCCCAAGTAAGGAGCACGCTCATGCGCGCCGAAGACCTCCGCGCCCTGCAAGCCCCCGTCAAGGCCCGCTACCGCGACGACCCCGGCGCCGCCATCGTGACACTGAAGGCCCACGGCGCGCTCGGCGCCGACAATGTCACGTGCAAGGTCGAGACCGGCCGCGCCTTCGTCGAGGCCGGCCTGCACCCCGCCACCGGCGGTGACGGCCTGGCCGCCTGCTCCGGGGACATGCTCCTCGAAGCGCTGGTGGCGTGCGCCGGCGTGACGCTGCGCGCCGTCGCGACCGCCCTGGACATGCCGGTGCGTGGGGGGAAAGTGCTTGCCGAGGGCGACCTCGACTTTCGCGGCACCCTCGGCGTGAGCAAGGAGGCGGCGGTCGGCTTCAAGGAGGTGCGCCTGCGCTTCGACCTGGACACCGACGCGACGCCCGAGCAGCTCGCGACGCTGCTGAAGCTCACCGAGCGCTACTGCGTTGTGTACCAGACGCTCAGGCAGCCCCCGGCGTTGAGCGTGACCATAGCCCCGAAGGACTGAAAGCGGCCTCGACTTGCCGTGGGTCAGGCTTTAGCGCCAGTCCCCCCGCCGCGCCCACCCCGGCCGCCCGCGCCCGCAACCCCATGCC
>JBBSEZ010000147.1:0-20818 GCA_038239195.1 Gemmatales bacterium
AGCGACGGTGACGGGGCGACAAGGTGAGGGGGTGACAAGGTGAAAGCACAAGAGGGCCGCGACAGACGTCAATTCCTGTGGCGGCCCTCACCTTTTCACCCCCGCACCTTTTCACCGCCGCGGCGGCGGCGGCAGCGGCGTCGGCGTCGGCAGCAGCGGCAGCGGCGCTCCCTCCACGGACGAGGGCTGGGCGGCGGGCAGACGGAGCGGCTGGTCCGCCCGGGTGCTGCCGAAGTCGGACGGCGCTCGCGGGCCCGGCGAAGGCGGAGGGATGGCCGGCGGGCGGCTGGCGGGCCCCGTGGTGGGCGGCATCAGGTCCTCGATGCCGGCCTCGACCGGGGCCGGCAAGGTGTCGCCCGGCACGATGGTGGCCGGCAGGGCCGGCACGTTCGTCATGGCCGGGGTCGTTTGCAGGTAGCCCGGCAGCGAGGTCGTATCGACCCGGGGGACCGACAGGCCATTCTGTGGGGCGCCGTTCGCGCACCCGTTCGCCCCACAGCCGTCGCCCACCTTGGCCCGTTCCCGCAGGACGAGGGCGGCGGTGCGCTTGCGCTGGTGCTCGACCGCCCGCCCCTGGGCACACTGGGGCAGGGCGCCCTCGGCGATCACGACGTTGTCGTGCTGGAGGATCGTGCCCTTGGCGAACTCGAAGCCGGCCAGGTTGATGTTGTAGTTGGCGATCTCGTTGTACTCCGACGACAGGGCCGTCGCCCAGAACCGCTGCGATTCCAGGAGGATGTCCAGCGTCCCGCGGCCGGCGACGTACTCCTGATAGCGCGACTTCAACTCCGCCCCGTACGATTCGCGCTGCGCCTGGTTGGCGCGAATCAACTCGTACTTGGTGCTGAGCAGGCGGTACTGCTGGGCCAGGAAGCGCAGGGCCTTGGTCTCCTGATCGTGGAGCACCTCCATCGTCCGGGCCAGCTCGAGCTGCCTCTGCCGGACGACGGCGAAGGCAGACCGGAAGCCGAGCGGTACGACGGCTCGCAGGCCCAACTGCCAGTTGTTGAACCCGCCGCTGGCGAGGTTGCGGAAGGCGGTGTTGTTGTCGGGGCCGTCGAGCCGGGTGCCGAGGCTGTTGACGTCGTAGGTGCTGGTGAAGCGCAGGTCGGGCAGCAAGGAGTTCTTGGCCAGCAGCAGGTTGAACTGGGCGACCTTGACCTCCTGGCGGAGCAGGAGCAGTTCGGGCCGGTTGGCCAGGCACTCGCGGGCCGCCGTGTCCCAGTCCGGCTTGTAGGGCGCCAGCGTCGGCTCGTCGCTCGGCACCAGGCGGGTGCCGTCATCGACCGGCAGGCCCATCAAGGCGCGGAGTTGCCGCTCGGCGTCCAGGAGGGTGTTCAGGGCGGCGAGGCGCTGGGCGCGGAACTGCTCGTACTGGCCGCGCGTCTTGAAGAAGTCGGCGGCCTTCAAGCGGCCCGCCTCGTAGCTGGCCCGGTTCTGGCGGTAGACCTCGTAGTTGATGCGCAACGCCGCCTCCTGGGCGTACAGGCCCCAGTAGGCGCCGTACAGGTTCCAGTAGCCGACCTCGACGTTGCCCAGCATGACGTGGACCAACCGCTCGAACTCGATGCGCTGCTCGTCGAAGCGAACGCGCGTGATGAGGATGCCTTCCTGCGTCGGGGCCCCGTTCAGCACGCCGGGGGTGATGATGCTGCCGGGGTGCTGGGCCCGCAACTGATTGATCTCGACGCCGAAGCCCTGGAGCAACGGCTGCTCGAACTGGAAGAGCAGCTGCGGCTGGTAGGCGGGGTTGGTGCGGGCCGGCAAGTTCGTGTAAGTGTACGGCACGTTGAAGGTCACGCCCGCCACGCCACCCGTCGGCAACGGCTTGTAGAGGCCCGCGCTGGCCGTGGCAGCCTCGGTCTGGATGGCGTTGAGGCCGGACTGACCTGCCTGGAACGACTGCAACGACGTGGCGATCGGCGTGTCGGTGGTGTTCCAGGTCATGCTGCCGACGAAGGCGGCGTCGAAGCGCGTGAGCGAGTTCTCGAGGTCCGAGTTCAGCCGGGCGGGGTCGTACGACAGCACGCGAATGCTGTCGTTGTTGGTGTTGACGCTTCGCCCCAGGGGCCCCGCGAACGAGGGAGAAGTGTCGAAGTAGGGGCTGAGGGAGCCGGGGCTCCCGTTGTTCCCGTTGAGGCCGATGATGTTCTGGGACCCGGGCGAGCCCGTTTCCAGGGCGATGGCGATGCACTCCGCCAGCGAGATGAACCGCACCTTGCGGTCGAGGTTGTCGAGGGTGGGCGGGGGCCCCGTCACGTCGCTGAGCGGCTTGCACGACGCCCCCGGTTTGCATTCGAGGTTGGGCAGGCAGGCCGACTGCACGCCATTCAGGTCGGCCAGGGTGACGAAGCCCGGCTGCTTGCAGCCGCTGATCGCCGCGAGCAGCAGCGCCAGCCCCCCGCACAGTGACTTCCCGCGCATAGGTTTTCCCCGTTGGAACGAACCGCCCCGGCCCGGCCGCGAGTGCCGCGCCAGCAGCCGAGCAGCGACACTCGGGCGTGCGACCACCCTTTACCCGAGGCCAGGGCCTTCGCCCGCCCCCGTGTGCAAATCCCGGCACCCACGTGCAGAACATCGGCGATGCTACCGTCTATATCGGATCTGACGGGCGCGACGTGAAGTCGAGTTTTGCGGGATGTGCCGATTGGGGCGCTTTGTTGGGCGCGGCGGCGGGGGATGAGCAAGGGAGCGAGCCCCCTTTAGCCGCCGAGCAGAGCTCGGCGGCTAAAGGGGGAACGGTCGCCGTTTGGGCGCTTCACGCGTTCTGCGCCACGCCGTTGGTATGGGGCTGCTCCACCTCGGGCTCGAGCTCTCCGCTGTTGGGGGCGTGCCGATCGAGCTTGCGCAGCAGCGCCACGGTCTCCTCGACGTCGTTGCCCAGGCACTGGACGCTGATGACCATCTCGGCCAGGGCGGCGAACGGCAGGCCCTCGCTCAGCTGGGCCCAGCGGGCGCGTTCGCCAGCGGGCTGGTCGGGCATCTTGCGCGCGAAGTAGGCGGCGCGCAGGCGCGGCTCGGGCGCGTCGATGCGGTGGATGCGGTCGAAGCGCCGCGGCCGGGCGATAATGCGCCGGTCGAGCTTCGCGGGATAGTTGGTGCTGGCCAGGTTGACCGCCTTATCGACCTGATGGTTGCCGTCGAGCCACTGCAACAGCAGGCTGTCGCCGTACTGCTCGATGATCGCGTCGACGTCCTCGAAGACGCAGACCATCGGCCGGGCCGGCTCGACCTTGCGGAAGGTCTCCAGACACTGGATGAACGGGTAGGGGTTTTCGCAGAAGAAGGCGACGTGCCCGCCCGTGACGATCTGCGAGGTGATCTGGTGGACCAGCGAGGACTTCCCGCCGCCCTGCTTGCCGTAGAACAGGTAGCCGCGGCGGTGCAGGAAGCCGTAGCGGCGGAACTTGTCGCCGAGCTTCCAGAACTCGCCGATCTCGCGCAGCACGCACGAGGGCAGGCTGTCGGGAAAGTCGATCAGGTCATCGACGTTGAGGCGCTTGGCGACGAGGTGCTGGTTGCCGTAGCAGTCCACGGTGCAGGTGTAGGCCCCGGCCGGGAGGCGCGGCACCGTGCGCCCGCACATCTGGTAGGAGCCGCCGGGCTCGACCATCCACTGCGCGTCGGGGCCGCGCGATTCCGTCTGCATCATGGGGGAGGCTCCTGGGGTGCTTCGGGCTGGAGAGGACAGCGCGTCGCAGGCTGGCGCAAGGCGAATGAGCGTCAACTCCGCAAGGGAACGCTCTTGGGCGGCCTATTTTTCACGGCGCCTGCAAGAATGTGGGCAGGGGGAAGATACGAGGGGGGAGGGCAGGGAACACGAGGCCAGCAGGCGCCTTTCCTTGACGCGACTGCCCAACCGCCGTAGCATCCGCAACAGCGGAAGGAGGTGTCGCATGGCCCACGCCACGCAGACGTCGGCGGCCGACACGGGGCTGCTGGTGATCGACGTTCAGGAGAAGTTGCTGCCGGCCATCCTCGATGGCGCCGCCCTGGTGCGCAACGTCGCCTTCTTGATCGACGGCGCGCGCCTGCTCGGCATGACGGTGCAGGCCACCGAGCAATACCCGCGCGGGCTGGGGCCAACCGTCCCCGAGTTGGCCCGCCGGTTGCCCGAGCGCCCCGACAAGGTCGCCTTTAGTTGTTGCGCCGTTCCCTCCGTCGTCGAGGCGTTCCACCGCGCCGCCCGCCCCAAGGTGGTGCTGGCGGGCATCGAGACGCACGTCTGCGTCCTGCACACGGCGCTCGACCTGCTCGCGCTCGACTTCCGCGTCTACGTCGCCGTGGACGCCGTGTCCGCCCGCTATCGCATCGACCACGACGTCGCCCTGCGCCGGCTCGAACAGGCCGGGGCCGTGCTGACGACCGCCGAGGGCTGTCTGTTCGAGTGGGTCGGCGGCGCCGGCCATCCCCAGTTCAAGGCTGTCAGCAAGCTGGTGCAGGAGCGGATGAAACAACTGCAACCGGCCCCCCGCGCCTCGTCGTAGCGACAAGCGCCTCACGAGAAACGAGCACCTTCATGAACGTCCCCGCTTCCCTCAACGTCTCGCCGCGCCTGCTGCTCGGCCCCGGGCCCAGCGACGCGCACCCCAACGTCTTGCGCGCCATGGTCACGCCGTTGCTCGGCCATCTCGACCCGCAGTTTCTGGAGCTGATGAACCAGAACCAGGAGATGCTGCGCGCCGCGTTCCAGACGCGCAACCCGCTGACCTTCCCCATCAGCGGCACGGGCATGGCCGGGACGGAAGCGTGCCTGGTCAACCTCCTCGAGCCGAACGATCGCGCGGTGGTGTGCGCCGCCGGGTTCTTTGGCCAGCGCATGATCGAGGTGGCGGGGCGCACCGGCGCGCAGGTCACCGTCCTCGAAAGGCCGTGGGGCGAGGTGTTCGACCTGAATCAGCTCCGCGAGGCCTTGCAAAAGGTGCGCCCCAAGGTGCTGAGCATCGTCCACGCCGAGACCTCGACCGGCGCCTGGCAGCCGATCGAGCAACTCGGGGCGCTGTGCCACGAGTTCGACGCCTTGTTGGTGGTCGATGCGGTGACGTCGCTGGGCTGCGTTCCCCTGGCGGTCGATGCCTGGGGCATCGACGCGGTCTTCAGTTGCTCGCAGAAGGGGCTGGGCTGCCCGCCGGGGCTGGCGCCGGTGTCGTTCAGCGCCCGGGCGCTGGCGGCGCTGGAGAAGCGCAAGAGCAAGGTGCAGAGCTGGTATCTCGACCTGTCGATCATCCGCAAGTATCTGGGCGAGGATCGCGCCTACCACCACACGGCGCCGATCAGCATGAACTACGCCCTGTACGAAGGGCTGCGGCTGTTGCTGGAGGAGGGGCTGGAGGCACGCTGGGCCCGCCACCTCCGCAATCACCGGGCGCTCAAGGCGGGGCTGCTGGCGCTGGGGCTGAGCTACACGGCGGCCGAGGGGCATCAGTTGCCGCAGCTCAACGCCGTGCGCATCCCGGCGGGGGTGGACGACCTGTCGGTGCGCAAACGGCTCTTGACCGAGTTCGGCATCGAGATCGGCGGCGGGCTGGGCGACTTCAAGGGCAAGGCCTGGCGCATCGGGCTGATGGGCTACAACAGCCGCCCGGCGAACGTGCTGTTGCTGCTGGCGGCGCTGGAGCAGTGCCTGCTCGGGGCAGGCGTGAAGGTGGTGCCGGGAGCGGGCGTGGCGGCGGCGAACAAGACGTATACCGGGTGAGGGGGCCAACCATGAAGCCGGCCCCGTCGGTCTTTTTCGGGCCGTCCATTCTCGATCGGATGGTGCAAGCCGTGGAAGCCGTTCGCGATCGTCTGCGCCGCGCCACCGCGGCACTCGACCAGGCTGGCGTCCTTTATGGCATCGTGGGCGGGAACGCCGTCGCCGCCTGGGTCGCCAGCGTGGACAGGGCTGCCGTGCGCAACACCCAGGACGTTGACATTCTGCTGCGCCGGTCCGACATGGACGCGGCGACGGCGGCAATGGCCGCGGCCGGGTTCGTGCGCCAGGAGGTGTTCGGCGTCGAGATGTTCCTCGACGGGCCGATGGGCAATCCGCGCGACGCGGTCCACGTGCTCTTCGCGGGCGAGAAGGTTACGCAGGCGGACGCGGGCCCGGCGCCGGACGTCGGGGAGGCCGAGCCTCGCTTCAACGAGCCCTACCGGATTGTTGGCCTCGAAGCGCTTCTGCGGATGAAGCTGATCGCCTACCGGCGAAAAGATCAGGTACACATCCAGGATTTGATCGGCGTCGGGTTGATCGATGCGTCGTGGTTGGATCGGGTGCCCGCCGAGCTCGCACCGCGCTTGAAGGAACTGCTCGACGACCCCAACGGGTAACGGGGCCCGCAACGTTCTGAGGGAGGGCTCCGGTCATGCGCAGAGGCTCGTCGATCGGCTTGCCGCCGTACACCGAGGCGGACGCTCGCTTCAAGTGCGAGCGCAAAGACCTGCTGGACGCCATCGAGGCGGTCTTCGACGACCTCCACTGGGCGTTCAACGAGACGGGGCGCGGCGAGTATCGCGCCTCGACGGGGATCTCGTTCATGTCGTGGGGCGAGACGGTAACGGTCGAGGTCGATCGCGACGGTCTGGTGATCGTGCGCAGCGCGTGTTCCTTCCCGCTCCAGTGGATCGACTGGGGCAAGAACGGCCACAACGTCGATCGCTTCCTCGCGAGGATCGACGATTTCCTCGACCGGCCGCGGCGGCGCGGCCGGCGCGAGAGAGAGGAAGAAGATGAGCCAAGGCCCCGGCGAAAGCGGGTTTCCGACGAGGAGGCCGCGCCGCCTCCGTCACCACCCTCTCGTTCGCGACCTCGTCCGGGAGACGACGCTTACCGCGAATGACCTGGTGCTGCCGCTGTTCGTGCGCCCCGGCCACGGCATCAAGAAAGAGATCGCCTCGATGCCGGGCAACTACCAGCTCAGCGTCGATCGGCTCGTCGAGGAGGTCGGCTCCGCCCTCGACCTCGGGGTGCGCGCGTTCATCCTGTTCGGCATTCCCACGCACAAGGACGCCACGGGCTCGTCGGCCCTCGAAGACGACGGCATCGTGCAGCAGGCGCTGCGGGCCTTGCGCGCGGCGCACGGCGAGCGCGCCCTGCTCGTCACCGACGAGTGCTTTTGCGAGTACACCGACCACGGACATTGCGGAGTGCTGTCGGAGACCACCGGCCGGCTCGACCTCGACAACGACGCCACGCTCCCGCTCCTGGCCGCGCAGTGCGTCAGCCACGCGCGGGCCGGCGCCGACGTGGTCGCCCCGAGCGGGATGCTCGACGGCATGGTGGGCGCCATTCGCAAGGGGCTCGACGCCGCGGGCCTGGCGCACGTGCCGATCATGAGTTATTCGGCGAAGTACGCGTCGGGCTTCTACGGGCCGTTCCGCGACGCCGCCGAGTCGCCGCCGCAGTTCGGCGACCGCAGCAGTTACCAGATGGATCCCTGCAACAGCGACGAGGCGATGCGCGAGGTGGCGCTCGACCTCGCCGAGGGCGCCGACATTGTCATGGTGAAGCCGGCGCTGGCGTACCTGGACATAATCCGCAGGGTGAAGGAGCGCTTCGAGGTGCCGGTGGCGGCGTACAACGTGAGCGGCGAGTTCGCGATGGTGAAGGCGGCGGCGGCCAAGGGGTGGATCGACGAGAGGCGGGTGGCGCTGGAGATCTTGACGGGGATCAAGCGGGCAGGGGCGGACATGGTGCTGACCTACTTCGCCCTCGACGCGGCGAAATGGCTGCGGTAGGGTAAAGGCAGGCCCGGGAGGCGAAGCCATGTCCAACCCGCTCGAACGAAGAGGCATCCATCCGATCGAGGACCCCACGTTCGCGAAGTGGATGAAGCAGATGCAGGAGGACGCGGGGTGGTTTTTGACCCAACCCGAGCACCTCGAGCGCTACCACGGGATGGTGGTCGTGCTGCACAACCGAATCGTGGTCGGGACCGGCAGGGACCACCTCGAAGCGATGGAAGACGTGCGACAACGAGCCGTCCAGCAACAGCGACAACTTCCGCCTAGCAGCGAGCTCCTTGCCGTCCCCATCGTGGAACACCCGTGGGTTGAAAAAGGCTTCGCACCGCCCGTGAGGCAGTCGGGGGCAAATGGAGCAGTTCCGGGCTCGACCGAAAGCTGACTGAGGCGGAGAATGGCACGCGCCCGACCTTACTTTCGTACCTCCCTTTGGGCCTTTGCGGGCTCCTGGAATGGAGGCCCCGGGCTCCTCTGTCCGATCGCGCAGTTCGGCCTTCACGGCGGCTTCCCCACCGACGTAACCGGCCAACAGGAAGGCGCCCCACGCACGGTGCAACTTGCCCTGGTGACGCCCGAGGTTCCTTACTCCGTCCTTCCTTTTTCGCTGCGAGAAGGGGCCCACATCGTCTGCGACCACACCGTTCCCAACGCCTGGCAAGGAAGTCCTGTGCCTCGCTGGCGTGGCGTGGCTTGCCAGATCGGCACCACCCAACTGTTCCTCCCCAACCATGCCCGAGGCGGCGAGCCGGTCCCGTTCTCCCTCCAGGTTCTGCTTCCCGACTCCGACCCTGCGGGGCCGCGGCCTGAGTGCGCGTTCCTCGGCGAGCAATTTCTGACGCACTACGACTTGCGTTTGACGCTCGATTACTCCGCGATTCGCTACGTCCCCAGCACGCTCCCGGGACGGAAGCAATTCGATTCAACCGTTCGCTGCGGGTCGCTCCGCATGGATTGAGCCGGGCTGGGGCGCTCGCCCTCGGGGCACGGCAGGCTACCCTCCTTCCGTCCAGCCAAGCCCTCTTGGAGGGGCCCTCAGAACGGAATCTCGTCGGGGCCATACTGCGGCTCGATCTGCACCGCCGCGCCGAAGTGCTCGCGGAGCAGCGCCACCCCACTGTCGGGAATCGCATTTCCGCGCACGTCGAGCCCCTGGAGGCGCCGCAGTCGGGGCGAGGCGGCGAGGGCGACGGCCCTTTGGGCGTCGAGGCCGTTGTGGCGCAGGTCGAGGTGCGTCAGTTTGGGGAAGGCCAGCGTGCCGAGCGCTTCCACGGCCTTGAGGGGCAGGCCGCTGACCCATAGCGTCAGGCCGGTTAGCGCCGGCAGGTCGAGCGCAAGCAAGGGCCCGACGGCGAAGGGCGGCGATCCGTACCCATGCATCGCCAGCACGTGCAAGCGAGGTAAGCAGGGGAAGTGGCTTAGCTGGCTCACGTAGCCGTTGAGTGTCTGGTTCGAGGAACTCAGGCTCAGATGAGTGACGTGGACCAGATGCGGGCAGGCCAGGCAAGAGGCAGGAACCGCTTCCCAACCCGCGTCCAGTTGGACGGTTCGGAGCGCTGGGTGCTCGGCCAGGGCGCCGCCGTGCGCGACGAGCTGGTTGTCGGACACCCCCACGCGCTCGAGAAAGCCTCGCCGGAAGGCATAGCTCTCCACGCTCTTGTCCAGCGCCCCGAGCCACTCCTTGCGGTGCCGTGCGAACACCTGGCGCTCGCGGTGGCGCACCTCCTTGAAGCGGCGCCGTGCCTCGCGCGAGCTGTCCCCCTCCACCCGCGCCAACTCGATCTGGAGGCGGATGAGCTCGGCGCGCGCGCCGCGGCCGTTGTCCTCCAGCCAGTCGGCGTAGACCAGGCGAGGGACGTCGTCCTCGGGCCGTTCGGCGATCTCTTGCCAAAATGCCTGCTCCAGGCTCATGCGCGACCTCGCCAACGCGGGCATCGACATGCATTGTACGCCGGGCCCCGGCAGCGAGCAGCGCCGACCCACGCCGCCGTCTGCGGCCAGGCGCGGCTCTTCCTGCTGAAGCGCCTTCGCTGGAAGCGCGTTCCTGTGACAACCGGAGCGCAAGGTGGGGGCCGTCATTCGTTCCCTTCTGGGAAGAAAGCCCTTTGAACGATTCGCTCAGGGGCCGGGGCCCGGAAACAGGCGTTCACCTGCCTGTCGGCCTCGGATTTGCTGATATTAAAGGTAGGCAACCAGACGCCGGTTGCGATCGGCTGCGAGGAGGACACCGTGAACACTCATCTGTGCCGCGCCGGGGCCTTTGCAACCCTGGTGGGCCTGTTTCTCGCCTGGCCCGGCGCGCGGGCGCAAGAAACGCCAACTGTCCCGCCGCTGCCGGCCCAAGACCTCGAAGCCCCGGGCGCCCCGCCGGCTGTTCCCGGAGACAGCACGCCGGCCGTTCCCGTCCCCCCCGCCGACGCCCAGCCCAACGCCGGGATCGAAGTGCAGGCGCGCGGGCCGATCCACGAAGCCTATGCCCAGCCCAGCGAGGCGGGCGGCCGGCCCGTGCCGGGGCCCGTGATCGACCGTGAACCGCCGGCCCCGGTGCCGGAAACGCCGCCCGACCAGCGGCCCGAGGGGGACAGCGTTGTCTGGGTGCCCGGCTACTACGCCTACGACGCCGACCGCCGCGATTTCTTGTGGGTGAGCGGTTTCTGGCGCGTGGCCCCGCCCAATCGCAAGTGGGTGCCCGGTTACTGGGCCAAGGCCGATCGCGGCTGGCAATGGGTGTCCGGGTTCTGGGCCCCGGCCAGCGCCGAGGAAGTGCCCTACGTCGATGCGCCGCCCGCACCGCCGAACCAGGCCGGGCCGTCGATCCCGCCGCCCGACGACAACAGCACCTGGGTGGACGGGACGTGGGTGTATCGCGAATCACGGTACCTGTGGCGGCCCGGGTTCTACCTTCGGCAGCAGCCCGGCTTTGTCTACTGCCCGCCGCGCTTCTGCTGGACGCCGCGCGGCTGCGTCTTCGTCGATGCCTACTGGGACCGCTGCCTCGAAGACCGCGGCGTGCTGTTCGCGCCGGTGTGCTTCACGCAACCGCTGTGGGAGCGCCCGGGCTGGGCGTTCCAGCCGAGCTACTGCCTCAGCACGCCCGGCCTGCTGGGGTCGTTGTGGGCGGGCCCGGGGGGCTCCTACGCCTTCGGCGATTACTACGGGGCGCGCTACCAGCGCCTCGGCTACCAGCCGTGGGCGACCTACGGGCCGCGCTCTCGCGATCCGCTTTTCGGCTACTACCGCTGGCAGAACAGGGGCAACCCGGGCTGGCAGCGCGGCCTGTTGACCACCTACCAAGGCCGCGTGCGCGGCGACCTGCCTCTGCCGCCGCGGACGTTCGCGGCCCAGCAGGCCTTCCTCGGCCGGGCCGGGACAACCCGGCGCTACGACCGCACGACCCTCAACAACCTGGCGGTCGTGCGCCCGCTGCGCACCTACGCCGGCACGCCCGGAGCTCCCCGGCTGACGCGGGTGTCGCCCGCCGAGGCGGCGGGACGGCGGCGGACGACCACGGCCTACCATTCGACAGCCGTCTCCCGGCGCACTCTGGAAACGCGAGCCCCGGGGCGCGGGGCCGTCCGGCCAGGCGCGCTTTCCGTCGCCCGCATTCCAGCCCCGGCGGGGCGCGGGCCCACCGCCCGACCGAGCGGCACCGGCGCCCTTCGCAGCCAGGGGGCCCGCACCTTGCCGCCCTCGACCCTGCCGCGCCCGAGGCAGGCCACGGGGCCGCGCCCGGCAGACCGACGCTTCGCATCCCCGCCCATGAGAACGCCGAGCCCGGCGACCGGGCCGCGGCCGGTGGAGCGGCGCTTCACCTCTCCGCCCATGATCGCGCCTCACCCGCGGCCCGCGGCGGGGCCGCGCCCAGCGCCTCGTCCGGCGCCAGCGACCTTGCCCAGACCGCACTCCTCCAGCCCGCCCCTGGCACCGCGGCCAGTGGAGCGGCGGCTCCCGCCGGCGGCTCCCGCGGCCCCGGCTCATCGGCCGGCCCCGGCCGCCCGGCCCGCCCCGAGACCGGCCCCCCATGCGGCGCCGGCGGCGCGCCCCGCTCCAAGGCCGGCGCCGCGGCCCGCCCCAGCGCCGCATGGCCACAAGCACTGAGGCCGAGGCGCCGCGAACGACACCAGGGGCCCGGGATGGCGGCAAGCCCGTCCTCCCGGGCCCGTCTCTTTCTTGTCGGTTTGCGAGCCCTCCCCTCGTCCGCGTTCCAAGTACAATGACCTCGCCGCCGGCGCTCGGGCCTTCGGAAGCCTGGCGACGAGCGGTTGTTTCCGTTTAGGCGAGCGGCAGGAAAAAGCATAGCCTGTAGGACGGCTCGGGAGAGCCGTCCTACAGCAAACCAAGTCCTGCCGCTCGCCTTGTGGGGCGGGGAGCTCTCGATGGATGGCCAGCATCGCGTTGCGATCGTCGGCGGCGGGTTCGGCGGCCTCTACGCGGCGCAGGCGCTCCGCAAGGCGCCCGTCGAGGTGGCCCTCGTCGATCGGCGCAACTTCCACCTGTTCCAGCCGCTGCTCTACCAGGTCGCCACCGGGGCCCTCTCCCCCGCCAACATCGCGGCGCCGCTGCGCGCCGTGCTCAAGAAACAGCGCAACGCCCGCGTCCTCCTCGGCGAGGTGGTCGATTTCAACCTCGAGCAACGCGTGGTGACGTTGAAGGACGGCGCGGTGCCTTACGACTCGCTGATCGTGGCGGCGGGGGCGCGCCATCACTACTTCGGCCATCCCGAATGGGAGCGCTACGCGCCCGGGCTCAAGACCATCGAGGACGCCACCACCATGCGCCGCAAGGTGCTCTCGGCGTTCGAGCAGGCCGAGCGCGCCACCGACGCCGCCGCGCGCCAGGCCCTGCTCACGTTCGTCGTCGTCGGGGGCGGGCCGACGGGCGTCGAACTGGCCGGCGCCGTGGCGGAGGTGGCCCACTACACGCTCCGCGGCAACTTCCGCTCCATCGACCCTCGCAGCGCCCGCATCCTCTTGTTGGAGGCAGCCGACCGCGTGCTCGGCAGTTACCCCCCCAAGCTGTCCCAGAAGGCGGAGCGCTCCCTGGCTCGCATGGGCGTCACGGTGCGGACGCGCACCGCCGTCACCGACGTCCAGCCCGACCGGGTGACGGTGCGAACCGGCGAGCAGACGGAGGTGGTGCGGGCGCACACGGTGCTTTGGGGCGCCGGCGTGCAGGCGTCGCCGCTGGGGGCCATCCTGGCGCGGGCGACGGGGGCGCCGCTCGACCGGGCGGGGCGCGTGATCGTTCAGCCGGACTGTAGCCTGCCGGGCCGGCCCGAGGTGTTCGTCATCGGCGACCTGGCGAACTACCCCTCCCCCGCTGGGCAGCCCTTGCCCGGCGTGGCGCCCGTGGCGATGCAGCAGGGCAAGTACGTCGCCGACCTGATCGTGCGCCGCCTGAAAGGCGAGCCGCCGCGCAAGCCGTTCCGCTACCGCGACCGCGGGAGCATGGCGACCATCGGGCGCGCGGCCGCCGTCGCCGACCTGGGCTGGATCTGGCTGTCGGGATGGCTGGCGTGGATGGCGTGGCTGTGCATCCATCTCATCTACATCGTCCACTTCGACAACCGCGTCTTGGTGCTGTTCCAATGGGCGTGGAACTACTTCACGCGCGGCCGTTCGGCGCGGCTCATCACGGGGGAAGAACCTGTCGAGGCACCTTCAACAGGGGGCTGACGCCCCGCTTGCCAGGGAGGACCGTTCTCATGCTTCGCGGCCCCGAGTGCGACGAGGAGCTGCTGCAGCGCCTGCCGTTGCCGCTGGCCCGGCTCTATCGGCTGGCCTGCAACGCCAAGTCGCCGCTCGACCTGCACCAGGCCGCGTATTTCCTCTGGGAGGCCTCCCTGAAACTGCTCGCTTCGGGGGCCATCGTCGTCTACGCCGAGCGACCCGATCCGGCACCGCAGATCACCGAAAAGCTCACCAACCTGGCCCGACCCGCGCTGGGCCACTGGTGGGAGCTGGTGCGCTTGCTCGTCCCCGCCCTGGCCGACGTGGGAGAGCCAGGTTACGTCGCCGTGCGCGAGCAGTTTGCCGGCAAGGCGCGCGCCGACCTGCCGCGCGCCGCCGGGCTCGACGGGGCCCTGCGCGAGGCGCTCGACAGCGCCGGCGGGGCCCGCGCCACCGTGCGGCTACCGGACCTCTTCGAGCGCCTGGTGCGCTATCGCAACCGCGAGCTGGGCCACGGCGCCCCCGGCCAGCGGCCCGACGAGTTCTACGAGCGGGTTGGCCGGGCGCTCCTCGCCGGCGTTTCCGAGGTGCTCGGCCGCCTCGACGTGCTGGCGGGCCGCCGGCTGATCCACGTGTCCGACGTGCGCCGCGAGACGGGCGGCAACTGGATGGTCGAGCGCGACGATCTGACGGGGGAGGCGGTGCGACGGCTGACGCCGCTGCGGGTGCCGGACGCGGCCTCGGCGAGCCTGCCCCGGCCCGGGCGCCTCTACCTCGAAGCGTGCCTCTCCTCGCGCGGCACCCTCGCCGCTCTCAAATCTCTCTTTCAAAGAGGGGGCACGCTGCCCCCCGCCACCATGCCGGGCCTCCTCGTCTGCCTGCACCCGCTGGCGGTCTTCGACGCGGAAAGCGAGGAGGTGCTGTTCCTCAATTCCCGCCGAGGCCGAGGTCGCACCGAATACCTGTGCTACAGCTCGGGCCGGGCGATCGAGCAGCAGGACCTGGCCGGCGCCCAGCGCGAACTGCTCGCCAAGGTGCTCGACATGCCCGTCGATGCCGCCCGCGTCGAGGAGTGGGGGAAGCGCGCGGGGGAAGGCGACGTCTCCGCGCCGGAGGCCGCGACCGAGAGCCGCCGAACCATCGGCGAGTTCGAGGTGCTGGGCGAGCTGGGCTCTGGCGGCATGGGCGTGGTCCATCGAGCCTGGCAGTCGTCGGTGGGGCGCCAGGTGGCGCTGAAGTGTCTGCTCAAGACGCGCGACGCCCGCTCCGAGGGGCGCTTTGGGCGCGAGATCCGTGCCCTCGGCCGGGTGAGCCATCCCAACCTGGTCAAGGTGTTCACGTCCGGCAGCGATGGCGACTTCTGGTTCTACGCGATGGAGCTCGTCGAGGGCACGACGCTGGCGGCCTTGTGTGCCCACCAGGCGCCCGAGGCCCGCACCTGGCAGCAGGCCCTCAGCACCACCGGCGACGGCGCGCCCCCGCCCGCGCCGGTAGCGTCGATCCCTCCTCGCGCGGACTTGCCGGCCCTGCCGGTGAAACAGATCGTGGAGCTGGTGCGCCAGGTGGCGGAGGCGGCGCACGCGCTGCACGAGGCGGGGGTGGTGCATCGGGACGTCAAGCCGGGCAACGTCGTGGTGAGCCCCGATGGCGAGCGGGCCGTGCTGCTCGACCTGGGGCTAGCCCAGCTCGCCGACGAGGGCGACGGCAAACTGACGCGCACGCGCCAGTTCGTCGGCACGCTGCGCTACGCCAGCCCGGAGCAGGTGCTCGCGGCCGGGCAGGTCGATCGGCGCAGCGACGTCTACAGCCTGGGCGCGACCCTGTGGGAGTGCCTGACGCTGCAACCGCTGTACGCGGCCGTCGAGGAGACGGCCCCGCCGGAATTGATGCGGCGCATCCAGTTCGAGGAGCCGGCGTCGCCGCGCAAGCATCGTCCCGACGTCCCCGCCGACCTCGATGCCGTCGTGCTGCACTGCCTGGAGAAGATGCCGCAGCGACGCTACGCCAGCGCGCGCGAACTGGCCGACGACCTGGGCCGCTGGGCGCGCGGCGAGCCGGTGCAGGCGCGACGCTCCGGGTGGGCGTATCGGGCGGCGAAGTTCGTGCGCCGACGTCGCTTCTGGATCGCCCTGGTGCTGGGGCTGCTGGCGCTCCAGGGGGCGCTGGGATATTTGTTCTATCGGCTCGGCCAGGCCGGGGGGCGGTGAGCGCGCTCACTCGCCGAACAACTGATCGAAGCGCTTCTTGGCCGGGCCCGCGTCGCCCGCTTTGGCGCGGGCGACGAACTCAAATTCTTCGCAGAAGTTGGCGGCCTCGACGTCGCGCACCGGCTCGGTCGTCGGGCTCAGGCAGTGATTGTGCGCGGAAGGGCTGTAGAGGCGACAGGTGAGGCAGCAGTGGAGATAGGCCGAGCAGGCCGGGCAGACCGCGCGAAAGCCGACGGCCTCGGTGAAGGGGGCGCCGCACTGGTGACAGGTGCCCATCGGCCCACCTCTCCAGCACGTGTCGGGCGCCGGTTAGCGAGGCTTCGCAGAAGCGTGCGGACCAAGACGCTTCTGCGAAGCGGCGCTAACCGCGGCCCCGTTGCGATCACGCGTGCAAGTTCTGCAACATCTCCTTGCGCGACACCAGGCGCTGACCGCGGCACTCGTCGATGTGCAGCGCTCGCAGCAGCCGCTTGCGGAGCTCCGCCTGCACCTGCTCGACGGCGTTGGCCGACGTGCTGGGCAGGTAGAGGGTGCCGCCGGCGCGGCGGTCGTGCCCGCCGGCCCGCCCGCCCATCTTACCGACCACCTCGCGGAGGATCTCGCCGGCGTGCGCGTTTTCCACGCCCGCCCGCACCGACAAAATCAGGCGGTCCTCGTAGACGCCGCCGCACACCGCCCAATCGACCTCCTCGAAGCGGATGAGGAAATCGACCACCTCGGCGGCCAGTTCCGGCTGCGGCAGTTCGTTGACCCAGCTCACGATCAACCGGTCGTAGATGAACGAGCTCTGGAGCGCCTGCACCAGGCAGCCGAAGTAGCTCTGCGGCAGCCGGGCGTTGCGGATGCGCGCCACCAGGTCCTTGTCCGTCAGCGGATACAGGTAGTGCAGGGCGCTGTCGTCCAGCGCGCTGGCCTCGCGGGGATACCCACTCAGCTCCGTCTCGATGCCGTAAAGCAGCCCGGTGGCCAGGCGCGACGGCAGAGAGACGTTCTGCTCCATCAGGTAACTCGTCACCAGCGAGCACGTCGCGCCGAGGCTGCGACGGACGTCCACGAAGGGAATGTCGTCGAGGTCGCCCGGGGTGTCGTGGTGGTCGATGACGCCATAGAGGGGAACGCAGGGATCGAGGTTGTGCCGGCCGGTGTTCGGCTGACTATCGACCATGACGACGGCACTATCGGCATCGTCCCAGGGCACCTTGTCCACCGGGCAGAGCTCGATGTCGAGCAGATCGACCATCGCCCGGTTCTCGGCCCGGCTGATGATGCCGTCGCGCGTGAGGCGGGTTGGCTTGTCCAGGCAGGTCTCGACCAGGTGGGCCAGGCCGATCATGCTTCCCAGACTGTCGGGGTCCGGGTGAACGTGCGAGACGAAGGTAACGGAGCCCGCCGCCTTGAGACCGTTCAGAAAACGGTCGGAGCGACGGGAGGTACAGTCTTTGCCGTTGAGTTCCGACTTGGCGCTAGGGCGCGCCATAAGGGGGGTGCCTCCTGTTGTTGCGCGTTCGGGAGAGAGCGTGCAATGCCCCGTCATCGGACGGGGCGGGATCGGCGGAAGTCACGCCGGAGCATGTCCTTGAATCGCCTCGAGGACGGCCATCGCTGGCGGCTCCTGTCGATAAGGGGGAATAGACCACCCGAAGGCGGCGCCCCGAACTCGACAACCCTCTCCGAGCTCCGAGTAAATTGTACCTCGCCTAACAAGCCCTGCCAAGGTTGGCTCATTCGCCTCGCCGACTCAGCTCCTCGACGCACCGCCACTGCTCCTCGGTGACGGGCATCACCGAGAGCCGCGGCAGGCGCACCAGGCCCCAGCTCGCCAGGCCGGGCACCTGCTTGATTTCCGCCAGCGTCACGGGCCTTTTCAGGCTGCGCACCGCCTCCACCTCGACGACCACCGCTTTCGGATCGTCGGCCCCCTCGTCCGGCCGGGCCTCGCCGATTGCCCTCATCTCGCCGACGATGGCCTTCTCCTTGCCCGTGTGATAGAAGAACGCGCGATCGCCGGCCTGTATTTGCCGCAAGTAGTTGCGAGCCTGAGCGTTTGCGACCCCGTCCCACGTCGTCTTGCCGTCGCGCAGCAGGTCGGAGAAGCTGTAACAGCCGGGCTCCTGCTTGAACAGCCACAGGGGCATGGTGCTTTTCTCCCACTCGTCCTGTGCGACCGGCGCCCCTTGCCGCCCTTTACTGTTCGGAGAAGTCTTCCCCACCCGGCGCACAAAAGCAAGGCAATTCAGCGCCGTCTCTGTTTCAGGGGTTGTCTCGCTGCGTAGAATGATCGCGGTGAGGCGTCGGCCGGGCAAATCAACCTTTCGCGAAGCACCCTGAAAGCGCCGGGCCGACGCCCCCTCTTTTCGCACACTTCCAATCTTGCGGTCTTTCGCGTCTGGACGTTCAAGGAGGGTAGAGGCATGCGCGACACGTCGCACTGGGCCGATGTTTTCACCCCGTTCGAGCCAGCCTCCCTGCCGATCGAACACGTCGAGGATTGCGTTCCCGCGCCCGCCGCCACCGGCCCGGCGCAGGAAATCGCCCTGCGCTACGGGATGGCGTCTCTCGAACACTGGCTCGACCTGAGCGCCTGAGATCGTTTCGCAGGCAGTTCCTCATCTTTTCCCGATCCTACTCTTCCCGCCTTCGCCTGGCAAGCATGATCTCGTCCTTCTCCGCCCCCTCTCCCGTAGCCCACCGTAGGGCTTGCTCGCGCTGCTGGTCCGTCAACTTGCGCAAGGGGTGCCGGGAGAGCCGATTGAGGCGGATTGCCTCACGCGCCTCTTTCTGGGCGCCCTTCCCGTCGCCTGTTTCGTTCAAGAGCCGGGCCAGGTGATAGTGCAGCGGCGCGTCGGTCGGGCCCAGGGCGATGGCCTTGCGCAGTTCCCCGATGGCGGCGTCGCGATGCTGCCAGGCATGCTGGGTGGGGGCCGCCGAGCGGAGATAGAGCTCCCTGGCTTGCGCCATCGAGGTGGCCTCGGTCTTTTTGTCTTTCTTGGCCCGGGCCTCCAGCGCCTTTTCCTCGGCCTTCTGAGCTTGCATCTCCATCCGCGTGGCGATGAAGAGCGTGGCGCGGCGCAATTGCATGCGCAACTCGTACGTGTCGAGGTACACCTGCTGGTCTTCGGGGCTCGTCTGCTGCGCCCGCTCCATCCACTGAAGCGCTCGCAGCTGGGCCCCCTGCTCGGACGTCGTCAGCGCCCACAGCTCGGCCCACCAGCGGGCGAGCTTGCGGTGCGTGTTCACGTTCCCCGGCGAGTCGCGGTCGGCCGCCTCGAGCGGCCCGATAATCTCCTTGTGGATGTAGCTCACCGGCTCCTTGACCTGCCGCTTGCTCGAGGGCTGGAGCACGTCCTGGTAGAAGTGCGCGCCGTTGTTCCCCGCCTTGAGCGTGTCGCTGGCGCTGGTCACCATCGGCACGAAAATGAATAGCCCATAGGCCAGCGCCACGCCCGCCAGGATCGGCACGGGGGCGAACTGCAACACCTGCTGCTTGTTCAGCCACTCCTGCGCGGGGGGCGCCGCGATGGCCAGCGCCAGGGCCAGCACCACCCAGAACGGCCCCGCCACCGACGGGAAGCCGATGCCGTCGCCCACCAGGAAGCACAGCAAACAGGCGACCGCCCCCGCCAGGAGCGAGCCCACGCGCTCGCGGTTGGTCCAGGCGATTCGCTCCAGGAGCCCGAACGCGGCAAACCACGCCAGCGAGCGCACGCCGGCGCTGATCGCCTCATCGAGCACGTCGCTGGCCGGCAGCCGGCTCGCCCGCAGGACGAAGCCGATGAGCACGCCGAACATCCCGCCCAGGTAGTATTCCCAGCCGACGGTCGAGGTCGAGCTGGCCCCCGGCTCGGGGGGAGGCAACGGCGGGGGCGAGCGCTGCGCTTCCCCCGCGACAGGGGTGGAGGCGCTCCACCAGGCGAGGAGGCGCCAGAAGCAGAGGCCGAGGACCAGCAGCAGGACCAGCAGGGCAAAGGCGCCGAAGTTGGCCCACACTTCGAGGGCGAAGTTATGGGGCTCGCGGGCCTTTTCCCAGGCGGTCTCGGCCATGAAGTGCGGGTAGAAGCTGGCGAAGTTGCCGGGGCCGACGCCCAGCCAGGGCTTGCCCTCGATCATGCGCCAGCTCGCCAACCAGACGTCGCGGCGGTCCTCGTAGGCGGCCTGGAAGGCGGCATTATCGAGCCCGCCCGCGCGGAGGAGGACGTAGGTGCCGCCGGTCAGGATCGCCAGCCCACCGACAACGACGCCGAGGCGCTCCCACCCGCTTCGCACCCAGGCCAGGGCCAGCACGGCGACCACGAGCAGGGCGAAGATGGCGGGGCCGCTGTGCGTCATCAGGAGGACGATGGCGGCCGTGAGGGCACACAGGCCGGCGAGCACCGTTTGCGCGCGCGAGCCCCCGCCGCGGTAGCTGGCGACGGCGGCGCCGATGAGGGCGGGGAGCAGCAGGGCCAGGTAGGCGGCGAAACTGGCGGGCCAGGTGTAGGTGGCGAAGACGTCGCGATCGACCAGGCGCTGGTGGAGCTGGTAGACCTCGGTCTTGCTCAGGTTGAACTGGCGCGACGCCAGGTAGCGCGCGAGGGAGTCGAAGCTCTGGTTGTGCTCGAGGGCGGCGGCGCGCGGCGTATCGACGGTTGCCTGGTAGAGCCCGGTCAACGAGAGGGCGACGGCGGAGGCGAGGAGCGCGCAGAGCAGCCCGTGCTGTTCCTCGGGCCCGGCGGCGACCTGGCGCACGATGAAGAAGGCCAGGACCAGGCAGAGCCATTCCCAGCCGATGAACCAGGCGGGGTACTTGTAGCTGGCGCTCCCGGCGCTGAGGAAGACGAGCCCGACGAGGACGAAGAGGCCCAGTTCGGTCAGGCCGAGGCGCAAGGTGCCCCTGCCCGACCACAGGCGCCAGGAGGCCCAGAGCAGGCCGGCGAGCAGCCAGAGCAGGGTAAGCGACATTCCGCCGGGGCCTTCGAGGTCGGACGTCAGGCCCGGCGCCTCGCCCGGCACGACCGGCCGGGCCACGAGCAGCCCCGTCACCATGACCAGGAGCACGCGCCGCAACGAGTCCGGGCCAGGGCCCGACGGCGGCGCGGCCGGGGCCGCATGGGGCAGGGGATCGGACACGATGGCGGCCCGGGCCTTGGTGCGCTTGCTCGTGGGAAGGCTCCTTCAAGGGGGTGGTCGCGTAGGGTGGGCCGAGTCTTCGAGGCCCACGTGGTAGTCGGGGCGCCGCGTGGG